>CADBOM010000030.1 GCA_902796325.1 uncultured Coriobacteriaceae bacterium
ATCCTTGCACATTTATAATTGGCCTTGAACAAGAAATCGAAGACAGAGGGAGATGTCTTGGCCCAAAACAGCATTTGGGATGTCCTTGTCATCGGATCCGGGGCATCCGGCCTTGCAGCGGCAATAGCTGCCGGTAAACGCGGCGCAAGCGTCCTCGTTGTAGACGGAGACATCAAGCCGGGCAGGAAGATACTCCAAACCGGCAACGGTAGATGCAACCTCAGCAATTCTTGCATAGATCTTGGAAGCCAAGATTCGCGCGACGAGAAATGCAGCGGCAGAGGCCTGGGCCGCGCCATGGATGACGTGGCAAGTGACGGAGACGATGGGCTGGCACCAGCTCGCTCTCCCCTTCGCTTCTACAACAACCCCGAGTTCGTGAAGCCGGTGCTCACGCAATGGGGATGCAGTGACATCCGCCGGGCATTTGCGCAAATCGGGCTGGCAACTTACGAGGATTCCACGGGCAAAATCTATCCGATCACAAACAAGGCCAACTCCGTGTTGGATGTGCTGCTCAACGAATGCGAGAGGCTGGGGGTAACCATATGGTTGGAAACCCAAATAGTCGAGGTGTCGGTTGTCAGTGTCCAAAGCAACGGCAATAGCGGCAACTCCGGCGAGCTCATAGTTGCAAGATCTGAAGACGGCCGGCTTATCAAGTCGAAGACCATGGTGCTCTGCACTGGAGATGCCGAGGGCATTCCCGAAAGCATGGGGATTGCAACGATTCCGAGAAAGCATGTGTTGGGCCCCCTCCGCACCAACACCCAAACGGTGGCCAAGATATCTGGCGTGCGCATGAGATGCAAGATCAGCCTGTCGAATCCAGGCCACGGAGGCGGCACTACAAACCCGGAATATTCCAACGATTCGGATTGCCTAAGCCTTCCGATGGAGTTCAGCGGCGAAATTCTGTTTAGAAAATACGGTGTCAGCGGGATAGTCGTATTCGAGGCGTCGAGATTCGCGAAAATCGGTTCCAAGATGTCAATCGACCTGCTGCCAACGTTTAGCGAGGAAAGCCTGGCAGACGACATCGAATCTAGGCTCCACAGGGCATCTGGAGAAACCACGCACATCGGCGGCGGTGTGCGGGAGATGGCTGCCGGCGGCTCGCGTTTATCCGTCAAGGGCGCCGGTAGTGGTGGTTCTGGCAAGGGTGGTTCCGGCAAGGGCGCAGACAACCCTGGTGGAAAACCCAAATCCAAGCGCAAGAGAAAAGGCGAACCCAACGGAAAGCTTGTCCGTGCATTCGACGGGCTGTTGGTAAGAGAAGTCGCAGAAGCCATCCTGTCCTATTGTGGTTACACCGAAAACTCAGATCCCGCAGCCGCGGACGCAGCCAAGATTGCCCATGCACTGAAAAACCTTGAGCTTGAGATAACCGGGCTGCCCGAGGCAGGGGAATCGCAGGTCACCAGAGGCGGAATTTCCTGCGAATGCGTGAATCCAAGCACCATGGAGGTAGACGGCTTTCACCGCATACATGCATGTGGAGAGGCTCTGGATATCGATGGAACATGCGGAGGATTCAACCTGCACTGGGCATGGGCGTCCGGAATAACATCAGGCGAGCATGCAGCCGAGGAGGCATTGCAGTGATACAGCTGAGCAACATTAAGATGCCGTTAGATTTTGGCATCGACAACGATGGTCGAGCGCTCGAGGATGCGGTTGCACGTGAGCTTAAGATTGACCGCAAATCGATAAAGAGCATCCTCATGCTCAGGCGAGCCGTGGATGCAAGAAAAAAATCAGACGTTCATTTCGTGATAACCGCAATCGTGGAGCTTGACAGCGCAAAACACGAAAAGCATGCCATAGACCACTGCAAGAATGCCAAGCCATGCGATGGAGAGCCGGAAAGTCCTATTCCAACCCATGTGGCAAACACCGGAGACGAAGGCGAGGGCGGCAAGGCGAACTCCAACGACGGTGCCATGCACGCAGCAGTCGCAAGCTTGCGTGCAGAAGCACGTCCAGTAGTTGTGGGCAGCGGGCCAGCCGGATTGTTTGCAGCCCTCATGCTGGCAAGATCCGGCGCTAGGCCAATCGTCTTGGAGCGGGGTTCCAAGGTGGACGAGCGCCTGAACGCAATCAACACCTTCAGGAGAACCGGGGTTCTGGACAAGCGCTCTAACGTGCAATTCGGAGAAGGAGGAGCCGGCACTTTCTCTGACGGAAAGCTCACCACCGGGCTCTCCGACCCGTACATTCGCGGGGTGCTTCATGCATTCGTAGACCATGGAGCCCCAGAAGAGATCCTATGGCAGGCCAGACCGCACATTGGGACCGACCTTCTGCCCGGAATAATCAAGAGAATCAGAGAAGACATAGAGAAATGTGGCGGAACCTTCGAATTCGATACCAGGCTAGACAACATCGAAATCCAAAACAGCAAGCTCATTGCCATAGTTGCAGAGAAACCCGATGGTACCAGGGCCGAAATCCCCTGCAATTCGATGATCTTGGCAACCGGGCATAGTGCCAAAGACACCTACGAGATGCTGCTCTCGCATGGTTTTGAGATGGAGCGCAAGCCATTCTCGATGGGAGTTAGGATCGAGCATCTCCAAAGAGCGATCAACATGGCGCAATATGGAAAGATTTGCGATCACCCGGCATTGGGACCGGCAGACTACAAGCTAAGCTGCCACCTCGAGTCCGGCCGTTCCGTTTACACGTTCTGCATGTGCCCGGGCGGCGAGGTGGTTCCCGCTGCCAGTGAGGAAGGCCACCTTGTGGTTAACGGAATGAGCCGGTATGCGCGAGATGGCGAGAATGCGAATTCAGCGGTTTTGGTAAACGTAACCCCAGATGACTTCGAGAGATACATGCCGAGCGAGCAAGGCGGCTCTGAATTCTCGGGCTCCGCTTACGGCTCACGCGCTGATGACGCGCTGCTGCACGGGCCCCTCGCCGGCCTTGAGATGCAGCGATCATGGGAAGCCAGGGCATTCGAGCTTGGAGGATCCGCCTACAAGGCGCCAGCACAGCTGTACGGGGACTTGAGGAAGAACCGAGCCTCCAACAACGCAAGGAGCGTGCAGCCCAGTTATCCGATTGGGGTAACGTACACGAATCTCGCAGATACCCTCCCGCCCTTCGTCATAGAGTCGCTAAGGGAGGCCATCCCCATCTTCGGGCGCAAGATCCACGGATTCGACGACCCAAGCGCAGTTCTCACCGGAATCGAGAGCAGATCGTCCGCCCCCGTGCGCGTGCTGAGAGATAAGGGCACATGGCAATCGAACATAGAGGGAGTGTATCCATGTGGAGAAGGCGCGGGGTATGCAGGAGGCATTATGTCATCCGCAGTGGATGGCATCCATTGCGCTGAGAAGCTCATGGAGAATTCGGACCTGATGGACTGACGGACTGACGTGATTTTCAGCACGGCTGCTTTCAGCACGACCGCACTTCATCGTCTCAATGGCATTTTTAAATTCTCTCAATACCCAATGGCATTGGCCACGTAAAGCTTTAAACTTCAGTATGTATATGTAGAATCAATGGCTCTACCATTGGATGTTCGCAAGCCAAAGCAAACCAGGAGGTTCG
>CADBOM010000031.1 GCA_902796325.1 uncultured Coriobacteriaceae bacterium
ACCTCGGACTCTTCCTCGTTCTCGTCCTCATCATCGAACTTGAACTTGGCCTCCAGCTCTTCCTGAGCCTTCTTCTTTGCAGCGCGTCCGCGCAGCGGCTTGTCCTCGTCCTTCTTCTTGTCGGACTTCTCCACGCCAGCCTGGGTTGGGTTGGCCACGGACTCGGTAACCATCTCCATGATGACCATGGTTGCGTTGTCGCCCTTGCGGTTACCAAGCTTGATAATCCTGGTGTAGCCGCCATTGCGATCGGCAAACATGCCCTGCTCAACCTTCTCGAAGACCTCGCGGACAATTTCCTTATCGCCAACAGCTGCGATGGCAAGGCGACGGGAGTGGATATCTCCACGCTTTGCCCAGGTGATCACCCTATCGACATCGCCGCGAATTTCCTTTGCGCGGGGAAGGGTGGTCTTAATACGGTCGTTAGCAAGCAGAGCAGCTACCAAGCTCTTCTTCATTGCCTTGGTGTGGCTCGAGCTTGTGCCCAGCTTACGACCCTTTACACGGTGTCTCATTGTCTAGCTCCCCTACTATTGTTTAAGGCTGAGGCCCATCGTCTGAAGCTTATCCTTCACTTCTTCGATCGACTTAGCTCCAAAATTACGAATGTTCAGCAGATCGTTCTCAGAGTACTCCACGAGCTGGCGCACGGAATGTATTCCTGCACGCTTGAGGCAGTTGTAAGAACGAACAGAAAGATCCAGATCCTCGACCTGCTTCTCGAGCTCGAAGTTCTTCGAAGGACCCTCGGGGGCGAAGATGGACTCCTGCGAAACCTGCTCGCCACCATCTTCGAGTGCGAGGAAGGCGTCCATGTGCTGGGTTACGATCACAGCAGCATTGCAGACGGCCTTGACCGGGGTGGTAGCCCCGTTGGTCTCAACCTCGAGAATGAGGCGATCGTAGTCCGTTCTCTGTCCACGACGGGTGTTCTCGATGCTCATCGCACAACGACGGATGGGCGAGAACAGGGAATCCGTGTGGATGATCCCGATTGGATCCACTGCGCGCTTGTTCTGGTCTGCAGAAACATAGCCGCGTCCAACTCCGATTCTCATCGTCATCTCGAGAGAGCCACCATCAGCAACAGTTGCTATTACGTGATCGGGGTTCACGAGAGTGAACTCTGCCGGAACCTGGATATCCGCTCCGGTTACCACGCAAGGTCCCTGAACCGAAATCGTTGCCAGAGCCTCATCGGCAGTCTCCATGGGCTTGAACACCAAGCCCTTGATGTTTAGGACCACATCGGTGATGTCCTCAACGATTCCAGGAGCTGCGGTGAACTCATGCTGCACGCCCTCGATCTGGATTGCCGTTACAGCAGCACCAGTAAGGGACGAGAGCAGAACGCGACGCATGGTGTTTCCAAGCGTTGTTCCGTATCCGCGCTCCAGTGGCTCGACGATGAAGCGAGCCATGTTCTCGTTTACAGACTCCACTGTGACCTGGGGTCGAATGAATTCTGACATTAAGCAGTGCCTCCTCTAGCTTCCTACTATTTCGAGTAGAGCTCGACGATGAGCTGCTCGTGAATGTCGGCGTCGATCTGGTCGCGATTCGGAAGAGAAAGAACCGAACCAACGAGCTTCTCGATGTCAACCTCGAGCCAGCCGGGAACCTCGGTGCGCTCGTTGCTTACCAACGAGGACTTGATCACCAGAAGATCCTTGGCCTTGGGTGCAACCTCGATGGTGTCACCCTGGCGAACCCTGAAAGACGGGATTGTGACCCTGCGGCCATTCACCAGGATGTGTCCGTGGCGAACCTGCTGACGGGCCTCGTCACGGGACTTGGAGAAACCAAGACGATAGACAACGTTGTCCAGACGGCTCTCGAGCAGCCTGAGCAGGTTCTCACCGGTAACGCCTTCCTGACGGTTGGCGATATCGTAGTATCCACGGAACTGCTTCTCGAGAATTCCGTAGATCCTCTTGGCCTTCTGCTTCTCACGAAGCTGGAGACGGTACTCGGATTCCTTTGCGCGCTTCTTTCCGGCATCGCCGGGAGCATATGGACGGCGCTCGAAAGCGCATTTAGCCGAGTAGCAACGATCTCCCTTTAAAAACAGCTTACTTCCTTCACGGCGGCATAGCCTGCAATCCGCCCCGGTATATCGTGCCATAGCTTAAATCACCTTTCTAAAAATTACACACGGCGGCGCTTACGCGGGCGGCAACCGTTGTGCGGGATGGGCGTGCAGTCCTGAATGGACGCGACTTCGAGTCCAGCAGCCTGGAGCGACCTGATTGCGGTCTCACGGCCAGGTCCTGGGCCCTTCACGAACACGGTAATCTTGCGAAGACCGTGCTCCTGGGCGGTCTTGGCAGCGGCCTCTGCAGCCATCTGAGCTGCAAATGGGGTGGACTTACGCGAACCCTTGAAGCCTACGGTGCCAGCGGACTGCCAGGAAATCACATTGCCCTGGGTATCGGTGATGGACACGATGGTGTTGTTGAAAGTGGACTTGATATGAGCCTGTCCAACGGCGATGTTCTTACGCTCTGCGCGCCTGATGCGGGTGCGGGCGTTCTTCTTGTTAGTTGCCATCTCTTACTTCTTTCCGCCGATTTGCTTACGAGGTCCCTTGCGCGTACGTGCGTTGGTATGGGTGCGCTGTCCGCGAACAGGAAGGCCCCTGCGGTGACGAAGACCGCGATAGCAGCCAATCTCCATGAGTCTCTTGATGTTCTGGTTGGTCTCACGACGCAGATCTCCCTCAACGGTGAGGTTAGCGTCGATGTAATCCCTAAGCTTTACGATGTCATCCTCGGTAAGATCGCGAACCCTGGTATCTGGGTCCACACCGGTTGCTGCGAGGATCTTCTTAGATGTGGTCAGTCCGATTCCATAAATGTAAGTCAAACCAACTTCGACTCGCTTATCACGTGGCAAGTCAACTCCGACTATACGGGCCAATGCTAACTCCTCTCTTAGCCCTGACGCTGCTTATGGCGCGGGTTCTCGCAAATGACATAAACCCGTCCGTGGCGTCGGACGATCTTGCATTTGTCACACATCTTCTTAACAGAAGGGCGTACTTTCATTTCCTAAGTCCTTTCGGATTTTCAATACTTTATATACACGCCGCAGCCGCAGGCGCTTGTTTTCGTTCGTCAAGTTATTGTGAAACGGGATTGCGAGTGCGCGATTACTTATAGCGGTAAGTAATGCGTCCCCTTGAAAGATCGTATGGAGAAAGCTCCACGGTTACCTTGTCTCCAGGGAGAATTCTGATGTAGTGCATCCTCATCTTGCCGGAGATATGGGCCAAAACGATGTGTCCGTTCTCAAGCTCAACACGGAACATCGCGTTAGGCAGTGGCTCTACGACCGTGCCCTCAAGTTCAATTGCATCAGCTTTGCTCAAGTTGCATCCCTTAAATCAGTACAAATAACGACATTGCGACATAATACCCCCATGCAAGGCATAGGGGCAATATCGAATCTGCAGATGGAAAAATCGCCTGGCAATCCCGCGGTTTTCCTACGCTCGCGAATGCGAGAGCTTGGGAAACCTCTATGCCAACGGCGAATTAGCACCTGCTATCTTGTGACTAGATATATATTATCTGCAGGAATCCTAATCCACACCTCATCATCTTTTTTCGGCAGTTTATCGGCCGCAACCGACAGTTTGTCAACTCGCCAGAACATGTGCTGGTGAAGGTATGTCATCTCGTTGTCGGAAGCCTCGACAGCCACACCGCCACGAGAATCCCTGTCTTTAAAACCAAGCAGGACAGACCTATCGAAACGCGAATCCGAAACCCTGTCGCAGCTCATTCTAAACGTGTTGTCGCCCGGACCTTCCATGCGCTGGAGATAAAACGCCCTCACTCCAAACTTTTTCACGTTCTTAGGCACAACGCGCTCGCATCTAACATCGATGCCCCATCTGGGCAAGAACACGTGGTGGTCGTCAACATAGGTTGCAGCCGTAAGGTTCTTGCATCCGGACAGCTTGATTCCGGCTTCCGACTGAGGATTGTTAACCAGGGCATCGCCACTGCCAATCTCCATAATGTGCCCATTGTCAACCACGGCAATCCTGTTGCAGAAGCGCAGGGCCTCGTCGATGTCGTGGCTAACATACAGCACAGTTCCCTTGTATTCCTCGAAGAGCGTGGTGAGATTTTGTTCGAGAATACCCTTGAGGTGAGCATCGAGTGCCGAGAAAGGCTCGTCCAGCATTAGGATTCCGGGCTTTGCCGCCAGCATCCTGGCAAGCGCCACCCTCTGCTGCTGGCCTCCGGAAAGCTGAATTGGGTATCTATCCCTGAACTTTGCTATGCCGAACCTCTTCAGCTCGCCATTGATGATGCGCTCTTTTTCCTCTGCTGGAACATCCTTGCCAATTCCGGCGCCAACGTTTTGCTCCACCGTCATATTGGGGAACAGCATGTAGTTCTGGAACAGAAGCGCGGTCTTCCGCTCTTGCGGCGTGAGGTTAACGCTGGCCTTCTTGCCCTTGGCTCTATCGAACAACACCCTGTCGTTAACGATGATCTTTCCGCAATCGGGAGTCTCTATTCCCGCGATGCTCCTCATCGTTAGCGTCTTGCCGCATCCGCTCTCGCCTAGAAGCCCCAGAGTCTCGTCACCGGCCTCGAAGGCAACCTCAAGATCGAAGCCCTTGAAGTGCTTCTCGATATCTACGCTAAGACTCATCGGACTCCCTCTGCCTGTACTTGGTTGTTCTTCCCGACCATACGTTTATCAGCAAAATGACGGCGAAACTCACGATCATGATTATCACGGTCCAGAACAGCGCGACGTCCGTGCGGCCGTTCATCCACTGGAAGTAGATTGCAATTGGAATGGTTTGAGTGATTCCAGCGTAATTTCCCGCAAGGAACAAAGTTGCGCCGAATTCTCCCAGAGCCCTGGCAAACGAGAGCGCAGTGCCCGCGGCGATGGACGACCACGCCAGCGGAAGCATGAGCTTGCGAAAAATGCGGAAGTTGGACCAACCCAGAGTGCGGGCGGCGTCCAGCATGTTGGGGTCCAGTCCCTCGAATGCTCCCCTAGCGCTGCGGTACATGAGCGGAAACGCAACCACAACAGCTGCGATAACCGTTGCCGGCCAGCTGAAGATGAGCGGGCACCCTATGCTTATGAACCAATCTCCAACCGGGGTGTTGCGACCCAGCAGCAACAGCAGCAAGAAACCGCATACGGTGGGGGGCAGGACCATCGGGATGGTGAAGATGGCATCCATGATGTCTCTCATGCGGGGCGATAGGTTGAGCGTCCAATATGCAGCCAGCAATCCCAGAATGAAGATGATGACGATCGCAACACCGGTTGTCTTCAGCGTTACGAAAAGCGGGCTGTAGTCAATCTGTGAGAAGAACTCCCCTACCGCTGCAAGACCGGTGGCTTTGCCGCTGATGGAAATCGCAGAGCTGGCCTCGACATTTCCATACGAGCAATGCCCTATCGAAACATGATTGGGATTCGAGGTTTGAGTTACATCGCTGCCATCTGTACCAATTACCGCAGTGTAGTATCTTCCCTCTTTGAACTCCTGATCGAACATGTACACGACGTTGCCAACGGTATAAGTGCTGTCGCTGGTAACATACCAGGTCATCTGATTTGCCTGCAGGGTAACGCCGCCATTTGCGTTATACACGTCGAGCTGCGTGAGCATGTTCTCGAAATTCGAGACAGCGCCGGAATTGTCTGGCGAAAGCCCATCGGAGGATGAGGATTGCGGAATATAGAGCAC
>CADBOM010000032.1 GCA_902796325.1 uncultured Coriobacteriaceae bacterium
ACCGGCGACTTGCAAACCACCGCATATCGGGCACCCATGAATCCGGGGCTGCCATTCATGGCTCCGGCTACGAATCCAATGACGCTGCCCTCTCCAAGGGGATCTACCCCGGGCTCCATCATCTCGTACAAGATATTGGCGCCGAAGCCATAGCCACCTATCCATTTCCGTGCATATTCATAATCGAATTCACGGATACTCACATCGCCAGTTGTAAGATCGACGAACAGGAAACGCCCCTCGTACCCAGGTATATTTCCCTCAAACACGGGTATATTTTGCGTCGTTCTTGCCATAGTCTTGCCCTGATGATGTTTGGGAATTGATTTGCCATTTCCACGCAGGCTTCTCAAAGTGGAGCATCCATGCGTGTGCACATATGCAAAGACATACAATCACAATTATAAAATTCCCGCTTGCATTGTCCCCGCTATCTTCTCGACAATACCCGCCATACGAATACTGGCTTTGATTAATGTCCGCCCCTTGAAATACACTTCACCTAGACAATGCGAGAACGAAGAGGATTATCCATGGCAGACAAGATCAACACATCCAATCCAACAAAGTCAAACGAGTACTTCACGCTGGACAGCGATCAAGTAGATTACCTTCGCGAAGCCTTCGAGGCCAGGCAGGCGCTCATGAGTCCTTATGCCTGCAAAGACGCAGATGCAATCTATGAGTTCGGCGACGGTGGGTTTTCGGATGGAGCGGCCCAAAGCGGACAGGCTTATATCAGGTCGCCGTTCCTGGCCGATGTCGACAGAATTCTCAACAACCCGTTCTTCACACGCACGTTCGATAAAACCCAAGTTTTCTCGTTCTACAAAAACGACGATATTTCCAGGCGCGGATTCCACATTCAGCTGGTCGCACAAACCGCAAAGAAAATCGGAGCAGCTCTGGGCTTAAACGTACCGTTGATCGAGGCAATAGGCCTTGGTCACGATGCTGGGCATACCCCATTCGGTCATGCAGGGGAGAAATTCCTAAGCGATATCTATCACGAGCGCACTGGGCGCTATTTCAACCACAACGTGCACAGCGTGCGTGCCTTGCGCAGCGTGGCCCCATGCAACCTATCGCTGCAAGCCTACAACGGAATTCTCAGCCATTGCGGAGAGAACAACTTCGCAACCTATTCCACGTCTCCATGCAAATCATTCGACGATTTAGATGAGACCATGGAGAATTGCTACAAGCAAGACGGCTACAGCCATTGCCTTAGACCCAGCACTCTCGAAGGCTGCGTTGTGCGCATAAGCGATATCCTGGCCTATCTCGGCAAAGACCGCCAAGATGCAATCCAAACAAAAACCATCACCAACGATGAGTACTACCTGGACAGCTTCCTCGGAACCAACAACTCGCAGATAATCCAAAATGCAACGATCAACATAGTCAAGAACAGCATTGGCAAAGACTGCATTTGCATGGACGAGGAGGTATCCGACGAAATCCGCAGACTTAAGGGTCATAATGGCGTGACAATCTACAGCTATGACAATCAAGATAAGGTGCTGAAGACCTACGTCGAGCCTATGATGCAGGAGCTTTATTCGAAATTCCTCGACGATCTTGCCCAAGACAATGAGGACTCGCCAATATTCACCGATCTCGTGAACTCGTGGTTCATCAAATACAGAAACCCGCAGTACCTCGACCAGAACAACCACGACGATATCGTGGTTGATTACATTGCTTCCATGACCGACGATTACTTCGTGGCCCTGTATCAACATGAGTTTCCAAACGACCCCAAGAGCAAGGTGGATCTCTACGTTCCATACTTCGACTAAGCGCCGGCCGAGGTCGAACCTCACGCAAGGTTTTCATTAGCAAGGGTCTCATTAGAGATTTCCCGCAGGAACCCTATCTAGCAAGCACGAAAAAGCACAAAACCCTGCAATACTCCCCTTTAAACAGGGGCTTTACTGCATAAGTTTCAAGCTCATATAAAATGAAACCCTATGACTTTCATATTGCATCTATGTGAAATCTAGAGCAGCGAGTAGTGGCGCATGGGCTATGGTCGCCCGTTAGAGACCGTAGCCTGTTGGAGGTCTGTTGGAGTCTGGGCCAATCGTTATTTTGGGGACGGTTGCACCAGTTTCAACAACTCGCTGCTGCGAGATTCCAACCAGCTGCAAATCCGATGCATCGCCTTGACCGTATCGGAACGGCGCAAGAACCAGTGGAGGGGAAATGATTCAAAACGATATTGTCGTCCTCATAGTGATGGCAATCTACTTCATAGCCATGTTGCTGATTGGCTTCTACTTCACTAGGAGGTCGAACTCATCGTCTGAGAACTACTTCCTCGGAGGTAGAAAGCTGGGTCCTTGGACCACGGCGCTCTCGGCTGAAGCGTCCGACATGAGCGGATGGCTGCTCATGGGCTTGCCTGGCGTGGCGTACTTCTGCGGAGCCAGCGAGCCCATGTGGACGGCAATCGGCCTTGCCATCGGCACTTATCTCAACTGGCTGTTCGTGGCAAAGAGGCTCCGCAAATATTCCGAGAAGGCAGGCAACGCCATCACGATTCCTGCGTTCTATTCGGCTCGCTACGGAGATAGCAAGCACATCCTCATGACGGTCAGCGCGCTCATCATCTTGGTATTCCTCTCCGTATATGTGGGCAGCTGCTTTGCAACATGTGGAAAGCTGTTCGCCTCCGTCTTCGGCATGGATTACGGCCTCATGATGGTGATAGGTGCAGTGATCGTGTTCGTATACACGTTCGCTGGTGGTTTCCTTTCCGTTTGCACCACGGACCTCATTCAGGGAATCCTGATGTTCTGCGCAATCGTCATCATCTTCGTGGGTACCGTGGCAAACATCGGCGGAGTAGACAACGCAATCGCATTTCTCAGCAATATCCCCGGGTTCCTATCTGGAACATTGCAGGCAACGCCCTTGCTTGGCAGCGATGGCATGACGCAAATCGTGCAGAACGGCCAGCCGATCTTCGACCAGCCTTCCGACTTCGGTGCTCTCACCATCGTCTCGCTTCTGTCCTGGGGCCTTGGCTACTTCGGAGTTCCGCAGGTTCTGGTGCGCTTCATGGGAATCGAGAATCCCGACAACATCCAGAAGTCCAGGATCATCGCCATCATCTGGTGCGTGATCTCGCTTTCGCTGGCAATTCTCGTTGGACTCTTCGGCCGCGCCATGATCCCAACCGAGCTGCTCACTTCCAGCGCGTCGGAAACCATCCTGATCGTGCTCTCCAAGATGCTGCTACCGGCATTCCTCACGGGTATCGTGGTTTCTGGAATCTTCGCCGCTTCGATGAGCTCCTGCTCGTCCTACATGCTCATCGTTGGCAGCTCCGTTGCAGACAACATCTTCAGGGGAGTCCTTAAGAAAGATGCCACCGATAAGCAGGTTATGTGGGTTTCGCGCATCACGCTTTTCTGCGTGCTGATTTTCGGACTCATCATCGCCGGAGATCCAGATTCCTCGATTTTCCGCATCGTGCAATATGCATGGGCAGGATTTGGAGCGGCGTTTGGTCCGCTCACCTTGCTCTCGCTTTACTGGCGTAGGGGTAACCTCAAGGGTGCAATAGCCGGAGTCATCGTTGGTGGAGCCACCGTAGTTATCTGGAATTTGCTCGAAGCTCAGTTTGGCGGCATCTTCACGATTTACGAGCTGCTCCCCGGGTTCATCTTCAGCTTGATCACCAATGTGGTGGTAAGCCTTTGCACCGAGCCGCCTTCGAAGGAAATCACGGACCTGTTCGACCACTATATGGATGACGATTACGTGCCCGCAGCCCAGATGGCTGGCGAAGCAAATGCAGCAGCGGTTGCCTCCGATGCAAGTGCTGTCGCTGTAGTTGCCGATGCAGACTTCAATCTCACAGATGCCGCTGCATCTCCTGCTGCCGATGCTACGAGCGCGGCTTCAACTTCGAGATCGGTTTCCGATGATAGTTCGGCTAGCAAGTCCAAAGATTCTCTAGGAGATTCACCGATGCCTGTATAATCTGGCATTATTGAGCCAGCCAAACGCACAGCATTGAATAACAAAGATCCCGGAGAGGAAGATTTCCACTCCGGGATCTTTTCATATACAGCCATGCTGCATTTTCAAGTCGTCCAGACTAGCCCAGTTTAGTCATCACTATCGTTTCCTAGCGCATCATCTGAATCTTCAGAATCTAAATCCAGGCTAGCGTCTATGTTCGGTGGTCCCACAGGCTCTTCTGCCTCAGGCGAGAGCGAAAGCTTTATAAGCTCATCTATCGGCATGTCGGCAGGCGTAAACTTCACGATTTCGGGAGTCAACTCCTGG
>CADBOM010000033.1 GCA_902796325.1 uncultured Coriobacteriaceae bacterium
CCCTCAGCCGGATATCGTGTCTCATGAAAAACCGCACCTCCGAATCTTGGTTTTACTTTTCGGTCCAAGATTCGGGGTGCGGTTCAATTGAACTCTAGGTGCCCCGCTTTTTGCAATCTTACATGTTGGCCGTACTCGAGCTGTCGATAGCGAATTTATTCTTCCCCTAGCTTTAGCCACATGCTGTTTCCGTCAGTGATGGCCTCAATGGGCATGCAGAAAGCGGGCTAGACAGTTTCCCATCTAGCCCGCTGTTTTCTTATTGCCATCATCATGATAGCCATGCTATTGCGGCAGCCTCACCTAAGCTCAGCGCTGCTCGTGCTTTCCGGGCTTGCGCTTGGAATTCCTCACTACCAGCGCCGAGAATGCTCCCACTGCTGCAATTCCTGCCGCTATGCCAGCTGCTGCCAGAGGCATGTTGTCATCCGCAGTCTTGGGCAAAATCTTGCCCGAATTGGCATTCGCGGTATTGGAGGCAACGGTAGAAGCCTTGCCACCGGTAGTGCCGGGCTTGTCTCCACCGGGGTTAACTGGGTTAACTGGGGTAACTAGATTTACGGGATTCACCGGGTTAACAGGGTTCACTGGATCATCCGGGGTAACCGGCGTGGGGTCGTCCTTCACGAAGTTTGCAACGAACGTGGTGGATTCGTAGGTTCCATCCTCACTCTTCTTGATGGCCGCGCTAGCCTGCTCTGGAGTGAGCGTTGGAGAGGTTGCGTTCTCCAGCTTCTTGCCATCAACATACCAGCCCTCGAACTTATATCCGGGATCCGGAATCGCAGTGGCACCGGTCACACCCTCCACGCCAAGCACCGAAATCCTGCCGTTCGATTTCGCGTCGGTAGTGCCATTGTTGGCCTCGTAACGAACCTCATAGGTGTCCGCCTCGAAGTTGGCCTTGTAGGTAGCGCCGTCATACTCCATGTAGAGCCCGTCCCCATCTTTGTCTTCGAGCACGGGAACAAGCTTTGCATCGGTTGACACCACGTTTCCGGAATCGTCCGTCCAGTTTAGGAAGTGATAGTTGGCATTGGGAGACGCTGTGGCGCCCTTCAGGGCGTTATCAGTAGCCAGCAGAGTCTCGGATGCGTTGTCCACCGTGCCGTTCCCGTCGGTGGTGTAGTTGACGGTATAGGACTGGTTGGTCCACTTGGCGTACACCGTCATGTCGCTCATTATCCTGGTGTTCGCAGTGAAGCTCTGCTCGGCACCCTGCGCGTCCTTGTAATACCAGCCCAAGAAGGTGTAGCCATCCCTCGTTGGATCCTGTGGCATCGACGACGGATCGCCAAGCACGGGAACTCCCTCTCCAATTACGCATCCGCGCATAGCCTGGGCGGTTGCATATGTGGTAGAGCTACCCTCGTCCTCCACGAAAGTCACGTTGGCTGCAGGGGCCCACACGAACTTCCCGCTCTTGGAGGCAACGTTAACCGTGTAGGTGTAGGTGCTTCCGTCCCGGTCCACGAATTCAAGCGAGCTCTCGGAAGGGTCGGAGAGCTTGAACAGCGTTAGTTCCTCCCCTGCAGGGCTGCTTGGTACCGAATATCCATAACGGCTGTCGGTGTACTTGGTGCCTCTTACCTCGAACGATCCGGCGGTAACGATGCGGCTGCTGGCATCAACTGCCGCCACTGCATCGTGATCGCTGGCAGCAGGCGTGGTTACCTCGGAGTTTCCATCGAATGTAATGGTTGCGCCAGCCATCGCGCCAATCGTCACGTTCTTATACGTTCCGGTTGCATTGATCTTGGTACCGATAAAATCTACCTGCGTGGTGCCCACGGCCCTGATGCCCACGTTGCCGTCCTGATTGTTAAGCTCGATGTTGCAGTTGGTAAAGGTAACGTGGTTTCCAGATGTAACGGTAATTCCACCATGCGAGCCCGTGTTGATGTTAATGTTGGAATTCTCAACATAGCCGCTAGCCTGTATGGTCCAGCAGTAATCGCCCGTCCCGTTGAAGGTAAGGTCGGAGTTGCTGATCTTCGGAGTTAGGTAAACAGCTCGACCTGCCCCGCGACCAAACCCCGAGAACGTCATGCTAACATCGTCCATCACCAGGTAGCTGGTGTGAAGATCGTCTATATAAGCGCTCTCATCGAGCGACTTTATGCTCACCGTGCACTTGGAGAACGTTGCATGCAGGCCATTGATCGGTGCTTGCACATTGGCACCGGTGGTGCTGTACGCGTCCACGGCGTCGATGACAAGACTGCCCCGGCTTGTTCCGTTCACAGCACCGGCAATCGAGATGCCCTGTCTGTTATCAGAGAACTTGTAAGTGCCGTCGTTGATAGTGGCGCCGGGCTTCTCTGTGAGAGCAACCCTGAAGCCCGTCATATTGAGTGTGCCGCCGTTGCAAACGAGCGTCGACCCATCGGCAAGCGTTATGCCGTCGGTTCCAGAACCAGAGATGGTCGTGGCTCCGTCAACGCTCAGCGTGACGCCACTTGGGATGGTCACGGCACTTGGAAGCGAGATGTTGCCGGTGACGTGGATAGCGGTTGCCGTTGGGTTTGCAGCCTGCAGCTGCAGGGCTTTCTCCAAGCTTGCCACCGCGGTTTGGCTGGTTAGGCCATCGGCGGAGTCGGAACCATTGGTCCCATCTACCCAGATGCCGCTGGATGCGTCGAGCTTCACCTTGGTTGCGCTTGCCTGAGCACTCTCGGACTGGCCGTCGGCTACGCTTGGCTGTGCATCTCCCCTGCCTTCGGTTTCGACGTTGCCAGAAGAGGCTTCTCTCGAAGTCTCCGATGGCGTAGCCTCGGTTGCAGCCTCGAAAGAAGCCTTGCCACTAGCCACGCCATCGCTAGCTGCGGCAGAACCACCAGCTGCATTGCCAGAATCTGCAGCAGAGTCATCGGGGTTGACGGCATCGGCACCGTATCCGGTTGCCATGGCAACATCTGCCTGGTCACCTGAAGTCTGAACGTCGACAGCATATTCGGCTTTCTCCACATCCGCCGTAGATCCAAAACCTGCAAGCGGCACACCAAAGGAAAACATCACAGCGGCAAAAGACACTGCTGCTATTTTTCTCACCACGAATTATCCCGGAACTTCACGGAAATCGTTGTGGGCATTCTTCAACTTGAATCGCCCTCCTTGCGACAAAGGCTCATGCACAAATATATAGATATAGGGCATATGCGATAATCTTTACTTCCACTGTAAAGATTAATTACAAATTAATACTTGTGAGTATGATACACTACTTGAAATTAACCTTCATGCAAAAAGTTAACTTTCCACTAAAAATCCCCGCTCACCGGCAGTGGACGGGGATTTCGCTTTGAATATTTTGCACTTTCCGGGTTTCAGACAGCCGCGGAGGAGAGCGTGTAGGCGGCGGGACATATTGCCCATGTGCACGCAACGCTAATCTTGCGGCGCCAATAATGCTCGTCAGCATATCCGTCGAGCATGAGCATTGCGCACCACAGCGCTTGGGCTATATGCGGCCTACTCGTGCTTTGCAACCAGGTTTCTGGCCATCTTGATGCTCACCACGAGGGTAAGCCCCATGATCACGCTTGCAACCAGGGACATTATCCACGCCGGTGCAAACGTTCCGGCCATGTCGAACAGAGCACCAGATGCCACGGCTCCAACGGCGCTGCCGAACATCTCAAATGCAGTGATAACGCCGGTGATGGTTCCAAGATCCTTTTGACCGAACTCCTTCACAGCCATGATGGCAGGTGCCACGGTGCCCATGCAGGTGCCGAATCCAAAGGTGAGGCAAGCCAGGATCGGGCCCCAGTCGGTTGTGGGGAACATGAGGAAGATGCACGCCAGCACGCACGCAGCACTGCCTATCAGGGTGCCCACGCGCATTCCCTTGCGGTCGTATATGGCACCGAGGGAAATCTTGAACACAATCACGCAAGCCAGATAGAACGACCACACGTTGCCGGCCCAAATTGGGTCGTGCCCGCCGGTAACCACATCGCCAACAGATGTCATATTGGATACCGAATTGGTTATGATGGCGCCGTTAACGACACCCATGGCAATGAAGCCAATGATTAGCACCCAGAAAGCTGCGCTCTTGCGGAGGACCTTCCATCCAAGATCGACCGTAACATCTGGATCGGGCGACGGCTTGGCGTTTTCCTTATGCTCCTCGCCATAGCCATAGGGCTTCAGGCCCTTGTCCTCCGGCTTGTTGCGGAAGAACGCCAGCATAAGCGGCAATCCCAAAACCAAGCAGATAACGGCCAGCACGATGAATGCGGTTCTCCATCCTGCGGAGACTATAAGGGCGCTGGCAACTGGCGAGAGAATCACGCCTCCGGCACCGCTGCCGCAAAGGGCTATGGACACCGCAAGCCCGCGCTTTTCCTGGAACCAGTTGGCAATGACCACGCTGGCCAAGAGTCTCGTGCCTGCAACCACTATCAATCCGGCAAGGATGCACAGCACCAGGAACTGCCAATATGCGTTCATGAACGACATTCCCATGAGCACGCAAAACGCCACGATAACGGTGAAGGTTCCAAGTATCCTAACGTCCCAGATGTCGATGAGCTTGCCGATGATAAGGCTGGCGAACACAGCCACCACGGTGCACAGCGAGACACCCGTGTTGAAGGCTCCCACCGTGATTCCCATGTCTTCCACCACGTGCGATTGGAACAGCGGAATGCAGTTCACGAACACCGTGTAGCAGGTGGCCATGAGCAGGAATCCGCCGATGACAATCCACCATCCGTAGAACATCTTCTTCTTGCCGGAAGGGCTTGCAGAGGGATTTACCGAACCGTTCGTGGTTGCGTCATTCATGGCTTATCCAATCTCGAGCGAATCTAGGTTGCGGATGAATTCGATGTAGAAACCAACGCCGCGCTTGAAGCTATCGACATCGATGTTCTCGTCTTGGCCATGGATGGTCTTGCGCTGATCGCCATGGTAAATCATGCCGCCGAAGCGGTACACATGATCGAATGCGCGGGACATGTGCCGTGCATCGGAGCAGCTTGACTGAATGTAGGGCATGATACCGGCATTCGGATAAACGCTGTGTATAACGCTGCTGATGTAGTCGTACGCACCATCGCGTGGAGAAATCCTGGAGGGCTCGTTGGGGTCCTTAAGCACAATCTCAACGTCATCGTCGAAGCAGTCGCGGATGCGGTTAACCGCCTGCTGCACCGTCTCGGCTGGGTCGATGCGGATGTTCACCGTTGCGTGCGCTTCCTTAGGGAGCACGTTTGCAGTTGGAGATCCCTGAAGCTCGGTGAGGGCATAGGTCGTGCGGACCATCGCCGAGGTTTCGGAATTCGACTCCAAAACCTTCATCACAAGCGGCCTGAACAGCCACATGTTCCCGAACACCAGCTTTATGCCGGTAGAACCATAAGCTGCAAGCTCGTGCAGCATGGCCAGCAGAGGCTCGTTCATCCTAGAGGTTGGCTGCGTGCTCATGAGCTTGCTCAGACCTTCAATGAGCTTCACGGTGGCGTCGTTCTTGGAAGGCGTGGAGGCATGCCCGCCGGCCGAGCGCACGGTAATGAACGCATTGACCAGGCCCTTCTCGGCAACGCCCACCACAGCCATGTCGCGCTTGACTCCCAGAGGCGGGTTGTCGACGATTGCGCCACCCTCGTCCATCACGAGAGCTGGAGTAATACCGTGATCCTTGAAGTAGTTCACCGCGTACACCGTGGTGTCCTCGTTGTCCTCCTCGCAGTTGGAGGACCACAGGTACACGGTGCGGGCCGGGGTGAAGCCCTCCGAAAGCAGCGTCTCCGTTGCCTCGTAGATGCCCGCCAGCAGGTTCTTGGTGTCCAGCGTTCCACGGGCGTAGATCCTGCCGTTCTCGATGTCCGCGGCAAACGGATCGTGGTTCCAACCGGTTGGGTTGGCCTCCACAACATCGTGATGCGCCATGAGCACGATTGGATCTAGTTCTGGATTCTGACCCTCCCACTTGAGCAGGATTCCGTAAGTCTTTAGCATGGTTAGCTCGAGCTTAGAAAAAGTAAGTGGGTAGAGCTCGCGCATACGCGGTACGAAGTTGTCGAACGGGGTATGGTCGGCGTTGGGATTCTCCCTACCCCACACCGTCTTCATCTTCAGCATCTCGCAGAACCTGTCCACAGATTCATCGGTTCCGCATGCTTCGCTTTGCGGCAATGGTTTCTTTATGGGAGTTGGCTTCACTTCATCGGCGTTGTGCAGCATCACAGCAGCCAGAGCCACGAGAGACCCCGCTGCAAGGCCGGTTTTTATGGCTTTGCGATTGGCCATGTTCTCCTCCTTTTTCGAGGAATTTCAGTTGTCTGCGATTATAGCGCAAGGGGTGTTTAGAGTTTGCAACCGGAGTAGCAACAGATTGGTGCCGCCAATCCCTCGGTTACCTTATGGACGCTGGGTGTACTCATCGGTGAGCACGAACCCTTCCCCCGCCTCGGGCAACCTGTTCTCGTAATCGAAAGTTCCCTCGTAGCGCGGGCCGGCTTTCTCGCTCACACCCGTTATCATCATCTTCGAGCCATTCTCGAACTTCCCGCAGAACACGGTCTTCGACAACGGGTTGAGAAAATGCGCCTCCAGCATGTTCACCACGCCACGGCCGCCCATGTCGAGATTACCGCGCACGTAATCCATCAGCTGGTCGTAGAATTCCCAAGTCATCCCCACGGCTATGCCACGGTCGGCCAGAAGGTTTAATCCTAAGCCCGCTAGCTTGGCTCGTAGAATCTGCGAGGCCACCTGTTCGCCTATGAAGTCGAACACCACGAAGTTCTCGCCAATGCGGTTTATGAACTCTGGACGGAAAATGCTCTTCTCGGGGTTTCGGATGTTGTCTTCCACCGCCACGCGAAGCTCGTCGTATGTGGCATAGGTGTTGGATCGGATTATGTTGGTGTTGCGCTTGGTAAAGGGGTCACGCTCCGAAAGGCCAAAATTGCTAGTGAAGATGATAATGCTCTCGCCAAAGTAGACGGTCTCCCCATGAGAGTCGGTCAGGCGCCCATCGTCGAGAATTTGCAGGAACTTGTCGAAGATCGACGCGTCGGCCTTCTCCACCTCGTCGAACAGGAGAACCGAGAATGGCTGCTCGCGCACCGCGTTGGTGAGCTCGCCACCGGCCTCGTAACCAACGTACCCCGGGGGCGCACCGAAGAGACGCTGGTCGCTCTGCGATTGCGAGAACTCGCTCATATCGAAACGAATCATGCGGCGCTCGTCGGAGAACAGGCCCTCAGCAATAGCTTTGGCAAGCTCGGTCTTTCCCGTGCCCGTTGGCCCGGCCAGAAACAGGATACCCTTGGGCTTCGTGGAAGCGGAACCCGAAAGCGAGAGGCCCGAGGCTGCCCGGTACAGGATGCTCAAGGCCTTCTCAATAGCTTGGTCCTGACCCTTGATTCGATTGTGCATGACCTTCTCGGCATCTTCTATGGTGTCTATGCTCACGTCGTCCCAGGGGTTCTCGCGCTTACCATAGCGGAAAGCCGTGACTTCCCGCTGTGCATCGACAATGCGCACCCCCTTCTCGGAGCAGCGCCCCATGAAGCCCTTGAGCTCCATACAGTGGAAACCCTCGGTGAGGTTGGCGAGCTTGCCGGTAAACTTGCCCTTGTCCTCGTCTGAAAGATCGGCGTAACCCATGAATATGTGGGGGTTGCGGGCCAGGCGATTCTCGATGAAGGCGGCACGTTGATCTCGATCGGGCTTGGTCACGTTGAGAGTCATCGCGTAAGGGTTATCGAGATAGAGCCATGTTGGAAGATCGTTTACCTTGTCCACCACGATGAACAGGGTGTTGGTGAGCTGCTTTCCCGACTGCGGATCGCGGCAAGATACTTGGTTTTTGGATGCGGCGAGCAAGCGCGCCATGGCCCGCTGCTCTTCGTCGGATAGCGCACCTCCCTGATGGAGTGCGCTGGTCGCGAGGTCGAACACCAATGCGGTTGGAGCCGAAGCATCCTTAAGCGCGGCACGCATTATGTCGGCAGCGGTGTCGAACGAATAGCCTCCTCCCTTGGGTGCGGGCGCGGATTGTGCACGCGGAGTCGAGCTCGCGGACCGCTCGGCAGCATCTGAACGCACGGGGACATCTGAACGCGACTGCCCGCCCGCCCACGACGACCTCTCGTCTTGCAGCTGATCGTTCCCCAGATAGCCGTCGCAACGCTCGAGAAATTCCTGCGCCATGCGGGGGTTGCCATCGTTGAAGAAGCCATCGATTCGGTTGTAGAACACCACGCGCGGGTAGCCCAGCTCGTTCTTAAGGGTGTTGTAGAGGAAGCTCTCCATCGATTCTGCAAAGCAGACTTCGGCCGTGGCATCGTAATCGAACTGCAGGTCGTGCACGTTACCGGACAGGATGAACGTGGTCTTGATACCCAAGTAAGCGTATAGGTCATCTTGCCACGTAGGGCGCTCGTATGTCATTCCTGCTCCCTTTCCCTCAGCATGAAAGCGTATGCTCCGCCCATCTCCACTGTGGAGGGCGTCGTTGCCGCGCACGATTCTCCCGGCATCAGCAGCGCTCCATTTACCACGGTGCCGAACTGGCTCTTGTCGGTAATCTTTATGCCGCCTCCGTCCAGGTATACATAGGCGAATTGGATTCGACTTATGGTGGCGAATGTCTTAATGGAATTACAGTTAACAGGAACGCGGCCCACCATGCCGCCGGGACGCGGCAGGCCCACCACGATTCCAGTGTCGGGCAGAACCAGCTCAAGCTCTGCAGGTTCCGCAGTCTCTGTCTGGATTTCCGGCACAACGGAAGCAGCGGGAAATTGCGGTTCAACAGGCTGTTGCATAGCCTCTAGCTCGGGGTCGTACTCCTCGGGAACCACCGGCAAAGATGCTCCGCAATCTTGGCAAACCTCCTCCACCATGATTTCGGCCCTGCTGGCAGAGGTTACAACACGCCCGCAGTTTGGGCACGCTTTTCTGTACATCGTCGTCATTGCAGCTCCCCTTGCTACGATAGCCCTTGTCGCGGTTGCCATTGCAGTGGTAGTCGTTGCTACAGTTGTACTTGCCTTGGCTTACACGGCTACAGCTCCATTTGCCTAGGAGCCTGCTCGTCACCGCGCTGCCTCTGGTCCTCCAGCTGATGCTCGCGTTGCTGGCGTTCGTGCTCCTCCACATAGGCAGAGAACGCAGGCATCTTCTGTATGGTATCTAGGGCAGGTGGATCGTACTCGTATATCACGTTGGCATCGTACCCCTTGCTGGGCAGCATTTCCTGCAACAGCTGGCGCTTCTTGTCGCAGAGGCTGTTTGCCGATTTGAATATGCGGGCTTTCTCGCCTGTTCCAACGCGCATGGGATCCTCCGCCGATACCGTGGTAAACAACAGCGAGCCATCCTCCTCGTTCTCCCGGAGGAACAACGCGCAGGTTGGGTCGGCATCGTCAACGATAAGGTATCCTTCCTCGTCGTCGAAGTCCACAACGCCGGCGTTTGAGAGTCCCAACTCTTCGAGCGACTCCCCCACTGCGTTAAGCGCCTCTTTGGCTGCCTCGCGGGCAATGTAGCTCTCTTTAAGCCGCTCGGTTTCGTCGACCATGGCCTCGAAAGATTGCTGGCGAGGCTCAATGCCCGAAAGCTTGCATATTGCCAGGTAGGAAATGTAGGCCCCACGGCGTTGCTCAGACTCCCCCTCGCCCAACCGCTGGCACAATGCCTCTGTCTCGGTATCCACCGCCGCACGAGCGTCTTCTTCCGAAAGTGTGCTCGACTGCAGCGCGCGACACCGCTCCAACAGCCGTTCCTGTGCACTGCGCTCCTCAGGCGTAAATGCCACCAGCCCTACTATTCTCTGCAGAGTGCGATCGAGATAGCTGCCTTGGGATTGCGTGGCGCTGGATTCGAATAATCCGCTGAAGTCGAGCGCTACATCGTCCGATGCCGTCTCCATCTCACCGGACTCCTTGGATGCGGCCACGATATCGTCCACTGAAAGGACTTGGCTGGCTTGCGCGGCCAACTCTCCGAAAGATCTGGTGTCGGCACGTCCCTCGCGCTGCTGATTGGCAGCAACCACTACACCCTGGGCAAGGGCCTTGGTTACGCCTTCGATCTTCGCAAGGATCTGGTTTAGATTGTCAACGATATCCTGCTCGTGCAGCCACGCTTCGTGGGCTTCGTTAGCTAATCTCTGGTTACGTTGATTGCGAATCATGCGAATGTAGGTCTCACTGCTCATCGGCAGCCTCCATTTCCGAATAGGCAAAATCGCAATGGTGGCGATATAACCAATTTTCCAGCTCTTGATCTGCAGCCAACGCCGCTAGCTGTGCGCCATCCATCCCCATAAGCGCCTTCATGAGGTCTTCGGGGGTGTTCAGGGCAACGCCATCTACGTAAAGGCCGTGAACCCGGGCCTCGAGCATCGACAGCAGCAGTTGCGCCTTCTCCACCTCGGATTTGTCGCTTTGCAGTACATCATCGGCAGCCTTTGCCGCGTCATCTCCAAACCCGAATTGTCGCAGGTAGAACACCAGCACATCATCATCGAGAAAATCTGCTAGGTCTTCCCTCCCTTGTGCGATTGCGCGCACAAGTTCTCGCACGTCGGAGAACTTCTCCCCCTTATACACGATCGCACGGGCATCAGACCCCTGCGTGAACAAGCGCAGAGCACAGCAGAACAAGAATGCGCGTTTGTCGATAGGGCGGTGATTAAACGGCTCTACGAAACGGGCGTAGACGTCGCCTGCCCCGATGGCTTTGAGGAATGGCTTCAGATGCGAATCGTCCACCACGATTCGGGCACCGTCCCAATGGGCTTCGGCAGCCTGGAGCAGCTCGGCCGCGGTGGAAACCATGATCATATGCCCTTCGTAGAAACCGAATTCGAGCAAACGGGCACGCATCTTGGCTCCAGTACCAGCCGCCTTGGTGCGCGTAATGCGCGCAACAGGCGTCACGCGGGTTCCGCCAAGGCTTTGAGAGCAGTAGCGCTGCACGTCCACATGACCGAAGCGCAAGCGCGGGTCTGAATTCAGAAGTCCCTCGATGAGCGCACGCGGGCGCGCTGGAATCGACTGTGGCACGCGCAAGCTGATTACCGCACGATCACGCTCCTCCAATGTCATCCCCGCGAAGGGCGAATATCCGGTGAACGCCTTTATGAGCACGAGTCCCAGGCTGCCGTAATCATAGGCAGCGTCGATACGCACTTGGTTCCCCTGGTGGAGAGCATAGGGCGCATATTCGAGCGTGCCACGGAACGGCACGAGCCCGCCGCTATTCGCAGTGGTTCCCGCCACGCCGAAATCGCCAAGCACCACGCTCCGACGGTCCGCCGATACGAAGATGTTGCCGGGCTTCACATCTGCATGCACAAGCCCATGGGCATGCAGGTAGTGGAGGGCGTTGTCTAGCGATGGCAGCAACGTGTGCTCGATGAACCGCGGCGTGCATTCACCCGCGGAGATAAGATCGTCCAAGGTTCCCGCCGAATAGAGTGGGAAAACCTCGTAGTAGTAGTCGCCACGGTAGAATCCATTAGTCAGAAGTCGTGCTAGCGCAGGGCATTCCCCCTGTTTTAAAAGAGAGGACACGCTATCGTTTGGTGCAAACCCCTTGCGGTATATCTTGAGCGCATAGCTGCGACCACCTTTGCGAACCTTGTACACGTCGGCCTAGGCGCCAACGTTGCTCACGAGGTCTTCTACAAGGTAGCCGTCGACAACCGGATGGGCGTGCACTTCGATGGGAGCGAAGGCGTTTGGCTCGCGCGTAGAAGCTCCAGGATCTTGCGTGAGTGCAAAGTTGCCGAAGTCTACGGTAGCCGCAAACCTTGGAGACAACCTCATTCGCTCACCTCCCTGTACTGGCTACCTTCAATCCGGATGCCTTTGCGCTGGCTGTCTTCGAGTTGACTACCTTTGCGCTGACCGCCATCAAGCCCTGCGATAAATAGGTGGTCGCCATAGTGGAAAGCCTGACGCTCACGCGCCACGCCCTCGTAGTCGTAGTTCTGGCAGGAACGCTGGTCCTGCAAATCGCACAAGTCGATGACCCGCTGGTTTGCTGACCCCCTCGCGCCAATGCCGTCATCTAGCTCGGCTACGTACGGCCCATCTATAAGTGTTGCGATATGCGCGAGCACATCCCGTGCACCCCGAATTCCCACAAGCTCATCTTGCGTGTATCCGGTGTAGACGAGGATATCCCGCGTTATATTGGCCTCGCACCATTCAACCAGAAGGGCAAGTTCCTCTGCTTGGTCGAATGGCTCTCCACCGGAGATTGTTATGCCACTTGCACCCTTGCGAGCACAGCGCTCTATAGCCTGCTCCACAAGGACCAGGCTTACTTCGTCATCCTCACGGCGTTGCCTGAGCTCGACGCTCATACAACCGGGGCAATTCTTGGAGCAACCAGTAAGCCACAGCCCGATTCGCTTGCCCGGGCCCAGCACGTTAATGGGAAAGCACAGATAGCGAAGGTACATCATCGCCTCCCATGCACGGGACAGTAAACGCCCCCGTAAACTTGCACGCCGCATACGGGGCACCTGTGCAGCGTGGCTCCGGAGTCAATCGCACGGTTTCGCAATTCGCGTTCGAGCGCGAATGCAAAATCCTGCGGATGAATGCAAAAGGCATCATCGCCATCGAATGCCACGCGTATCGAGGCGATTGGGTCGTTCTCGTCTATAGCCATGCGGTTGAAGGACCATGGGTGCAGCGTGCCGTGAGCCTGGGGGCTGCGAAGCTTATAGGCATGCGGCAGATCGACACTTATGAGATAACCTCTGCCAACGAACGCTAGGTTCTCCCCCACTCCCATGCGCACCAATCCAGGCGAGACCTCGCACGCTCCAGGGCGTTTGGCGGCCTCTTCCGGCGAAATATCCGAATATGAGAACTCAATGCATGGAACCCGGGAGAAAAACCCATCTCCACGCACGGTATGGATAATCCAGTTGCCAAGGGGGCGTGTATCACCCACAGCAGCAAGCAGCCCGCATACAGCCTCGCGCGCATGTTCAATCCCGTCAGGTGCGGCAAGGTCCAAATCGTACAGCGCCGAAAGCGGGCTTAGCCCGAACGATCGAGCAGTTGCCAATGTAATCGCACTCACGTATTCCGTGCAGAAGGCCATATATGCTTGAGCTTCCGCAGTCGAGAGAAGGTCGGGCGTGCCATCCAAACCCCGCAGCACTTGAGCACGCGATGCATCCACCAACTTGTCGGCCTTATCCACAGCTTTCTCAAGAGAACAGTAGGCGGGAATGCAGGGTTCCGAGAAGTCGAGAAACCGCGCTAATGCGGCAGAAACGCCCCCCAGAACCTTCGCCCCTTCGTCCGAAAACACGTTGAAGGCATCTCCCGCGATATACTGCGATGCGCGATATGCGGCCTCTGTTTCCAAACAGGTCTTACGGGCAAAATCCGAGTAACCCGGAACATCGGCCGAAATGGGCGCGAGCGACCTTACGAGCGCAACGGCTCGCAGGTTGGCAGCGTCCATGGATGTCGCACTCTCACCGGTCATAGCTTGTCTCTATAGCTTTGCTCTAAGTCTTGGTACCGCTGCGCACGGCCCTGCGCCTCATTGCGCTGCCGCGCTATCTTATCCACGGTCTGGCCAAGTTCGCTCTGAAGCGCACCGATGACATTGCGGTAGGCAACATTTCCTGGGTCTAGTGCAACAGCATCCACCAAAAACTCGATTGCCGCCTGCGGCACTCCATCCTCATCGCGCTCGACCAGCGCACGCAGCCCATGTAGGTAGCTGACCTCGGAGCATTCGGAAACCCCGGCCAAGTAGCGGTCAAGCGATGCTTCAGATACCCTGCCGGAGAAGATTGCCCGTCGGGCAGCGTTTATCTGCTCGCTCTCCGTGATGCCGGAAAAGGGTTGCACTTGAGCTTGAGCCTGTGCCTGATCTTGACCGTGAGCCTGAACTTGAGCCTGACCCTGCACTTGGACCCGAGCACGATCCTGTGGCGGAGATTGGCGCATGTCACGAGCAAGGCGAGCCGACGAGATTGAGCCCTGCTGCTCCATCAAGCCGAGCGCCTGCTCCTGAAGCCATACTGCGTTTTCGGAAAGCTGGGCCATCAGTATTGCGCCGCCTCGGAAGCTGCATCGTCGAACGTCGCACCAATTGCCGCGGCCCCTCCGTCAAACGCCTCATCGAAAGCCATGCGGAACTGCTCCACCCAGGCTACCGACGGTGTGTCGAATGGACGGAAGTACATGCGCACGTTTGTGCTCGCGCAGAAGAACGCAGCACCTTCGGGCGTAGCAGGCGGCCTGACGCAGCTCGCAATCGTTTGGAACTCTTCTTCTGTTGCGCCGAACACCACACGGTTGGCAAAATATCCGAGAGCCGGATGCGTACCACCAGCATTGAGAATGCGCTCAACCGATGAGCCGGTTTGGCCCCAGGCAACGGTGGATATTCCATATAGCGGGCCTTCGTCGAGCAGTGTGCAGAGCTTATCCATCTGAGAGAGCCCGCCAACACCCGCGGCAAGCGCCTCCGGTGATATAAGCTGCAATGCCATGCCCACCGAATAGAAAAGCAGTGTGATGCGCGAGAACTCCACGGAATCTGGGTCGGGCGCTGAAGCGCACTGACTCTTTCGCAATTGCAACTCACCATAAATACGGTCTACGGCTTCAGCCAATGGAGATGCCTTGACGTCTCCTGTTTGGGTTCGGCTGCGCCTCGAGCGGCGACCACCAGAAGCAATGGTGGGCACATGCTCCACCACGCCGGGAAATGCCGTGGCGATGTTCCCGAAAGAAGCCTTGTCGCCCATGCTGCTTGGCTGGTTGTCATCGAGCGTGTTGGCACCCTCTGAGAAATCGAAGATCAGCACATGGTCTTGGAAGTTGGCCTGCCTTGCAAGCGCCTCCAGGCAACAGGAAAGCCCCGTGAAGGTAAACAGGCTGTTGGCGATGGCGTAGTCGTCGCCAATCAGCAGCAGGTTCTCCGCATCTAGGCGCACGTCGAAGGGCTCACCCGTATGCTCGTACGGATGACCCGTGCCCTCCAGGCGCAGTATGCTGCCCAAACAAAGCTTCTGAGCGAAAGCATCTGCCTCCGGCAAGAAGCCGTAGGCGATGAACGAGTTGAACGCATGATGCAGGTCGTCCTCGATGTTGGTGAACAGCAAGCGCTGAGAGAATGGCATATAGCGGTCCACCATTTCCGGAGCGTTGTAGACCTGCGATAGCTTTTCCAAGAGCTCGGCACGCTCGTCATCTTCGAGCATGCACACCTGAAACAGCTCGTTTTTATCCTCGGCACCGCCAGCGTCGTTCAAAATGGCAGAGCCTGCAGACGAGTCCTTCAGGGCATCGGCGTTGTCCAAGATTCCGCCGGAATCCGTGTCCTTAAGACACAGGCGGATCTTCATGTCGGACATCAGAGGTGCCAGGCAGGGCACACGCTCGAAGCTCTGCGATGCCAGGAACACATGAATGCCCATGGCTCGTCCTTGCGTTACCAGCAAAGTGAGTATGGAGAGGCACTCGTCCTTGATCTTCTGCGGCACATTGTCTGCAAACAGCGCCTGCACCTCATCGAAAAGCACCAGTACCTGCGGGATAGCCACATCGTTGTCCTTGCGGTATTCGATGAGGTCGCTCATCACCTCCGCGCGGCGTTTGAAAAGAGTCTCCACTCCCTTGAGCGCGGCAAGCGCGAATTCGGGCTCCGTCGTGGTGGTGATGCTGGCAAAATTTGGGATGCGGTAGGGCGCATACGAGCGAAACTCCGTGCCTTCCTTGAAGTCTATGAGAACAAGGCGCACCTCATCTGGAGAGTAGTTGAGAAGCACGCTCATGATCATGGTGTGAAGGGCCGTGGACTTGCCCGCGCCCGTGGGACCGGTGATGAGGCCGTGGTGCATGGTGTTTGCACCCGGCATGCCCACGATCACCTGCGTTACCCTAGACGCGCCGGAAATTCCAAGAGCGATGTTAACGCCATCGAGCGAGCTTGCACGGCGCCATGTGTTCTGGTCGGAGATGTTGGGGTAAAGCTGGAAGAAGCTCTCCTTGCGTGCAGCGGAGGTCATCACCCCACGGCGAAGCTCGCGCACAATCTTCTGCGCGTTAGCCTCGATCTCTGGAATGTCTGAGAACGCGAAGTCAAGCCTGTAGTCATCGTCGGTGTTCACCAACTTAAGGTGCTCGATATCGAAGCCCTCCACGCGCAGCTTGTCCGCGCGCTTGAGGATTGTTTGGAAGTTGGCATCGTCCTTGAACTCGGAATCGTAAGCGGGGTTCATGCCTATGACGAACACCATGCCGAAGGATTCCGCGTTCTCCATCAGGCGAGCCAAGTCTGAGAGCGAGCGCTTAGTGAACCCATTGGGGAAGTCGTTTATCACTACGGCCTGCACGGATTCGCGTGCGAAGTATGCGGCGCGGTCGGTACCGTAACTCTGGCCGTAGCTGCCCATCTTCAACCTGAGCGAGCGCAGAGCCTGCTCGATATGTTCTGGCTCGGTGAACACGCCTCCACCAATAACGTTCTCGTGGTGCTTGTCCACCATGTCGGGAATTCCCGAGAACGAGATGCCGTTCTTCAGGGAATCAATCAGCGTGAGCTGCAGCTTGCCTGCAGGGTACGCCATGAGCAGACGCAGCAGTATGGCGCGTACGGCCCTGTTATCCCATTCATCGTCATCGCTGCACATGTGAAGTAACTCACGTTGATGATTTAAAACCAAATCAAATTCTTCTGGCTCCATCGACATCAGCTGATCATATGGCACCTCCTCGTCATAAACGCTAGTGGGCTTTAGATAGAGCTCAAACCCGTCTTCGAGCTTCGCGATGTAGGGCAAGCTCAAAGTAAACGAAAGGCTGTCTTCGGTTTGTTCGCGGGTAATGCAGGGCACTGAGAGACCACGCAGCAGCTCCACTTCTTCTTCTGTGAGCATTTCGCTCGCGTACTTCTCAACCAATGTGCCCAGAACAATCTCCGCTGGCGCCACGAATGTCGCAGCGTAACCGGTTTCGAACTCGGCGTAATCGGGCGTGAGAGAAGCCACCTTCTTGTAGAGGCGATCGTGGTCTGATGCGGTGTACAAATCGTTCATGTAGCTTTGCGCGGTGGATTTGACAGCTTCCATGCGCCCCTGATATAGGCTGCGGCAGCGATTGCACACGTTTGCATATTCAACCTGCGTCGCCTCGCGCTTCTCGTCGCGGCGTGCCTCGGCTTTCTCTAAAAGCTCATCACGGTAATTCTTGGCAGCCTGTTCCGCCGAGTGGCTCTGGTCAATTTGCTGCTTGCACTGGTCGATCCTAGCGCGCATATCGGCAATATGCTTATCGTAGTCTTCCTTATGCTGCCTGCGCGCGAAGTAGCCCTTATCCTCATAGGCCATGCGCTCGGAAGAGCAGCTTACCTCAAGATCCGAGGCCTCTTTCTCAAGCTGGTCGCGCAGCTCTTCGATTGATTTCTTGCGATTGACGAAGTTATCGTCTGCATCAATCTTCTCCGCCACGCATTTATCGTTGATCTCCTTGATATCCTGAGCCAGCTCGTCATCGGCCTGTGATATAGCATCGTCCAGAGCCTTCTTAAAGGACTTGGCGTCGTATTCGTAGCCATCGAAAGCGCAGCGAAAACAACGTAGGATGCTTACAACCATGGCCCCGTCGTTCTCCCCGGAACTGAGGCTATCGACCAAACTCTTATTGGATTTTATGGAAGATTCAAGAGAAGAGTGACCCAGGGCCTTCTCCAGGTTCTCTACGATGGCAGTGCCGTTCACGTTTCCTCCATCGATGAAGCGGGCAGATACAACTCGTCGCCGATGCTCGCGTACATGCAAACACGGCAACGATTATAACAAAGGGAGATTACGCCGCAGTAAAGCACGACCCAACCTAGACCATCCCTCATTGCCCCCCTGTGGCACAATCCCATGGCTCGTTCCCCATTATGACCTACCCCCTTCGAAGCCACCATTGCCCCACCCTTTAAGGTGTTATCGTGCGCCCCGAGCACTGTGCCATAATGAGAACAAACCAACATCGGTCGATTTACAGCGTCCTAGGAGGAAACCCCCGTGTCCAAGACCTGCCCCGAATGCCATAACGAAGTGTACGATGAAGCCTATTTTTGCCCCAACTGCGGTTGGACATTCATCGATGCTGCGGAAGAGCGCTCCAGGCACGAGCAGCAGATAGCCGAGCAGAAGAAGCGCCAAGACGAAGAAGCGGAGAGAATCGAGAGCGTCAAGAGGGACCACCGCTCCAGCACCGCGAACTGGGGAAAGTACGGATGGGCCATCGCAGTGATCTTCACCTTTGCCGTTCCCATATTAGGTGAGTTGGAACTCCTCACGTTAACCACGCTCACCATCGCCGCCGTGATTATCGGCTTTGCCGCTGGATTCTTATGCAGTGACACGCAGGACCATTCTCTGGCCTCCCATTTTGGAGCAATAATTATGTTGATGCTCCTCTCGCTCATACCCATCACCATAACCAGCTTCCTAGACGTTGGGGTCCAGTTTGTTGGCGGTCCCAACGCCGGAGCCTACTGGGGCCATATGGTATTAGCAATCTTGTCCATCGCTGCGGGTGGATTAGCGCGTTGGGCCTACGAGAGAAACTTCCGCCTGAAGAACCACCTGTAAAGCCGGAAGGCACGATCGAGCGCATCGCAGTCACAGGACGCGCAACGCTCACACAGCAAACGCACTGTCTGCAGCGCGTTCACCATAGAAAGGAATCAAACATGGATAGCGAGCTTTTCGCAACCCTAGAACAGCATCGCAGCGAGATGAAGCAGTGGTTCGACCACATTCATCAAAACCCAGAGACCGCCTTCGAGGAAGTGGATACGTCAAACTACATAGCCAGCCTTTTGGAATCCTGGGGATACGATGTCGTCCGCGGCGTTGCCAAAACCGGCATCATCGCGACCCTCATCACGGATCCAGACGGACCTTCCATCGGCCTTAGATCCGAGTTAGACGCTCTGCCCATCCAAGAAAACGGCACTTGCGACGTGCAGAGCAAGGTTCCAGGAAAGTCCCATATGTGCGGGCACGACGGCCACATGACCATGCTCTTGGGCGCCGCGCAATATCTTGCCAGCACACGCAACTTCAAGGGCACGCTGCACCTCATCTTCGAGCCCGCCGAAGAGACTTCCGGCGGAGCCCAAACCATGCTAGATGAGGGAGTGCTGGAGCGCTTCCCCATGGACTACATGTTTGGCATGCACAACACGCCGGGGCTTAAACCCGGCAAGATATACCTGCATTCTGGAGGTTCCCTCTCGGCGGCGGACATCATGACAATCAAGCTCACCGGCAAGGGCGGACACGGCTCCATGCCGCACGACGCAAAGGATCCTGTGGTGGCAGGCGCCGCAATCGTCATGGCACTCCAGACCATTGTTTCCCGCAACGTTGACCCCCGCAAGATCGCAGTTGTAACGGTGGGGTCGTTCCAATCCGGCGTCGCGGCCAACATCATTCCTCAAACTGCCAAGCTGCTGGTAAACACCAGGACATTCGACCCAGAGGTCAGAGAACTCGTTTTGAGGCGCATACGCGAGATAGCTGAAGAGCAGGCAAAATCCTACGGCGTCAGCTGCGAAATCGAGGAGGATGCCTCCGGGCATATCCTGTACAACGATCCGGAGCTTCACGACAAGGTGGTAGAAGTGGTAACCGAGCGTCTGGGCAGCGAGAACGTGGATCCGGTGGGGCAGGTTGACATGGCAAGCGACGACTTCGCGGTTTTCACAGACAAGTTGCCGTGCTCGTTCGTATCTATCGGCAATGGAGACACCCTTGGAAACCACAACCCCGGATACACTTTCTGCCAGGAAGACTTCGTGCCAGGAGCTGCCTACTGGGCGGCTGTTGCAGAGGGGTTCCTAAAATAGAGCAGGCGCAGCAGAATGTACGCGTAAACGGATTCACGGCCTATTGGGACACGGCCATACGGGAATTCCGCGATAATACTCAATCCGCAGAATGGAGCCAAGAATCATCCGATGGCAGCCGATAGCAGCATAGAACAGGCGAGACGAGCTCTTGTGGGGAAGATCATGCAGATGGGTTATCCCCGCGAGTTCGGAACCCTCATCGCCGACAACCTCGGCACCGAAAAGGCCATGCGCCGGATGACATCCTACCTCTATCAGGGGAAGCCACACTCGGCAGAGGAAATCACGGACGAGATGCTGGCAATCGTTGACATGCGCAGCAGATGGGTCGAGCACAAGCAAAGCGAGTATTACAACTGGAAGTACTATCAGCTAAGGCGCAACAACTTCGAGAGGGACGATATAGATCTGGACGACCCGGATTACCCGGATCGTCCAGAATAGCCGTCAACTATATAGTTCGCGCAACCACGCGCAACTACGCGCCGCTACTCGTCATCTGCCTTGCGGTTTCGCTTGTAGGCATCGAGCTGTTTCTTATACTCGATGCTCCTCACAGTCAGCGAATGGCCTATGCAAACCGTCATCACCGCGAATACAACGAGGTAGATAACCACGAAGGTAATCCATGCATACGGGTTTCCAGCAGGTAGCCAGTTTCCCATCAGCGCGCAGGCAGCCAGCACCACAAGATATGTTATCCCGAAGAGGAACAATCTCATACCGTAGGTGAACCTCCTCGTTGCCCTGTAGTTGAACCAGACCTGCTGCAATATCCCACCTGCGATTCCCGCGATTATTAGCGACAGGCATATCGCCAATCCCCGGTTGAACCCGCTGAAAGCTATACCGACGATGGTGCAGACGAGCAACATGCACACAGCCCACATGCTGCCGGTGAAAAACCCAGCTCTAACAGCGCCGCTCATACTGTTCTTAGGTTCCCTGTCGAACACCGTATCCTTCTCGAATGAATCTTCCCTGTTTGCCATTTCAATTCACCTTGATCCCTAATGCATCCGAAACAGCCAGGATGCAACCGAATATGACCTTTTCGACTAGATGATGCCGTTGAGCTTGTCCTTCACATCTGTTGAATAGCTGCGGTTAACGCAAACGTACTCGCGCTTGTCTCCGCCATTCTTGCCGTCCTTCAGCACCAGCGTCATCCGTCCGTTGGGTTCCGGACGTATCTCGTCCACCATCCCGAAGTTCACCAGCACTTGGCGCGAGACCCTGATGAAGTCCAAATCATCCAGAAGCTCTTCCAACTCATAGAACTTCAGGGGACTCTCGTACCGTTTGCCCCCTCCAGTGCAAATCCAAGCCTTCTTCTCCCCCGCCTCTATGTACATGACTTCGTCAAGCGGTATGGCAAGCTTGCTGATGCTGGACTTGTCTCGATAGCCCAGAATCTTCCCGGCAGCTGCCCTGATCTTCTCAGCAAGGCGGTTGGCCTGAGAACTGGACGGCGGGCACAGCACCTCCACCTCGATCTGGTCTCGCCCCTCTTGCTCCACAACCCTAACTTCCATGACCTGCACCTTCTGTATATACCGCAGATACCCAAACACCTCGTCATGCTGGAACCTGCTGGGACTTTTCCGTCGCGACATCTCGAATATACATGGATGCCATCGATCACGATGCCTTGCCAGACCATGTTGCATATATTGGCAACCAAGCTGCACCGGCAACGCAAACCTGCATCGCAAATGCAAACATTGTGGTTGGCGATAGTTCCGATTGCGTAAAATAAACAACGCTAGCAATCAAAATCCAGCAATCACGGACTTGGCTCAGCAAACGCCGAGCCGGCACTACAGATGCCTAGCCGGCGCAGCAAACGCCGAGCCGATGCCACAGACCAAAATGGAGAGACGGATGGATCCAGCTACCAAGGTCGAGACGGCCGCAAGATATCTGAACGAGAACGCAGAGCTGAAGGATGCTCTTGGGATTGCCGCCACCGATACCCTGGTTCCGAAGCCGCTTGGACATGGCGAGCACAACGAGAACTACGTGTTCCCAAACCCAACTACCGGCGAAAAGCACGTACTGCGCATCAATGTTGTTAGCCAGCCTTTCCACGATAACCAAGTGGCATATGAATACGCAGCCCTCAAAGCCCTGGAAACGAGTGGGTGCACCCCTATTGCGCAGTACATCGATCACTCCAAGAAGCTGCTTCCCAACGGTGTGCTGGTCATCAGTTTCTGCGAGGGTCAGGAGCTTGATTTCGACAACCTGCGGCCGGGCGACTTGCAATGCGTGGCGCAACTCTTGGCTAACGTGCATTCGGTGCCGGTTCAGGACGATTGCGAGCTATTTAGGCCGGAAGACCCCCTGAAAGAGCTCTACGAGGAGAGCCTCCGCAGAATCGACCTGTACCGCGGATGCCCTTCTGAGGACAAGCGGATATTGAGCTGGGTAGACCATTTCATATCCAAATGCGAGCCGGTAGTCAGCGCCTCTCGAGATGTTCATGCGCAGGTCCACATCGTGAACACGGAAGCACTGCCCTCGCATTTCATGATTCCGGAGAATCCTGCCGGACCCAACCTTCCGATGGAGCACCCGGGCTTCTTCATCGACTGGGAGCGTCCCGTGATCGGCGAGGTTGCCCAAGACGTAGCGTACTTCGCAAACCCCACGACCACCATTTGGGACAGCAACCTGTGCTTCCCCAAAAGCCAGATCCAAAGCTTCGTCAATGATTACTGGAAGGCGGTTGACGGCAGGTTTGCCCGCGAAGACTTCGACCGCAGATTCTGGGCCTACAGCATGGTAACCGCATTGCACAGTTTGTCTTGGTGCTGCAGGGCAATCTACCGGTTGGACAAGGACAGCAGCTCGTACATTACCGACAAGGCTCTGGAAAAAATGAAAATCTATTTCTCGGAGGAATTTCTGCAGATGATAGACGAGGAATGCTTCGGCGAAGCGCTATAACGTCCAGCTAGACCGTCCGTGTAATGGGCAGCACATCGGCCATCGAGAATCATTCGAGCGAGCCGTACGGGCAAATCGTATTAGCAGGTCACGCCGGCGGTTGACGCCATCGCATGCTCGCGCACTAGGTCGCGGTTTTCATCTAGCTTGGCGGACTGGCATAGCCCAGTCTTGCAGACCTCCAGCGGATCAATCTCCGTCGTGCAGTCCTCGATCGCACGCGCTCGATATTCGTCGTCGATGCCCAGCACCTCGGTGATGAAGCGCTTCATGCTGCCATATCGCCTGTCCACTTCCGAGCAAAAAGCCTCGATGTTCTCTGGTCTGGCACTGTGATCGTTGGTGACCTGGCGGGCAAACTCCTCGTTACCGCGGCACAGCCTTAGGAAGCGCCTGTATATTCCCTCGATATGGAATTCGCGCGAAACATTGGTGAGAAGGTAATCGTCCAGCACTTCTCCCCTGCTAGCGCCGAGCACCGTGAGAACAAGCAGGGACAGGATACCGGCTCTGTCCTTGCCACCGGAGCAATGGAAGTACACGGGATTGCCGCTAATAGCGCAATCGAGAACAGCATGAAGCGCCTTTGACATCTGAGCAGCGGTAAGGTCGTTGGCCATGCTCCTGTAGAAATCCAGGGAATCGCAGGCAAAGTCGTGGCCGATCATGATGGTTCCTGGAAGGGGCTTGCAGTATCCAACTCCCACTTCCTGTTCATCGTAGAAGGGGACCCAAATGTGCCGGACACCATCGAGCTTGCAATCGGGCTTGGCCTCGACTTCCCAGCCACAGCGGAGGTCGACGACGAGCTTGACGCCCAGCTCCTTGGAAAGCTTCTGGCAATCTGACGGGGTAGCCTTCTTGAGAGCCGCGCCACGGTACATAAGACCGCTCTTAACCATGCGGTTTCCAGAAACTGGAATGCCACCAAGGTCGCGAACGTTCTCAACGCCTTCAAGCTCGATATTTCTCAAAAGGATCCCCCGAATCCGATGCCATGGAACTCAATTTGCGCCGTTGCAAGCCGTTTCGCATGTGATGTTGCAAGCCATTTCGCACGCGATGTTGCAAGCCATTTCGCACGCGATGCTGCATGCCAGGTCGCACCCTCGCATGCATTCGCACATCTCAACTATTTGCGCATCTCCATGCATCATACACGGCTCGCAGGCATTTATCCAAGGCTGCTAGTCCGTCCGGCGCCGCAGCTTCCTGTCAATGCCCATGTTCCAGAAATTCTTCTCGTATCTCTCGTAGTTGTTCTTGTGATTCAAGATGTCGCTTATCGGGTTGTAATAGGTTGTTGAAACCGACTCCATGATCCCAATGTTCCAGAATTCGTTATCCAAAATGATGGTCTCGGGAATTGGCTTGCCTTCCTCGATGTAGATGCGCTCGTCGCCCTGCACCCTATGGCCAAACCTAAGGATGTGGATGGTGAAGCACAACCATCCGGTTAGGAAGAGAAGTCCGATGGTGGCAAGGATGATTCCAAGCTCGGCCCACGCTCCAGGCGCACCGCTGAATATGGCGAAGTATATGGACAGGAGAGACTGTCCGGCACCGAACACCAGTACGTTGAACCCCCATCCCCCGAAGCTCTCGATCCACAGCAGCAAGCCGGTTGGTCCAAGAATAGCTCCGGCGAGCCATACGACAACCAGCAGCCATGCGGAGCTAATCTTCGTGGCAGCGGAGAACAGCTGCCAGAGCACGCACAGGGTGCCGGAAGTAAAGAAAGCTGTAAGGTAGAGCGCCACGCCCGAGGTTGGGGTTTCCATGGGCTGGATCGGAGTTGCAGTAAGTCCATGGATTCCAAGCGGGAAATAGAAGAGCGCTGCCAACCCCAGCGTAACCGCGAACACCAGAGCGTTATACCAGATGATCAGCCACAAACCCTGCCAGAAGCACTTCCAATATCCATCTGGCTCCCATTTGGTCCAGGGGCCTATCATGCACTCTCCAACACCGAAGGCAAAGCCCGAGAACGGTATTGCGGCTCCAATGGGGCTCTTGCCATCCAAATGCCTGTAAAGGCCAAGACCGCCCGTAATGCCACCTATGAGCGCCATTGTAACGAGGGTATCTGGACCCAGCGTAGCCGCAATGGGCAGTTCGGAATTAGCGATGGTAACGGAATAGATGTTGAAAATAGCCTGGGCTAGTGCTCCCAAGGCTCCTCCAATGAGGAACGTCCAACCGATCTTCTCCATTGTTATCATGCGGGCTCCTAATCAAACGGGCAGTGGCATGCCAAGCGGGCAGCATCATGCATGCCGAACCTAGCTATGCTCTGCAATTCAGCAACCTGACAATTTGAAAACTTGGTAGCAAAGGATTTCGTGATGTTCGGGAATTTTTCAGAGTGTACTTTTTCAACACACCTTATATTATTCTCGTATATGAATAATATAGCATTCCCGCTTTTCGGCTGTTAATCAACGATTGGCTATTATACCGGCGGAAAAACACCAAGCGGCCATCGAGAAAACCCTCGCACGGCCGTCGGCAAATGTTTCCGGCATGTTGCCCATAGCATTACATTGCATCAAATCGATTCTCATAACAGGCATCGAGATTTTCTGCCTTATGCGTGCAATATGCGTGCAGCGCCATTTCCTATTAATTAGCTATGGTAAACTTATCTTAAGCTTACGGCAAACTCGCAGCTATCTGGTTGCCATCGAAACACCGCAGCTTTAGAGCTGCAATGGCATACCGAATGCAAAAAGAGAAGCCCAGCTGCCGGCACATCGAGTTAGGAGACGAAAATGTACGAAACCACCATCGGTGTAGATGGAATGATGTGCGATATGTGTGAAATACATATCCAAGACAAAATTCGCAAGGATTTTGACGTAAAGAAAGTCAAAGCCAACCGGAACAAGAAACAAGCCGTTGTTATTTCCGAGAGCCCTCTGGATGAGCAAGCAGTTAAAGCTTCCATAGAGGAAACTGGCTACGAGTTTACCGGCTTTGCCTCCAAGCCCTACAAGAAAAAGGGGCTTTTTCATTAATCTGCCCGGTATCTATCAACGTGATGCCGGAGTCAGGCCAACGGCAGCACGACACCGGTCCAAACCAGATCGGACAGCAAACGGGGTTCAACTCAGATTCGAGTTGAACCCCGTTATTAGTTTGAGCTAGAGATTGGCCGAAACGACAAACTACATATTAAAAAGCAAGATGCAATTTAGGCTGCACCTTAAAACTAGCTGGTCTGCTTCTGCTTTTCTCTCTCTTGCTTCAACTGTTTCTTCAGGTTTCGCTTCTGCAGCTTCTCGATATCGCGCTGCATCTTCTTGACGTTGACGTTGGTGCACGAACCGCCACATGTTCCGTTTTTTCCGGCTTGGCAATCCATGCAGGTCTTACCACCCTGAGTCGACTTCCACACATATCTCATTGCAAAGAACACAGCTACTGCAAGCAGAGCAAGAATTATCCAAGAGGCAAGGTTCATATCCAACATCTCCTTTCGAAAACCCTAATCACAATTTACACCCAATGCACGCACGCCGGGTTTTTGCAG
>CADBOM010000034.1 GCA_902796325.1 uncultured Coriobacteriaceae bacterium
AGCTACAGATAGTTCATTGGATTTACGGCAACGCCATTGAGCTCCACCTGGAAATGCAGATGGGGCCCCGTGGAGTTACCGGTACTGCCAACTACTCCGATGTTCGTTCCGGCCGAAACACTCTGCCCGGCTCTAACGAACGGTGTCTTGGCCATGTGCATGTACTTGGTAACCAAACCATTTCCGTGAGATATAACAACCCAATTTCCGGCTGTTGCACTATAGCCTGCAATCAGCACGGTACCAGATGCCGCAGCATATATAGGCGACCCTTGAGAAGCAGCGAAGTCCACGCCCTTATGGAACGAGTTGTCAAACGACCTGTACCCGAACGAGCTGGATATTCTCCCGCTAGGGCACGGGTGCGTGAACCTGCCCGTATGAGGGGTTGGCGTTGGCGTTGGGGTTACGTTGCCCTTTTGGTTGGATTGCTGCTGCTGTTGCTGCTGTTGCTGCTGCTTCTTGGCAGCTTCCTCAGCCTGCCTCGCCTGCTCCTCAGCCTGTCTTGCAGCCTCGGCCTGAGCTTCTTCCTGAGCCTGCAATTGTGCCGCCTCGGCGGTTAGGGTATCGATCTGAGATTGCATTTCCGCAGCCTGCTGCTGCAGCTGATTGTAGGCGTCTTGGGCCGTTTGCATCTGCTTTTGGGCTTCTTGCTGCTGCCTGTTATACTCCTCGCGCGCAGCTTGCGCCTCGGCCTTATCGGCCTTGTACTGCGAAACCAGGTCGGCATCGCGTTGTTGCACGGCTTCAACCATATTCGACAGATTCACGAAGTCGTCGAACGAGTCTGCTCCGAGCAAGACGTCCAGAAGCGTAACCTGCCCGCGCTTGTAGATGGAGACAGCCCTGTCATCGATCTTCTGCTGGTTTTGCTCAACTCGTGCCTGGGCTTCGTTCTCGCGCTCTTGCGCAGCGTTCATAGAGGCGACAGCCGCATCATGGGCTGCAACCGCATTGTTATAAACCTCTGTAGTCTCGTTTATCTGAGTTTGGATGGAATCCAGCTTCTCCATCAGTGCATCTGCACGGGCACGCACCTCTGACGAAGTCTCGGCCATTGCCCCCGCAGGGAAAGCCATGCAGGCCAGGACGAACGAAAGCACAAGCGCTACAGCGGATTTGCCAACATGCTTTTTACTATCGCTCCCATGCTTTACGTGCGTGCTCGGCGCAACAGGACCATCAGAAGTCGCGTGCCGCCCAACCTCATCTGACCTGGTTATATGTGTTCTATGCTCCGCCATTACAGTGGTGCCTCCAAGAAATACAACAGCCCAATGCGTGATAGAGCTGATAGATGATTATCGTGAGCCCGAACCTAAGCCATCGATGTAATCTTTCCCGCGATTGCGCCTAGGTTTTAGTCCGTGTTGTGTTTAATGTTGCTTTGCTGGACTGATATTGCTCGTTGCTATTTCAAATATGCTGGCAAACGAATGCCAGCTCGGTAATGATATCTTCGCATAAAAATCCGGCTGGGTTAACAAGATATCGAAGAATCCACAGAATTAAGCCAAAAGCTACATCATTTTGAGGTTTTATCTGAACGGGCACCGTGCGGGGCTCTCCACGCGCGCGACTCTCCGAATGCGCACGATCCCTGCACGTGAGGCCCTACGCGTGAACCTGCTCTCTACACACGATCCTCGCAAAGAAAAGCTACTTCAGAGCATCTTCGTAGCACATCATGATTGCGTTGGTTGCAATCTTGTCGCTGTAGTCCCTCGCATCTAACATTGCGTTTTGCGAGAGACGGCTTCTAAGCTCGTCGCCGTAAACCATTACCTGCATAGCGCGGGCAAAGCTCTTGTGATTGTCAAGCGAATAGGTAATGCCGTTCCTGCCCGATACAACCAGCTCGAGGTTTCCCTTCACCGCGCTAGCAACGGTTGGTATTCCCATGGCGAAGCCCTCGAGGATGAACTTGGGCATTCCCTCGTAGCGACATGCCGACAACGTGGCATCGGCAGCCAGAAGGTATGGGAAAACATCGTCCACAGCCCCAACGGTATGGACGTTCTCGCCCAAGCCAAGCTTGAAAATCTTCTTATCCACATTATGAGTTTCCGGGCCATCACCAAGGAAGAAGAGGTTTATCCTCCGAGTGAGGAACATCATGTTGTCCACCACAAACTCCTGATGGTGGTTTTTGTCGAACGCTCCGGTAGATACTACAACGAAATCGTCTGGTTTACACCCAAGCGCCTCACGGGCCGCGTTTCTCTGCTCTTTTGATACCAGCTTCAAGCGGCCGACATCGACACCGGTTCCTGGAACTTGCCTTATCTCGCGCGCCAAACCGTACTTCTCGGCCATCTTCAAATCCGAGCCGTTCATCACCATCATCAGATCGGTTACACGCTTGTGGGATCTATTTCGACGGCTGCGAAGAAAGCGCTTCAAGGCAAAAGTATCCGAATCGAACCCAAGGCCAAAATTCATCTCGGTGCAAAGCGCAGGATGAAAATCGCACACATCGAGAGCTCGGCGGGTAAACCAACTGGCAGGGTCGCCGTTGTAGCTCACGATATCTGGCTTTGTCTCGTCGATATAAGCCACGAGTTCTTTTAGGTTGTCGGACGATCCGGTAGCTGCTAGGCCAGGATTCACCAGGACCTTGTCCACGAATTCTAGCTGTGGGGCCGCCGCGCCTAAACCAACTGCAAGGTGGACCTCGTAGCCCAGGCTGGCAAAGTTGTGCAGTATGTTTACATGGTGCCTGATTACATGCTCAACAGATGGTGCAGTATATAGAATCTTGCTCATTTACCATCCTCGCCAAACCAAAACGCTGCCAAACCCAAGCCTAAACCCAACCGCGCAATTTCGAATTCGAATGCAGGGCTAAGCTCGAACTCGATCTTCCCATTTCGTAAACACAGCTTAAAAAGATACCTTATGCGAATATCCTACGCCAGATGATGATGCTTACAACATTCTGGGTCAAACGTACGCAAAATCACGCATAAAAATAGAGCGAGGGGATCGACAGTCTGATCGAAAACTGCCGATCCCCTCGCTCTTGGGGAAAGAGGGAAAAGGAGATTGAAAGTCCATCTCGTAGAATAAAGAGCCGATTTATTCTCTCTCGTCTTTATTCTGGATTCAGAATAAATAAATGCACCGGACTTGTCAACATCTTTTTGAAAATTTTTGATTCTGCAACGCTCAGCGGAAATCGCGCACAGTACCAAACGCGCAGCACATGTTTGAAACACGCATGATAAGTGCATGCAAGCGACACGTGGGAGACATGGGAACACGCCACTATGGTGCATCGTCTTTCGCTGGCTCTCTCCACAATCCCCTCCCCTTTTAGAAACCGATGCGCTCTGCAGCCCCACATAGTCAGGCCATCTGCACATACAATGGTGGCTTCACCGCAAGGTTCGAATATAAGTCAATCAGCCTCTGATAACATTTAGCGAGCATCACAAGGCAACTCCACCTGTGAAAGAATTTCGGCGTACAATTCAACCCAGTTTCGCACCGAGCGAAAGAGGCGAACAAAATAAGGCTCACGCGCAAAATAGCTGCAGTGTTCCTGACCATGCTCTTCGCGATGTCGTCGTTTGGGCTCTTTCTTGCAAACCCTTCGCAAGCCAGCGCTCTAACCATCGACAGCCAGGATGGCAAGAGCATCTACTTTGTTTACGCTCCGTTCGTCACATGGGACGATATCTCGGAGCAAACCACGCCCAATCTCTATTCCATACTCGATCAGAGCGCGCTCGGAAACGCCATAGCCAGATCTCCATGGAGACTCGGCGGACAGACGGTGTCTGCAAACGAGGTGGCCGCCGACATCAACAGGGGTGCCTGGACCGACGACGAGATAAGCATGGTGAGCAACTCTGTGAGAGACCTTCCAAACGAGGAAGGCGCAGACGCAACCGCGATTTTGGCCGAAGCCGGAAAACTTGGCTCAGAGAAGGTGTCAAATCTCAACTACACGCTATGGGGAACGATGACCGATCAGCTGCATCTTGCCGGATGGTCGACCGTGGCGCTCGGAAGCAGTGACCTTGGCAACGCTCCCCAGAGGCCGGCTGCAGCGCTTACCGCAGATAGCAACGGGATCGTGCAATATGCCAACACCCAGCCAGGCAGCATACTCACAGACAACGTGAGATACCCTTACGGGCTCCAGACCAACCTCGATGCCTTTGACAAATGGTTCTACAAGGCGCAGTCGCAGGTTAAGGGAAACGCATTCTACGCGCTGGACCCGGGCGATCTTTTCCGCGCCGGCAGCTATAGGCTGGCAAACCCCAATACCGATTCCTCGGAGTATTGGAACCAAGCTCTGGCATCTTTCGACCATGTGGTTGGTCTAGCCATTCAGAACATGAGCGAGGGCGATACCCTCATCGTTTTCTGCCCCCTAAGCATGGTTTCGCAAGCAGATCACCAGGACGACGGGTATGCTCCCATGATCGTTTATGGAAATGGGTACAGCGGGATGATCGGCTCGAACAGCATGCACAGGCAGGACCTCACGTCTGCCCTAGATGTAACCTCAACCGTACTCGATCTTGCTGGAATCGACTACTACCTCGACAACTCCAGTCCAATCGTCACGAGTCAAAACCCTCAGTATCCCAATGGCTCGAAGCTTGTTTATCAGCTTGCCAAGGAAGCAAGCTACGCAGACGCCATAAGCGACGGGCAAAACCCTATGAACGCGGTTTTCATAACATTCATCGCCATAGCTTTCGCGGCATCTGTAATGATGATCTCTCCCAGAATCAAGCTGTCGGTTAGGATGCTGGAATTCTTCATACCAGCCACGCGATTGCTGCTGCTCTTCGTATGCTCGTTCCCGTTGGCATCGTATCTCATGATCTTGGTGGAGCCGGACAGGTCTACCCCGTTCATGCTCATATGCATATGCACCACCATCGCGGCGCTGGTTACCATCGCAGTGCTCGTAATCGGAAAGTACACAAAATGGGTGTACTCGTTTATCACGCTCCTTCTTATAACCGTCATAGTGCTGGCCGTAGACCAGCTAACCGGGGGCAATCTGGCTCGCATTGGATTTTTGTCCTACAAGCCAATCACCGCATCCAGATACACCGGCATGGGCAACGAAGGCGCAACCATATTGTTCGTTTGCTGGATCATGCTGTCGGGCATGATGCTCAACAGGTTCCCCGACCTCAAGATATCGGTAATCTTCAAGAACTGGCTTTTCCTCGTGTTGTCAGTGTGCCTGATTGCCATCATCGTGCTCCCATTTTGGGGAGGGCAGTTTGGTGCTCTTGTATGGGGCACCTTGGGAATGTTCTGCACATGGTGGGTGTTCAAAGGGCACAGGCTCACATGGAAAGTCGTGCTCTCGGTTATAGGAGCCATGGTCGTGCTCATGTGCGCGCTTGTTCTGGTAGATGGCATGGGAGGGCAATCGCACCTTGGGGCCACAGCAAGCGACCTCCTCACACAGGGACCGTCGTATCTCCTGATAATTGCCCGCAACATCTTCATCATGAACTGGGCCACCGTAGTTTACAGCCCAGCCGGAACCGTGTGCCTGATAGCATTCTGGATCTGGCTCGCGCGTATAAGAATCAAGAAGCCCGGACCATACAAGGTGTTCTGGGATAGGAACTACTACTTCAAGAGCAGCTTTACAGCGGTCATGATCACCTCGGTGCTGGTGCTGATCATCGAGGATTCCGGCATCTTGCTTCCGGCCCTGATAATTCTGTACTCAACGTCGGCGCTAACCTGGCTTGTATGCGACCTCCACAGATGGGAGCTGCGCTCCGTCGAGCGCAACAAGGGCATCATAGCCGAAGATGTGGAGAAGCCCGTTGGCAGCTTCAAGGTTGGAGAAGCCTCCGAAAAGACAGCCATTGAAAACGATGCTGCTGAAACTTTCGAGGAAGAGGAAGAAGGAGCTGACGATTAGCTCTGCTCTGGGAGCGCCTGGCAGCAGCACCAAGTCCTCGCGAATCGACATCTGGAATCGAAACAGCAACTCGGCAACGCGCCTCCCATGAATCGCGCCTCCGATCGGCGCTCCAATGAATCGCACCTCCCATAAAAAGAAAAACCGGGGATGACGCAGAGCGCCGTCCCCGGTTCGTCTATGTAGCACAAAAGGTACCGCTAGCACCGACAGCAAGAAGCTTAGACGATGCCCTGAGCCATCATTGCATCTGCAACCTTCTTGAATCCTGCGATGTTGGCACCGGCAACATAGTTGCCCTCCATGCCGTACTCGCATGCAGCATCGTCGGAGTTGTGGAAGATGTCGATCATGATGCGCTGCAGCTTCGAATCGACCTCTTCGAAAGTCCAGCTCAGACGCTCGCTGTTCTGGGTCATCTCGAGAGCAGAGGTTGCAACTCCACCGGCATTCGATGCCTTGCCCGGGAAGAATGCAACGCCGTTGTCCTGCAGGTACTGGGTAGCATCCATCGTGGTAGGCATGTTTGCACCCTCGGAAACAACCTGTACGCCATTTGCCACGAGGTTCTTGGCATCTTCGATGAACAGCTCGTTCTGGGTTGCGCACGGAAGAGCGATGTCGCACTTGACTGCCCAAACGCCGCGTCCATCGTGGTACTCGGCCTTGGGGTGATCCTCCACGTACTCCCTGATGCGAGCACGGCGGACTTCCTTGATCTGCTTAACAGCCTCGACGTCGATTCCGTCTGGATCGCAAACCCATCCGGTGGAGTCGGACATCGTGACAACCTTTCCACCAAGCTGCGTAACCTTCTCGGCGGCGTAGATAGCCACGTTTCCAGCACCGGAAATGTCGACGACCTTACCCTCGAAGCTATCGCCCTTGGAGTTGAGGTACTCCTGCACGAAGTAGACGAGACCATATCCAGTAGCCTCGGTACGAGCAAGAGAACCACCGAAGGTCAGACCCTTGCCGGTGAGCACTCCCTCATAGGAGTTCTTGAGCTTCTTGTACTGTCCGAACATGTAACCAACCTCGCGTCCGCCAACTCCGATGTCTCCAGCCGGTACGTCGGTGTCTGCGCCGATGTGACGGAACAGCTCGCTCATGAAAGCCTGGCAGAAACGCATAACCTCAAGGTCGCTCTTGCCCTTGGGATCGAAGTCGCTTCCACCCTTGCCGCCACCGATGGGAAGACCGGTGAGGGAGTTCTTGAAGATCTGCTCGAAGCCCAGGAACTTGATGATGCCCAGGTTCACGGTTGGATGGAAACGAAGGCCACCCTTGTAGGGCCCGATTGCAGAGTTGAACTGAACCCTGTAACCGCGGTTGACCTGAACCTTGCCCTCATCGTCTACCCAGGGAACCCTGAACATGACGATTCTCTCGGGCTCGGTCAGACGCTCGAGCAGGGAGACCTCCTGGTACTCCGGATGAGCCTCGATAACCGGCTTGAGGGAGGTGAGAACCTCGGTTACGGCCTGGAGGAACTCCGGCTGGCCCTGGTTCTTAGCCAGGACGGCTTGGATCGTATCGTCTACGTAAGACATTGATGCTCCTATTCTCCCGACCACTCATTAACATGCAACATCTAGCGCCGCACAGAAGATGTAGCGACGCTTCATAACCATGGAATGGGGTTATGGCGCGCCGGTTGCACCTATGAGGTAGAGCTTAAAAATCACAAGCGATGAAATGAACGGGCTTTATCAAACATGCCATCGTAAATCATATAGAAAAACTATATTTAGCTGCAACGATATTCGTGTTAACAGTTTGTTAACAAATCGGGAATTTGCTCTTAACAAAACTGGAATCGAGCGTTAACAAAACTGGAACGATTGCTTAACAAACTTAATGTGCATAAATTTTATCTAGAGACGCCCGCATTGATGACCCAATTTGCTCGCTCTTCTCGTTCCCCATTACAGTCTGAATTGCGCCGAATAAGACCTCTCGGCGCTCGGAGCCGGGGACCCCTTAGGATGTAGACAGCCCTGAGGGGCCG
>CADBOM010000035.1 GCA_902796325.1 uncultured Coriobacteriaceae bacterium
TAACGGAAACATCGACGGCATCGAGAAGACCCCAGAGTGGGCTTCCGAGCGTTGCGGTGTTCCGGTTCGCACCATCAAGGCCCTCGCGCGCGAGTGGCACAGGGTTCCAACTTCCACCGCTCACTGCAATGGTGGTTCGTACATTCGTTCCTGCTACTCTCACGAGCCTGGCCGTATGGAGGTCTGCCTGCTTGCAATGCAGGGACTTGGCAAGCCTGGCCGCAACTTCATGAAGTTCATCGAGTGGAACATCTACGAGGACGACAGGTTCAACCCAATGCCGCGTGACGTTGTGAAGGTCACCGGTTGGGCAGGATACAACGCGTCCATGCTGCAGAACCAGGACAGGTTCATCCCCAAGACCCTCATTCCAGAGGGCATTACCGCCGAGGAGCCGTTCAGCTGGTACGGACATGTTATCTGCATGGCCGATCGTGAGGATCAGTTCCAGAAGTTCCAGTTCCCTTGCAAGAAGGAAGACGGAACCCTGGAGCCTTATCTGCACATGATCTGGTCCGACGCTCCATGCTGGTCCACCTGCTGGAACGGCGGAAACCAGTACCTCAAGGCCCTGCGCAGCAAGAACCTCGAGTTCTATCTGGTACAGCATCCTTGGTTCGAGAACGACGTGAGGTTCGCGGATATCATCCTGCCAATCACCTCCCGCTTCGAGAACGACGACTGCGGCATCGACAACCAGGGCGGTCTGTGGAACTCCATGATCAAGTGCGACAAGTGCGTGGAGCCCATGTACGAGGCCAAGAGCGACTGGGAGGCAGTGCAGGAAGTTGCCAAGAAGCTCGGACTTCTCGAGGAGTACACCGAGGGACGCACCGTTGAGGATTCCATCAGGCTCACCTTCGAGCACTCCAACCTCGAGCAGACCGAGACCTACGAGGAGTTCCTCGATAAGGAGATCGCAATCAGCCCGCATGCAAAGGGTTGGGAGATGGATCACCCAGGACTCTACGACTTCTATGTGAACCCCAAGGCCAACCCGCTGCCCACTCCTTCCGGACTCATCGAGATCTACTCCACCGCTCTGGCGGAGCACTTCCCCGACGACGAGGAGCGTAGGCCTTATCCGCATTACATCGCCGATACCGACAGGTTCCACGAGTATCGCGAGAGCGAGAAAGCCAAGAAGTATCCGTTCCTGCTGGTTTCCAACCATCCGCGCTGGCGCATCCATGCCAACTTCGATGACAACGAGTGGCTACGCGAGATTGAGACCTGCAAGGTCGTTGGCCCCGATGGCTACGCCTACGAGCCCGTTTGGGTTAACCCGGTCGATGCCGAGAGGCTTGGCCTCAAGAACGGTGACATCCTCAAGGTCGAGAACGACAGAGGCTGGACCATGGGTGGCGTTTACATCACCGAGAGGATTATGCCGGGTGCCGTGCTGCAAGATCACGGCGCTGAGCTCGATGTGATTGAGCCAGGCGTTTCCGACCGTGGTGGCGCCAACAACCTGATTGCACCGAAGGAAATCACCTCCAAGAACGCTGCTGGTGAGGTAACGTCGGGCTATCTGGTAAATATAGAGAAGGTAGATGTTTTCGAGCTGGCAAAGCAGTACCCGGAGGCATTCAACCGCTCATTCGATGCAGAGCAAGGCGTCGATATTGAGAACTGGATTGTTCAGGAGGATTAAGAGATGAAGGTATTTGTTATCGACCAGGCTCTGTGCAACGGCTGCTACGGCTGCCAGATCGCCTGCAAGGACGAGCACTGCGGCAACGACTGGCCGGGTTACCAGAAGCCGCAACCCGACACCGGGCACTTCTGGATGAAGGTCCTGCAGAAGGATCATGGCCAGACTCCGAAGGTTCGCGTTGAGTACAAGCCGTTCATGTGCCAGCAGTGCGACAAGTGCCCCGTGGTTGAGAAGTTCCCCGAGGTTGCTACCAAGCGCCCGGACGGACTGGTTTCCATCGACCCCGAGAGATCGGCCGGCATGAAGGAAATCGTGGATGCTTGCCCGTACGGTGCAATCTACTGGAACGAGGAGCTCGAGCTCCCGCAGAAGTGCGATGGCTGCGCTCATCTGGTAGACGCCGGCGAGATTCCTCACTGCGTGGACCTCTGCGCAACCGAGGCTCTGAAGTTCGGTGATGAGGAGGAGTTCGCAGACATCCTGGACGATGCCGAGCTGTTCCACCCGGAGTACGGCACCAGCCCGCGCGTTTACTATCTGAATGCTCCCGGCCTGTTCATCGGCGGCCAGGTTTACGACGGAAACGAGGACGAGGTTCTCATCGGCGCAAAGATCACTCTGACCATGCCCGATGGCAGCAAGCAGACCACCGAGTCCGACCACTTCGGAGACTTCTGGTTCAAGAAGCTGCAGCCAGGCAAGTACACCGTTGAGATGAACGCCAAGGGCTACGATGTGAAGACCGTGGATGTCGACCTCGACAAGAGCCTGAACATCGGAGACTTCGACCTCACGAAGTAGCTCTGAAGGGCCAATGCAACCGGTTTGCGTTGCGGCTGCTATTGCAGTGCACCGCACTTGTCATCGTGCACGGCGCCAAGTGCACGATGCCAAGGCTAGCTAGATTTTGAAAGATGCAGGGTGAGTTTCGACTTGCCCTGCATCTTTTGTTTGGGTTTGCTTACTTGGATTTTGATTATCTGGATTTGCGAACTTTTGCCAAAACGTCGGTTTGAGGCTCGGTGCCGTGTATGGCGTTGATCATGGGCTTACCATGCTTGATGGCCATGAGAACGGTGAGAGCGACAACGATGATGGTGGCTTCCGGACCATGAAGGATCACCGTTGGGATGATGAAAAGAAGCGGAATTGCGAAGGCCCCGAAGCAAAGCTGCTTGGTGAATGCCACAACTGCGAACCCTGCGATGCTGCAGATGATTCCCCAAATGGGATCGAACAGGATGATTGCGGAGCATGTTGTGGTCACGCCCTTGCCGCCATGGAACTTGGTCCAAAACGGAAAGTTGTGTCCCAACGTCACTCCCAGGCCTGCCCATAGCGCAACCAATGGCCAGTTTTCCGGAAACAGCAGATAGCTCACGACGACGGCCACGATGGTCTTGAGAATGTCTCCTCCAAGAACCTCCAACGCCGCCTTTGTGCCGAACAGACTGCCGATATTGGCCATGCCCGGGTTCTTGCTGCCAATCTCCCGCGCCCATTTTCCGCATCTTCTCTTGGCCACGAAGTCTGCGGTTAGCACGCATCCGCAAAGATAGCCTAAAAGCAAGCTGATGATTCTGGGCCAGAGCATCGTATTCGCCTCGGTGTGTTGTGCGTCTTCCAACGTATTGCATATAAATCGCAACGGACCGCGTTAATGGTTAATGCACTGGTTCTGCATACCCACTGCTCCGTTGCCGTGTCTACAATGTCACATTTTGACCCGAGTACATCGCGTTGGCAAATACCGGGGTGGGGTTGTGGAACCATGGCACGGCGCGTGGACACATGGTGCATTGCTGTGTCGCATTGCTGCATCACGACGATTTTGCGCTTTCCCTTATCGTGTTGTTATTTTGGGTCGAAAAGCGCTGCCAGCAACAACATATTGGGTTTCAATTTCGCTCGATTGTTAAAATATTATGAGAATTTACGGATGCATGCCAACTATGTGGTTGCATGCATGCTAAACTAAATCACACGCAGATATATAAAGCATTAAAACGGAACACATCTAGCAGAAAGAACCACTTAACAGTGGCAGACGAGCATAAAAATCCAGAAATCAAGACTATCTACAAGGCAGGCGGGAAGCATGTCCGCGTGTCTGGTTCAGGCATGTCCGGTGTCGCTGATGCTGCTGCACCCGCGTATAAAAAGCCGGCGCATATTAAGAAGGATGCAAGGCTTGAAGATGCTGGGCTGGTTGAATCTGGACTAGGCGAGCTTGACGGAAAGCTCGAGATTTCGAATTCTGTTGACGCGAAGCCTTCTGCTAATGCACCTGCTATAGCTGCGGCGCTATCGTCTGCACCTGCTGCAGTGCAGGATGTGTCCGTACCTGCTGCGACCGTATCTGCTGTGGCGGATTCTGCAAAGCCGCAGTCTGCCGAGCCGCAGCCCGTCGATTCGCAATCTGCCGATGTGACTCTGAAGCTCGATGCTTCGGAAATCTTAGCTGCCCAGAATTTGGGCGACATGGGAGACGGCGTTCCGCCTGTTCCCGTCGTTGGCGGGCTTCCCGATTTCGTTGCAAAGCTAGCAGCCAGAGACTCTGAGGATATTCGCGATATCCGCAATGGGTCTGTGCGCAAGGCCGTTGCAGTCAAATCGCCTGAGACTTCGTATTCGATTCCCGATCCGCATGAAGTTGTCAAGCGTGCAGAACAAGCCGCAAGCCGTGCCGCAAGGGAAGCCGAAGCTGAGCTTGGGTCTGGCGAGTCTGACGACGCATCCTACGAGAAGAAGCCGGGTAGCCAGCTAGAATCGGTGCCAAAGCACGTGAAGCTAAATGGTCCAGCTCCGAAGCGCAAGGTCGTGGACGAGAAACCCAAGCACAGTAAGTCGAAGCAGGCAAAACAGAGAACCAAGGAGCTTAACGACAACCTCGCAGCTGCATTTGCGGCGCAGGCCAATCAAGAATCAGCCAAACCTGGTACCTCCGGAGCCGCTGGAATTTCAAGTCAGGTTGGCACCGCTGGCAAGTCCGGCGGCATGATGTCTGCTGGTGTGAGCTCTTCGCCAAGCGCTTCCACGCGCAATCCCGGCTCTCGAGACGCACGCAAGGCTTCAACTGCCGAATATGTTTCCGCGAATGCATCGCGCATGCATGCCGCTGATAGCTCAACCGGATTCGAGGATGCGACTAGTGCATCTGCGGATGCGCCTACGGCCATGTCCACGGCTTCGTCTGAGTCTGCCGGGATTTATGCCAAAAGATCTCGCAATGTCGAGAAGTCCGCTGGCAGCTCCATCGAATATTCTGTGGATCTAAGCGATGACGATGCGTGGTATGAGATTCCGCAGTTCGATACCTGGGCGGACATGCAGTGGCAGAATCCGGACGGAACTCCCCGTGAGGCAGCTCCGCTTAAGAGCGAGCTGGATGGGGGAGTGGGTAAAGCAGGGGATGCTGTAGATTCGTCTGCCGACATGGGTTCAACGCGTGCGTCCGCAGCCAGAATGAATACGAGCAGAGGGACTTCGAATAGGGCTGCTAGGTCTGTTGAGGCAGCTGGGATCGCTGGGACCACCGGTGTCGCCGAGACCGTTGGCGCTGCTGAAGCTGCTAGGACCACTGGGATCGCTGGGACCACCGGTGTTGCCGGGGATTCTGCGGCCGTCTCGCAAGCTCATTTGCGTGAAGCCTCTAAGAAACGGGGCGCATACGAAAATACTCGCTCTGGAATGCACATCGAAAACGATGCTACCAGTGCCGATGCTGGCGAGGCTGCCGTCGCAGATGACGACGAGAACAGCCACAGCCCGCTGATTACATTCGAGAAGAAGCGCAAGTTCCCGTTCTCCCGAAAGGGTTCCGACGCAGCGGGCGAAGGTGTTGCTGGCACCGCTGCTGACGAATCCGGTGCTTCGAGAGAGGGATCGTCGAAGCTTTCGAATAAGCCGACCGAGAAGTACTCGGCCACCTCGCGTAAGGGCAGGCAGCTTAGGGCTTCCAAAAAGGCCACTGCGGCTGCAAACAAGGTGAGTGCCGGCGCAGGCTCTGGATCCGACGCATTTGGAATTCCAGTATCGGCCGGAAAGTCAAAGATTGGAACCAGCGAAGCTGCTCCTGTCGTTTCGTCGGCGCCATCCAAGGTGGTTACCGCGGCTAATGGCGTGAAGATGGTGCTTATCCCGGGCAAGGCCGGAAACGACAGTGCAGCCGGTGCTGATGGTGCTGTCAATGCTGGTGTAGCTGACACTGATGGCGGCAAGCATAAAACTGCTTACGACATGTCCACTAGAGCTAGGAACTCTAGGTCTCGCAAGGGGTCTCGCTCGAAAGGTGCGGATAAATCTGGCTCGAACGATGTCGCGGCTTCAGCTAAGGCTGTCAAGGCGAGCTTCAGTGCTAAGGTCAAGGCCAGGGCAAATGCTCGTGCCGAGGCAAACGCCAAGCGTCCCAAGATCATTGGGAATCTAACTTCTAGAGGAGTTGCCGCAATTGTTGTGCTGGCTACCGTGGTTGCAATCGGAACCATGGTCTATCCGACGGCGAGAGATTATTACATCGCAAGCCGTGAGCTCGAGCGCAACAACGTTGAGCTTGCTCAGGTTCAGGAACGCAACGATGCCATCCAGAACGGCATTGAAATGATGAGCACCGACGAGGGCATTGAAGACTACGCACGCAGCGAGTTTGGATGGACCAAAGACGGCGAGACCTCGGTAGTTGTCAAGGGCCTGCCCGAGTCCACATCTTCCAGCACGATTCCAGCGGCAGTTGACTCGCGAAATGTGAAAGTGGCGGACACCTGGCAAAACGATGTCTTGGACTTCGTTTTCATGGTGAACGACGATTAGCGACCCGACGCGCGGTTAGCAGCCTAGCGCCCGAGAAACTTATCTTCATTTGGAATTCGTCAGCCACGGCGCTCTGATTTTCTCCATAATGATTTCGTGATAAGGCTTTTGGATTCCGATAGGGCTTCTGGCTTGCGATAAAGCCTCTGGATTTTGCGATAGTACCTTTGGCTTTTGACCTTCAATAGCATCTTTGGCTTCAGACAACACCTTTGGTTACGAGAGGACGTGCGCACCAACATGCTCAGAGCTGTAATTGATATTGGCACCGTAACAACCAGGATGATGATTGCAGAGTGCAGCGATGGCAAGGTAAAACAGCTGGAGAAACGTGCAACCATTACCCAGCTTGGACAGGGATTGGTGGATACGGGGAGGTTGTCTTCCGCCGCTATCGCACGCGTTGCAAATGCGGTTGACGAGTTCATATCCATCATGGAGAGCCATGGTATGGACCTTTCGAAAAACGATGCCAGTAATCCGTTCGTGATAGCGATTGCCACCTCGGCTGCAAGGGATGCGTCGAATAGCGACGAGCTGGTTGCCGAGCTGCAGAAGCGAAACATCCATCTTGCGGTGATTTCCGGGGATCGCGAGGCCAGGCTCTCGTATGCCGGTGCCACTAGCGATTTTCACGGTAGCAACATCTTGGTGTCGGACATCGGGGGTGGGTCAACTGAGCTTATCTACGGCAATGCCGTGGAAGGCCAGCCAGCTCAGATTATCTGGCGACACTCCTTCGATATCGGGTGCCGCAGGGTAACCGACATGTTCCTGAAGTCCGATCCGCCAGATCCAGGTGAGCTCAATCAAGCTTCGGCTTGGGCCATGCAGCAAATGTCTCCATACTTCATTGGAGATATGCACGTCGAGAAGATGATAGGAGTAGCCGGCACTGCAACTTCGTTGGTGTCGATTGCCGACTCCATGGAGGTGTACGACTCGAGCAAGGTTCACGGGCGCGTAATGAGCGAGCTGGATGTTCGCCAAGTTTACCGCAGGCTGAGGAGCATGACTCTCGATGAGCGCAAGATGGTGATTGGACTGCAGCCCCAGCGTGCGTCTGTGATGGTTGCGGGGCTTCTCATCCTCATTGGAGTGATGGAGCTTGCCAACGTGGACGAGTTCACCGTAAGCGAGTCGGATAACATGATGGGCCTCATGCTCGATTGGCCTGACGATGCGATAGTGTCCTAGGGCTTCGATCAGGTGAGAGCGGCACCAGAAGCTATTGGTGCGCGGGCGGGGAGCACGCTGCTGCATCGCAGGCGCGGCAAATAGTGCAACACGCATATGCTGCAACAAAAGCTCTGCCTTTATCCGCAAAGCTTTGTAACTAGCAGTGCGATTCGTTTATCATCTTCTATACACGGGGGCGTGGCGGAATTGGCATACGCTGCGGACTTAAAATCCGCCGCCTTTTAGGATTGAGGGTTCGACCCCCTCCGCCCCTACCAAACGAGTTTTGTGCGGGGGTGCGCGGTTTTGCGTGCTCCCGCTTTTGGTTTGGGATTCCGTTCTAGGATGTCTGCTATCATTTTCACGGTTGGCGCATGCATGCATGTCGGGCATTGCCGCTCTGGGCATTGGCATGGTGCCGGCATTCTGGACATCGGCCATCATCGGCCACCACATAACAATACTGGCCTCAGCTTGCGGGCCGTGTTTTATCGGGAAAGGATTCACATATGTCGAAGGACTCCAAGTCGTTCCAAATCCGCCGTGCTGTTGACGCGGATATTCCAGATATCCAGCGTCTTCTCGTGGAGGTGAACATGGTTCACCACAATATCCGCCCTGACTTATTCAAAGGTCCTGCAACGAAGTACAACGTTGAGGAGCTGGGCCAGATTTTGAAGGACGAAAACAGGCCCGTGTTTGCCTACATTGGCGAAGATGGGACGTTCTGCGGTTATATCTTCTGCGAGATCATGCACACGGAAGAGAGTCCGCTGCGCACTGGCATCAAGACTCTCTATATCGACGACCTGTGCGTTGACGAAGCCTCGCGAGGCAAGCATGTGGGATCTGCCCTGTACCGCTATGCCGTGGATTACGCTAGGCAGATTGGCTGCTATAACGTTACGTTGCATGTTTGGGGAGGTAATGACAGCGCCGAGCAGTTCTACCGCAACATGGGAATGAAGACGCAGTACACCTGCATGGAGGAGATTCTCTAGGCTGGGTATTTTGGGCTCGTGCGGGGCGGGCTGGGGTTCACGGTAGTCTTGGGTGGTCGTGGGTTGCTTTGTGTTGCCGTGGGTTGCTTTGTGTTGCCGCGGGCTGTCATGGGCTGCTTTGGGTTGCCACGAGTTGCCGTTGCCCTGGACTCAGCATTTGCAACAGAGAGACAAAAAATGAAGGCTGCACTCCATCAGGGGCGCAGCCTTTTACATTGCGGGGCACCTCAGAGGGTGCCTTTTTCTAGTCGAACTGCTCTGGCGGCACGTTTTGATTGCTA
>CADBOM010000036.1 GCA_902796325.1 uncultured Coriobacteriaceae bacterium
TGCCCGCTGGTGCAATCAGATAAGTTTTGGAGGAGTGAAGAATGGCAGATTTGGTTAATAAGTACTATCCGTTGCTGGGTAGCCCGATCAAACTGGGTAACAGAACTTTCAAGAACAGGATTTTCGGTGCACCTATGGGCCAGCCCGATGTGGCTCCCGATTTCACGATGACCGACGACAACATTGCTTTCTACGACAACAGGGCAAGTGGTGGAGCTGCTTCCATCTGCGTAAGCGAGTGCGTCATCGACATGAAGACCGGCCTTGGCCACACCAACGCCATCGACCTCAGCAATCGCAACATCCTGCCTAGCTTCACAAACTGCGCCAAGGCAATTCACAAGCATGACTGCATGGCTGCCTTCGAGCTCTCTCATGCGGGCAAGTTCGCCAATGCGCGCAACCAGGCCGAGGGTGCTAAGGATCTGCTCAGGTATGGTCCTTCCGAGGAAGTTGCAACCGATGGTCAGGAAATCCATGAGATGACTGAGGAAATGATCGAGGCTGCCATATATCACTACGGACATTCCTCTGCAATTGCCAAGGAAGCTGGATTCGATATGGCATTCATTCACGGAGGACACGGCTGGATTATCCAGCAGTTCATGTCTCCGGCAATGAACAGGCGCACCGATGAGTGGGGCGGAACCCTCGAGAAGCGCATGAAGTTCCCACTGGCAGTTATCGAGTCCGTGCGCAAGGCAGTTGGCCGTGGATTCCCAATCGAGTTCCGTATCAGCGGCGCCGAGTATCTGCCGGGTGGCTACGATCTCGATGAGGCAGTTCGCATGGCGGAGATGATCGACGAGCAGGGCTTGGTCGACCTCATCCATGTGAGCGCCGGCGTTCACGAGTATCCGGACGCGTTCGTAATCACGCACCCCAGCATGTTCCTCGAGCACGGCAGCAACGTTCACCTCGCTGCCGAGATCAAGAAGCATGTGAGCACCCCGGTTGCAACTGTCGGTGGAATCAACGACCCTGACATGATGGAAGAGATCCTGGCTTCCGGCAAGGCCGACGTCGTGGAGCTCTCCAGGCAGTTGCTCGTTGATCCGCAAACCCCCAAGAAGGCTTTCACCGGCCACAAGGACGACATCACCAAGTGCTGCAGGTGCTTCACCTGCTTCAAGGGCCAGCTCACCACCCGCGTTCTGCAGTGCGCTCTCAATCCCGAGATTGGCCACGAGGCGGAGCACAGGCAGGGCTTCAGGCCAACCGAGCCCAAGAAGGTCGCGGTTATCGGTGGTGGCCCAGGCGGCATGGAGGCAGCTCTCACCGCTGCAAAGCGTGGACATCAGGTCACGCTCATCGAGAAGAACTCCCGTCTTGGCGGAGAGCTTCTGCATGAGGAGTTCGTGCCGTTCAAGAAGGACCTGTTCGATTATGCAGTGCTCCAGGCGAAGCGTTGCGAGGAGGCGGGCGTTGACATCAAGCTCAACACCGAGGCAACCCCAGAGCTTCTCCAGAGCATGGATGTTGACGTTGCAATCATCGCAACCGGAGCCAAGCCGGTTACCCCGCCAATCGAGGGCATCACTGATTCCCCGAAGGTTGCTGGACTCGATGTTCTGCTCGACAAGGATCCGAAGGTTGGCCAGAAGGTCGTCATCATCGGAGGCGGACTTGTTGGATGCGAGACCGCAATCTATCTCGATGGACTCGGAAAAGACGTTACCGTTGTTGAGATGACCGGCAACTTTGCACCGGATGCTCCCGAGATGCACCACATCGCAATCGACAAGGAGTTCAGGAGCGACAGGGTAGACCTAAGGCTCAACACCGCTGCCAAGAAGGTAACCGACGAGGGCCTGGTTTGCACCGACGCTGATGGCAACGAGGTAACCTTCCCGGCAGACACGATCTTGCTTGCAGCCGGATTTAGGTCGGATGACGAGACCTCCAACGCTCTGCGCTGGGCTGCGCCTTGGACTGTGAGGATCGGCGACGCTGTGAAGGCTGGACAGGTGCTGCAGGCGTCTGCTCAGGGTCACTTCGCTGCTCTTGACATCTAAGACTGCAAGTTCGTCTACATAGATTGTACGATTCGGGCGCTCCCGTGTTCCAAGCTATCAGCAATTGGAACACGGGGCGTCTGCTTTATTGCCGGCTAATAAAATTTTTGCCGATTATGAAACGAAGTAACCAAGATAATGCAAGCACGCTTAATTTTGCATATGTAGATGGTACAATTTCGTGCGGAAACACACGCATGAGGGCTAAAACCGCCAATATCGGCGGTGGCGATGGCAATACATAAGCCTTAAGCCCCCGGATGTTCGAAGGAAGGGAAGCATGCAGCTAACCGATCAGCAGACTTTGATCCAAAAGCTTGCCAAGACCTTCGCCGAGCGAGAGCTCACGAAGGAGGTTCTTGACAAGGTAGAGGCCACGGCTGAGTTCCCAAAGGAAATTCAGCAGAAGATGGCAGATGTTGGATTCTATGGAATCAAGACGCCGAAGGAGTACGGTGGAGCAGGCGCAGACACCGTTTCCTACGCATTGGTCATGAAGGAAATAGCCTATAGGAGCGCAGTTGCGAGCATTTACGTCTCGTCGCCAAACTCCCTCTCCGGTGGACCGCTTCTCAAGAACGGCACCAAGGAGCAGAAGGAAAAGTACCTCGTGCCGATCGTTAAGGGCGAGAAGGTTCTCGCATTTGCTCTTACCGAGCCAGGCGCTGGCTCCGATGCCGCTGGAATGTCCACCGTGGCAATCGAAGACGGCGATGACTACATCATCACCGGCCGTAAGACCTTCATCACCATGGCTCCGTTCTCTGATTACGCGATCGTGTTCGCCAAGACCGATCCCAAGGCCGGCACCCATGGCATCACCGCTTTCATCGTTGATATGAAGGCAGAGGGCGTCTCCACCGGAAAGGCCGAGGACAAGATGGGCGTAATCGGATGCGCAACTTCCGATATCGTTCTCGAGAACGTTCGCGTTCCTAAGGAGAACATCCTTGGCAAGCTAAACCATGGCTTCGGCATTGCCATGGCAACCCTCGATGTTGGACGCGTTGGCGTTGCATCGCAGGCCGTTGGAGTTGCACAGCGCGCACTCGACGAGGCCGTTGCATATGCAAAGGAGCGCAAGGAGTTCGGAACCACGATTTCCCACTTCCAGGGAATCAGCTTCACCATCGCCGAGATGGCTGCAAAGGTGCACGCGGCAGAGGTCCTGCTTCTCGACACCTGCGCTCTCATGGATACCGGAGCCCGCTGCTCCGACAAGGCCGCAATGACCAAGCTGCTCGCCACCGAGTGGTGCAATTGGGTTGTCGACCGCGCCGTTCAGATTTTCGGTGGATACGGTTATATGAAGGATTACATCGTCGAGCGCCTGTATCGCGACGCCAGGGTCTTCAGCATCTACGAGGGAACCTCCGAGGTTCAGAAGATCGTCATCGCGAATTCGCTGCTGCGCGGTAAATAGGAGGACACACATATGAAAATCGTAACGACCGCAAAGCGCGTGCCAGATACCACCGACGTTAAGACCGACCCCAAGACCGGTGTTCTTATCCGCACGGGTATCCCCACCATCGTGAACCCTGACGACCTCAACGCTCTCGAGGCTGCCCTGCAGCTAAGGGACGAGGTTGGCGGAGACTCCACCGTCGAGACCGTGACCATGGGCCGCGATGTCACCATCATCAAGGTCCACGAGCTCCTTGGAATGGGTGCAGACCACTCCGTGCTGCTGTCCGACCGTTGCTTCGGCGGCGCAGATACCTTGGTTTGCTCCAGGACCCTGGCTGCTGGTATCGAAAAAATCGGAGACTACGACTTGGTGATCACCGGACATCAGGCAATCGATGGCGATACCGCACAGGTTGGACCGGAAATCGCACGCAGGCTTGGAATTCCATGCGTTACCTGCGTTATCGACATCAAGCTCAAGGACGAGAAGACCATCGAGGTAGTGCGCGAGCTGGATGACGGCACCGAGACCATCGAGGCTCCGCTGCCGTGCCTGCTCACCGTGAACTCGAAGATCAACACTCCGAGGTACATGACCATCAACAATATCGTCGAGTCGTATAACAGCGAAGACGAGCTGCTGTCGGTTTGGAACCACGAGGAAATCGGGCTGGATCCCACCGAGTGCGGACTCAAAGCCTCTCCAACCCAGGTTGTTAGAACCTACAGCCCCGCTCCCAAGGGTGCCGGCGAGATGCTAGAGGGAACTGTTCCCCAGATGGCTGCGAGCCTTGTAGGAAAGCTTGCCGAGAAGCATCTGATCAAATAGAGAACATAACTGATCCCCCTAGGAGGTTTGGATAATGGATTTGAAAGATTACAAGGGCGTGTGGACCTTTGCAGAGCAGCACGATGGCGAGCTTCTTGGCGTCTCCATCGAGCTTCTTGGCGAGGGCCGCAAGCTGGCAGATGCGCTGGGTGTGGAGCTTAGCGCCGTGCTAATCGGCTCTGGAATGGACGAGCTGGCCAAGACTCTGGTCGAGCATGGTGCGGACAACGTTTACGTTGCCGACGACCCCATTCTCGCGCAATATCAGAACGATTCTTACTCGAAGGTTATCAAAGAGGCCATCGACAAGTACAAGCCCGAGATCGTGCTCGTGGGTGCCACCCACGAGGGCAGGGAGCTTGCTCCAAGCGTGGCCGCTATGCTCGAGACCGGACTTACCGCAGACTGCACCGCTCTAGCTATTAATGACGATGGCAACCTCGTTCAGACCCGTCCGGCATTTGGTGGAAACCTCATGGCCGAGATTCTCACGGCAAAGCACCGTCCTCAGATGGCAACGGTTCGCCCTGGAGTCATGGACAAGGCAAAGAAGAATGCCGACAACAAGGGCAACATCGTCAAGCTCGATGCTGATGTTAAGCCAGAGGACATCCGCACCAAGATCGTGGAGCAGGTCCGCGAGGTTGCTGGCAAGATTTCCCTAACCGACGCCGACGTTATCGTCGCAGGTGGTCTGGGACTCGGCAGCGCTGACGGATTCAAACTGCTTCAGGAGCTTGCCGATGAGTTTACCAATGGAACCATCGCTGCATCGCGTGCTTGCGTGGACGCGGGTTGGATCGACCATTCGTATCAGGTTGGACAGACCGGCGTAACCGTTAAGCCGCAGATCTACTTTGCATGCGGAATCTCCGGAATGATCCAGCATGTGTCTGGTATGAAGGGTTCCAAGTATATAGTGGCCATCAACAAGAACCCTGAGGCCGACATCTTCGATATCGCCGATTACGGCATCGTCGGAGACCTCTACGAGGTTGTCCCGGCAATCATCGAGGAAGTCAAGAAGGCCAAGGCGGCCGCTGCCGAGGAGTAAGGTGCTCCTACGAGCAGGCCCCTTCGAAGTACCCCTTCGACAAGCAAGCCCTCTACGTAAAAGCGTAAAAGCCCACCCGTCAGAAACGATGGGTGGGTTTTTTGCATGCCGGCAACTGGTGATGTAGCATTACGAAGTCCTTTTGGACGGAATATGAACTACGAGGAAGCCGAGATTTCAATGATGACGGCTGTGATTATTGCAATTGTGGCGGCCATTGTGTTGGCTGCCATTCTGATTTCGTTGTCGCTTTTTCGCAGGTACAGGCGTAGACAGGAGATTTTCATCAAATTCCAAACAATGGCGGGCCCTTTGCTCGTGTACACGATAAAGGATAAGAACAACGACCTTGTTCGAGTTATGGATGTGGACGGAGCCTATCAGTCTGCAACTTATTTGGATAACAAGTGCTATGACCTTGTCTTCGAATACCACAAGGCCTATGACCACATGTTCGAGTCGGGCAACGAAATCAAAAGCATGCTGGTGCTTGGCGGAGGCGGCTACGCGTATCCAAAGCACATCGTTAGCACCCGTCCCGAAATTCACGTTGATGTGGTAGAGATTGACCACGCCGTGACGATGGTTGCAGAGAGGTACTTCTACCTCGACCGTCTTATAGCCGAATTCGATACGGAGGAGACAGGCCAGCTGAGGTTGATAGAGGGCGATGGCCGCGAGTTCATAGATCAAAGTTCCAGCAAGTACGATTGCATCGTGAACGATTGCTTCAGTGGAAGAAGTCCTGCGATGGTGCTGGCCTCTGTTGAAGCCGCCCGTTCGATTCACGAGCATCTCGCGCCCGGAGGACTATATCTATCTAACGTCATCTCCGCTCTAGAAGGGCCTGAGGCGCATTTTATAAACTCGATCTACAAGACGCTAGCCTGCGAGTTCAAGAACGTGCATGTAGTGCCAATCCCTCGAGAAGATGTGAGCAAGCGCGACAACAACATCGTAATAGCGACGGATGGCGATTATAGCTTCTCCGACACCTACGACCTTCAGCTCGATGATGATGCCGAAATCTTCCACGACGATATGTCGAAGGTATACGAGCAGATATTCAAGGTGGAGGATCTTTAGGGGATGGAAGTCCAAAAGGGGCAGGGATGCTGCAATCGAGAGCCCTCGAGGGGCAAAGCTGCTGCTAGCGAGAGCCTGCAGGGGAGTGAAGCCGATTTGCGAGAACTGGCAAGTTGTCAAAGCTTCTGCGAACGAGAACATGATGCGGAGCGAACTTGAGATGCGCGTATCCACACTAGGCCGCAGCTAGCGCAATCTAACGCAGCATCTCGAAAGCTTGCGATATGGAGCTCACCACGTGAGTTGCGTGACTCTGAACGTCAGATGGAGAGCTCTCGAACGTAAACGAAACATCTGCACTGTCAAGCATTGAGATGTCGTTGAAGGAATCTCCTGCTGCCGCCATGCATTCAACTCCAAAGTGCTCTTTGGCAACCGTTGCCGCATGGCCTTTGGAACATCCCCTGGCAACTACGTCCACGATTCTCGAATTCGGATATGCAACAAGGTCGCTTCCAAACTCGTCGTTAATGTGGGCTGCCTCAGATTTAGCAGATTCTGCAGAGCCCACGTACATGGAGAGGCCGTAGATGTTTGGTCCGATTTCGTCGAAGGAATCCACGTGGGTTTGCATGGGCAGCGGTTTTCCGAAATTGTATACGGTGTCGTTTGCCTGGATGATGATCGAGGCTTTGCCTTCGTACTCGGCATTTAGGTCTTTGATGGCGTCGACGTTGGAGAGCGACCTGTAGATGATGTTGCGTTGCCTATCCAGAACAAGCGAGCCCGTGGCAAGGATGTAGAAATCGAAATCCAGCACTCCAGACATAACGAAATCTATTCCATGGAGCGATCTGCCCGTGCACACTCCGAAGAGATTGCCCTCGCTTTGAAAATCCAGTGCAGCCTTCAGGTCTTCGCTGCTGATATGGGGGTCTCTGTCGCCGAAATAAAAAGTTTTGTCAAAATCGCTTGCGAATGCGAAGCGCACTGTCATCTTCATCCTCCGAGCACGTTGTTCTAACTGCTAAATCGTAGCATTGAAGTCCGCGCAAATAGACTATTCATAACGCACGCGGGCATGTTGGCGAAATAGTTACACTTACGTCGTACAATCTAATAATCGAAAGTCAATCACATGAAGGCAATTCTAGGAAGAGGTTTCGATGAAGGTCCTTTATAACGATGGAACGGTTTCCGAGTGCCCTGAAGACCAGGAGCTCCATGTAATCAGGCACTCAGCAGCTCATATTCTGGCTCAGGCGATCAAGCGCCTGTATCCCGAGGCGGATTTTGGATATGGACCCGCAACCGAGAACGGCTTCTATTACGATATCGATCTTGGCGACACCAAGATCACCACAGACGATTTCCCAGCCATCGAAGATGAGATGCGCAAGATCTGCAAGGAGAATCTCAAGTTCTCGGTGTTCGAGCTTCCTCGCGAAGAGGCCATCAAGCTCATGGAAGAGCGTAACGAGAAGTACAAAGTGGAGCACATCGGAGACCTTCCAGAAGATGCCCGCATCACCTTCTACCAGCAGGGCGAGTACATCGACATGTGCGTGGGACCTCATCTCCTGTACACCAAGGCTCTAAAGGCTTTCAAGCTCACCGGCGTTTCCGGAGCATATTGGAAGGGCGACAAGGACAACAAGATGCTCACACGCATCAACGGCGTTGCCTTTGCCACCAAGCAGGAGCTTGAAGAGCACGAGAAGATGCTGGAGGAGGCCGAGAAGCGCGACCACCGCAAGATTGGCAAGGAGATGGAGCTGTTCATGTTCTCCGATTACGGCCCGGGCTTCCCGTTCTGGCTGCCAAACGGAATGAAGATCATGAACTCGCTCAAGCAGTACTGGATCGAGATGCAGGACAAGTACGGCTACGAGCAGGTTGACACCCCGATCATCCTTTCGAGGAAGCTGTGGGAGACCTCTGGTCACTGGGATCACTACAAGGAGAACATGTACACCACCCAGATCGACGAAGAGGACTATGCGGTAAAGCCCATGAACTGCCCGGGTGCTTGCCTCATCTACAA
>CADBOM010000037.1 GCA_902796325.1 uncultured Coriobacteriaceae bacterium
ATTGCCTGGCCGGCAATCGACAACGACAACCAGGTATGGGTTTATGCCGACGGAAAAGGCGGGTTTGTATGCAAGTGCAGCAATACCCCCGCTGGTATGAAGAACACCCTGGCGGCATGCCTCGACGTTCTGGCTCGAGACGATGACGACTATTACTACGACTACGACGACAACGATAGCATCTACGACAACCCGCAGGCAGTGTGCCAAAAGCACGCCCAGATGATCTCGGAGCGCATAAACAGCTTGGAGCTTTAGGGGCTTGTTCGAGAGCAGCGAGAAGCAAGGAAGCGATGCACGGCAGCGGCCTCGACAAGCGTCCAAACCGACAAGTGACCGCCCCGACAAGCGTCCACCCCGTCAAGCGGCCGCCTCGAAATTTACCAGTGAATTCAAACAGTAGCGATATAGGCAAACGGCAAGTATCAGGAGATAGAGAAAATGGAAATCGTGTCGATGACCTGCCCCAACTGCATGGGACACATCAAACCAATTGGCAACGGATACGGACAGTGCGAGTTCTGCGGCGCCAAATTTAAGCTGTCGGATGACGACGACTTCGATGACGAGGAGTTCGACGAGGAGGACGAGGATTTCGACGCCGAAGCCGCAATTGACGAGTTCATCGGAAGCCGCGAGTGCCCTCCAGTAAAGGACATGACCGACCTCTGGTACGGAACGAGGCTGGAGCAAGACAGCGACAAGATTTCTGCAGCGCAGAAATATCTCGGAGTACCTACTGACGAGGACGTTATCCTGCTGGTTGACAATACCATGTTCCACAATGGCAAGAAGGGTCTTGCCATCACGGAATACGGCATCTATCTGCGCGATGAGGACAACGACCTCGAGTCCTACACGTGGGACGAATTCTGGGATGCCGATGTTGACCCAATGGATGGTCACCCCTCAATCGACGACTACTATTGGATCTGCGATTCCGACACCAACCGCGGCCTCATCAACCTGTTCGATTTCCTGCAGGATTACTAATCCTCAAAAGCCCGGTGTTGGCGGTGATGTGCCGACGCATCCATGCGACGCTTCAACGGCGCGCCTTGTCAAACAACTAACCCATGCACGCAATTAGAGAGGAAGTCATATATGGGTCTTATCAAAACCGCCCTTGGATCCCTTGGCGGCAACCTTGCGGACCAGTGGAAGGAAATGATCTACTGCGAAAGCATCCCAGCCGATGTTCTCGCAGTTAAGGGGCAGAAGCGCACCAACGAGCGCACATACCGCACGTCTAATGTCAAGGGCGATGACAACATCATCACCAACGGATCGATCGTCGTGGTAAACGATGGCCAGTGCGCCCTTATAGTGGAGCAGGGCAAGATCGTGGACGTCGTTGCCGAGCCAGGCGAGTTCAAATATGACAACACGCTTGCCCCCAGCATTCTCTCCGGAAGCCTGGGCAAGGGAATCGTCGACACGTTCAAGAACATTGGCAAGCGTTTTACCTACGGTGGCGACACCGGCACAGACCAGCGCGTGTACTACTTCAACACCAAGGAAATCATCGGCAACCGTTACGGAACGATCACCCCTATTCCGTTTAGGGTGGTAGATGCGAATATCGGCCTGGACATCGACTCCTCCGTGCGATGCAACGGAGAGTTCTCGTACAAGATCGTGGATCCGCTGCTGTTCTACACCCATGTATGTGGAAATGTGGAAGACGACTATTCGCGTGACGAGATTGCCGACCAGATGCGCAGCGAGCTGTTGACCGAGCTGCAGCCGGCCTTTGCGAGGATTTCGGCCATGGGCGTGCGCTACTCGGCAATTCCGGCCCACACCACGGAAGTTGTGGCCGCCCTGCAGGAGTCCCTGTCGCACAAATGGGGAGACCTGCGCGGCATCCAGATTGTTTCCTTTGGTGTTAACGCCATATCGCTATCGCCAGAAGACGAGCAAACGATCAAGCAGCTGCAGCGCACGGCCGTGTTCCGCGACCCCACTATGGCAGCTGCCAACCTTGCCGGTGCGCAGGCAGACGCCATGGTTGGCGCCGCAAACAACCAAGGCGGATTTGGAGCCATGGGCGGCTTCATCGGCATGGGCATGGCACAGAATGCAGGCGGCATGGACGCAGCGAGCCTTTACAACATGGGCCAGCAGCGCCAGCAGCCAATGCCACAGCAGCAAATGGCAGCCGGCGGAGGATTTGGAGCCGCAGCACCTCAGCAGCAAGCTCCCCAGCAGCCCAGCGCCGACGAATGGACCTGCCCCTCTTGCGGAACCAAGAACACCGCCAAGTTCTGCATGGAATGCGGAACTCCTCGTCCGGTAGAGGCCCCACAGCCAAAGTACCGTTGCGACAAATGCGGATGGGTGCCGGAAGACCAGAGCAAGCCGCCGAAGTTCTGCCCGGAGTGCGGAGATCCGTTCGACGATGCAGATGTCGTTGGCGCAGCACCCACTCCGCCCGAGTACCAGTGCAGCCAGTGCGGATGGAATCCGCCAGACCCCACCAACCCGCCGAAGTTCTGCCCGGAGTGCGGACATCGCTTTGACGATAGCGACATCAAGTAGCGCAAAGCCGAGGCCGACGCCCGGCTAAGCGGGGTCCAACGAAGCGAGGCCCAAAGCGGTGGAAACAGAGCCGCTTGAACATACGGATAGCAAACGTGCCCGGGGAAGCGTTCTCCGGGCACGTTCATTAAACGATGGATTTATATGAAAGGTTTGAAGGGTTAGAGGCTGAAGAGTTTAGAGGCTGCTCCCTACGAAGCCTCCCTCTACGAAGCCGCCCCCATGAATCAGCTCTGTACGAAACTGCTCCCACAAAATTGCTCCTCACGAAACTACTCCTTGCCAGTAAGCCGGAGCTCCTCCGCATGCGCTTTCATGCCCTCGATGACGATTGCGGACACCTCTTTGATGTCCATGCCCAGCATATCGCATCCCTTGAGGATAAGCGGGCGATCGCACTTGGCGGCGAACTTCTTGTCCTTCCACTTCTTCATGAAGCTCTTGAGCTCCATGTCGGTGATTCCGTTCGGTCGCATGCGAGCAGCAGCCTGGACGATACCCGTGAGCTCGTCAACCGTGAACAGCGACTTCTCCATGTTAGTTAGCGGTTCCACATCGGTGCAGATCCCGTATCCATGGGCCATGATGGCTCGGACATCCTGCTCGGGAACGCCAAGTTCGCGCAGAGGCTCCTCGGTGTGCAGAAGGTGCTCTTCCGGGTACTTCTCATAGTCGAAGTCGTGGAGCCAGCCCACAGCCTCCCACTCCTCCTGGTCTTCGCCAAAGTGCTGCGCCATAGCACCCATAGCAGCGGAAACATTGGCCGCGTGCAGGATCAGATGGTCTTCGGTTACCATTGTGGCATTGATGCGCTTTGCCTCTTCCAGCGTGAGCTTTTCCATATTGCTAATCCTTCCGGTGATGCTTGCTACTCCAATGATATTTGCAAATGCAATACTGCTTGCTATCGCATTGCCTCTCGCCTTCGCAATGCTGCTTGTTGTTCTCCCCCATTATCTGCTGCAATCACGGTTGCCAACACGACCAAGTTGCACAGGCGACGTAACTCATCCTCTAATCGGGCAAGATTCCGCATTGCCGGCTTGCATCAACGCGCATCAACTCATATCGTGAGCTCAATTTTGAAAAATGCGCTCGGACTGCCTGAAACTTTCTGCCTTGTCGTTCCTTGTATGTTGTACAATTATGTACAACATACAGACAGTACAGAAACTCCTAAGGAGGTACTCCATGGACGACGCGATGGTTACAGGCCGCATGCCGCGCGAGAAAAAAGACGAGGCCATCGCCATACTGCATAAACAGGGCCTTAATGCCTCGCAGGCAATCAACATGATGTTCGATCGACTGATTGAGGAAAAAGACGCATCGTTTCTGATGTCTTCTCAATCCAATCCAACACCAGCTAATTGGGCGAAAGCCGCATCGTTCGTGGACGATTTGGTAGAACCCCGAGCTTCGCGTTTCGACAACATGTCAAAAAGTCAGATCAAAGCGGAGCGAGCAGGCAGGAAACTCTAATGGCGCGGGCAAAGTTGCTTCTGGACACTAATGTTGTGATTGACTTTCTGAGCAAACGCGAGCCGTTCTATCAGAAGGCGCGGTTGATGATGATTGCAGGAAAAGTGGGGGAATTCCAGCTGTGGTTGTCTGCAAGCCAGATGACCGACGTTCTCTACATATTGTCGGACGGAGGATCCACTGGCCATATGCCAAGAGCAATCGAGCAAATCCGCGGGCTGCGCACGTTCGTGAACGTATATCCCGCTGGAGAGGCAGAAATAGATGCAATGCTAGCTGCAGATTGGACAGATCCAGAGGATGCTCTTATCCATGAAATTGCTCTTTCGCTTGGTGCAGATGCCATCATCACGCGCAACGAAAAGGATTTCGAGCGCAGTCTGCTCCCCGTGTTCGATTGCGAAGACTTCTTCGCATGGGCGGAATCCAAGTGGGCGGTACGCTATGAAGAGGCCGTTCTCTAGGAAAAGTTTTCTCTCAAGAAGCTTTGGGATACACTGCCGGCTATCTTCACGTCAGATGCCAACTTAGCTCATCCAATCACCTAGCGATTAGCCAAACAAGCTAGCCGTCTGCTTCATTCGCTCAGCAATCGGAACTCCAAACGGGCAATTGGGCTCGCAGGCGCGGCAGCCAATGCAGTCGCTGGCATTACGTTCAAGAGCCCGATAGTGCTCGCGAACGCTATCCGGCACCTCATCCTGCATCAGGGCAAGGTCGGCAAACTTGTTCACAGTTGCAATGTCGATGCCCACCTTGCAGGGCTGGCAGTGGCCGCAGTAAGTGCACTGCCCGTAGTAGCTGTGGGCTTTGGCCCCTGCTAAAACGCTTGCATAGTCGCGTTCCACCGCCGTGGGCTCCTCGTAGGCAAGGCTGGCGTCGACCTCTCCGATGGTCTTCCAACCAGTCAGAACACTCGCAACCGCAGGACGTGTTAGGCAGTAATGAATGCACTGGGTTGGCGTGAGGGCAACTCCAAACGGAGATTTCTCTTCGCTCAGCAAACGTCCTCCAGCAAAGGGTTTCATCACCGTGATTCCCACGCCAGCTTGCTCGCAGGAAGCGTAAAGATCGCGCCTCTCTGGATTTATCCCATCCCCACCCTGAGATAAATCACCCATGAGAACCTCGATGTCATCAACTGGTGGCATGGTGTCAAACGCCGGGTTGACGCTGAACATGATCATCTCGATTGCCCCGGACTCCACTGCAGCCTGGGCCACGCGTGGATTGTGAGTAGAGAGCCCAATGTGGCCAATCGTACCAGACTCCTTGCGCTCAACCATGTATTTGAAGAAAGGGCCATTCAGGTTCTGATCGAACTCGTCGAGGCTGTCCACGTAGTGGAACATGCCCACCTCGAAGTGATCTACGCCCAAGAGACGCAGCTCGTCCTCGAAGGCTGGGATTACCACGGAAAGGTCGCGGCTGCGTTTGTACTGCCCATCTACCCAACACGACCCGAAGTGTCCCTGCACTATCCACTCGTCGGTGTGCCCAGCCATGCCGTATCCAAGGTTCTCGCGAATATGAGGGTCGCACATCCAGCAGTCCAAGATGTTCACACCACGCTCGCGGGCATGTTCCATAATGGCGCGGGTCTCTTCTTTCGTGCCCTTCATCCACTCGGCTCCAAATCCAATCTCGCTTACCTTGAGCCCAGTTTTTCCAAGTTCGCGGTACTGCATGCGTGCCCCTCCAGATGGTGAAAAAGTGTCGCTCTACAGCCAGTAACAATCTGCATCTTGATTGTCGGATAGACGTTCGGGTAGGTCAATCTAGCTGGCAAAGAGTTACGGCCGGAAGCCAAGCCCCCGGCCGTTCAACTCGTTAATTTGATCCGCTATCCAGAGATGCCACCCAGTAACGGTTTCCCTATCTTACTGAAACGCATCTTAATTGCTGCCGGAATATGATCCACCCACTGCCGCCTTTAGAATGGAATATCCATTGGATGCATCCACCATCCAAGTATCGTTGTACTTGGTGAGGGTGATGTTGATTTCCGTATCCTTGATGTCCGTCGCTGTATCTATGGCTTCTTCTATCTGATTGAAAAGATCCTTGTAAAGTGCAGCATACCCGCCGCTTTGATACATAGACAGAAACTCATACTGAGATTTAGAGTTCATATAGTTGCTGGTCACTTGGTTTGAGATCCCGTAGACGTCGACATTGCTAATCGTTACCTCAGCAGTAGCACTGTCTCCATCGATGTTGATATCGCCAATCTTGTAGTCGTAATGCTCGAGCATATGCGCCATGAAATCATAGTAATCAACGCCGTAGCTGCTAATTTGTTGATATGCAGAATTGCTCTCGATTTCAGAACCCATGAGCTCCTGCAAGCTCTCCTTGGTAGGAGCTTTAAGAGTGTCCAGCTCTTTGGTAATACTCTCTTTGATAAGTTGCTCATCGTTGGGTCCGCATCCCGAAATGCAAAGCGGAACGAATGCGCAGATAGCCGCAATCATGACCATTGCAACCATTTTCTTTAATCCAAATTTTTTCATGAGGTCCCCTTCCCTCTATGCAACTGTTGAGCCATTTCACAGCACAACATATATAATCTTTAATGTAAATTAGATTACGTAATTGTCAAGAATGAATCAGATTCAAGATTTAATAACTCGATTTGACAGAAAACAGTCAACCGATGCGGCGAATGGAAAACACCAACCCGGCCTTGCGCATACTGGTCGATAGCATCCGCAGCCACGAATACCCGTTCCTGGCCCGCAACAACCTTCTCGACGTTGTGCCGCGCCCTGCGTGATAGTTGCTCTAAATGGCTCAGCCCTAGTCGTTCATTTTTCAAGAATGCGATTCAGCTGTTCTTCGAGAGCGGCAAAATGTGATTTTTCAGCACCGGTCCAAGCGCCAAACAACTTCTGACGAAGCACTTCCGATGCAGGAACATCAGCAGTTCGTTCATCTCCATCTTGGCTAGCCACGGGCTGGCTCTCTGCATCCCGGGTTTCTGAGGACTGGCTTTCCGCTGGATAGAGACAAGCGCCCGCTCTATCGTAGAGAAACACTTGGTCGAACAGCCCCGATGATTCCAGCACTGCTAAGTTGTCCACGATGTCTCGGACGATTTTGTTGTGATGTGCTGGATCGGTAGCTCGCGGTGTGGTTCCCGCCAAACGCATTTGCTCGAACCGCAACTTGCAGCTAACAAGAGATATCTCGGGCTTGACCGCCATCAAAGCAAGCGACACTGAGTACCCTCGGCTACAGAGCAGTTCGGCTGTACGCATTGGAACTTTGGATGTTCGCAATGTGCCCTCGATTATAAGGTTGTACTTGGCCGACGAAAGCGCATCTATGAGTGCCTCAGTCATCTTGCCCGACCATGCAGCCGTATGCGAAACGGAATCGGCACCGTAGACAGCATCGAGTTCATCGAAACGTGGATGCAACTTGCGATACTCGTCTCCATTGATAACGATAACATTGCGCTGTAGTCTCTCGCGAAATATAGCATGAAGAAGCGTCTTGCCCGCTCCACTTTGCCCGCCAAGCAATATCGCACATGGACACTCCTGCGGACCAACCACGGACGGCAGCACGAGCTCTCGAACTTTGCTAGCAACGGCTAAACTGAGCTCATCCAACGTAAACTCATCTGGGCTTTCGCTTTTGAGTTTGCCCGGTTGCCCATTCCCAGATGCGCCCTGTTGCCCGCTCATCATGCAACCCCAGCTGATTTTGCATCTGATATCCTGGCTATTCGTCTGTCTGCATATTCTGATGCAAAGGATAGATATCCTCGGATTTTCTCAAGCTTGAAATCGTTTCTATTCTCTGCATCTACGATACCTGGCTTCATAAGCGCAAGTTGATCTACCAGTTGCTGCAGCGATTCGTCCTTATCATCCAGCTTTATGAGAAATGAGCTAATTTTCGCAATAATGTTCGCCGCCTGCTCGTTCAAAACCTCTTGCTGCAATACATAGTGATAGAGCTGAGTGGCATCCATGGAATTCTCCCCTACGCTATCCTCCGTGCTAGACCCTTCAGTATCGAGCGTTACATGGGCATAGATAACACGCTCGGCCTTCTCGCGTTGCGCTTCCGGCAAAGCGTCCCCATCTCGCTCGAGGCATTCCAAGACAAAACTTGGATTCTTGGCGGCGTAAATCAGATTGGCGTTTGCCTTGCTGGGAGTAGCACCCGTTTCGTAGCGAGCGATGCTGGCCTCGCCAATGCCCAGCAAGGCGGCAAACGACCGTTGCGTAAGACCGTAGAAATTTCGAATCTCTCTTATCTCATCAGCAGATATCTCAGCAGACATGACATCATCCTTTATATCATTTTATAGAATTCATGATATCATATGATAGTAAATTGTGCACCAGAAAATGTCGAATGGCAGAAAAGCTCGCCCGTGCATACGCTCGCTTTGGTTTTTGACAGCGCTAACACGCAAGCGCTAAAACACGGTAGAATGAGCGCATTCTATAAGGTTTCGTAAAATTGTGCTGGCGCGTAAGCGCATAGACAACCTTCGCAAACGCATGTCGGCATGAATGTTCACGCAAATTCGCGCTTAAATGCTGGCACGCGGGTGCATTTGCGCTGGCACACAGTCGCATTTGCGCTGGCGCGTAGGCGCATTTGCGCTGGCACGCACCCACGCTCGCTCGTACACCCCCACCATAGGAGGACCCTATGGCAGAATACATCTACACCATGCATGGAGTACGCAAGGCTCACGGCAACAAAGTTATCCTTAACGACGTGACCATGGCCTTTTACCCCGGCGCGAAAATCGGCGTTGTAGGCCCCAATGGCATGGGCAAGTCCACCCTGCTCAAGATCATGGCGGGCATCGAGGACATCTCCAACGGCGAAGCGCGTCTAACGCCCGGATACAGCGTGGGTATCCTTCTGCAAGAGCCTCCACTCGACGATACCAAAACAGTGAAAGAAAACGTGGAGCTGGCATTTGGCGACATCATCGCCAAGGTGAACCGGTTCAACGAAATCGGAGCAGAGATGGCAGAGCCCGATGCCGACTTCGACGCTCTCATGGACGAGATGGGCACCCTGCAAGACCAGATCGACGCCGCAAATGGCTGGGACTTGGACAGCCAGCTCTCGCAGGCCATGGATGCGCTGCAATGCCCCGATCCAGACGAGATGGTAGACCATCTCTCGGGTGGAGAGCGCAGGCGCGTGGCCCTGTGCAAGCTGCTGCTGCAAAAGCCCGACCTGCTCCTGCTAGACGAGCCCACCAACCACTTGGACGCCGAAAGCGTGCTGTGGCTCGAGCACTTCCTGCACAACTACGAGGGAGCCGTGTTGGCCGTCACGCACGACCGCTACTTCCTCGATAACGTGGCGGAGTGGATTTGCGAGGTGGACCGCGGAACCCTCTACCCCTACAAGGGCAACTACTCCACGTATCTCGAAACCAAGGCCGCGCGTCTTGCAGCACAAGGCCAGCAAGACCAGAAGCGTGCGAAGAAGATGCAGTCTGAGTTGGAATGGGTGCGGAGCTCCCCCAAAGCACGCCAGGCCAAGAACAAGGCCCGCCTTGAGCGCTACGAGCAGATGGCCGCGGAGGCTGAGAGCCAGAAAAAGCTCGACTTCACCGAGATCCAGATTCCCGTTGGCCCGCGTCTTGGAAACAAGGTTATAGTGGCCGACCATCTGCACAAGGCATTCGGCGACCGCGTGCTCATCGACGACCTGTCCTTCGACCTGCCCCGCAACGGAATCGTGGGCGTTATCGGCCCAAACGGCGTGGGCAAGTCGACGCTGTTCAAGATGATAGTTGGCCAAGAGGATGTATCTGGAGGTTCGCTGGAGATAGGGCCTTCGGTTAAGATTTCGTACGTCGACCAGATGCGCGCCGGGATCGACGGCAAGAAGAATGTGTGGGAAGTTGTATCCGACGGGCTTGATTACATGAAGGTCGGCGACACCGAAGTGCCTAGCCGCGCCTACATCTCCGCATTCGGATTCAAGGGTGGCGACCAGCAGAAGCCGGCAAGCGTTCTCTCGGGCGGAGAGCGCAACCGCCTGAATCTCGCACTCACGCTAAAGCAAGGTGGAAACCTGCTGCTGCTGGACGAGCCCACCAACGACCTGGACACCGAGACCATGGAGAGCCTTGAGGAGGCATTGCTGAAGTTCCCGGGTTGTGCCGTGATCACAAGCCACGACCGCTGGTTCCTCGACCGCATTGCCACGCACATCCTTGCATGGGAAGGCACCGACGATAACCCGGGAGCCTGGTTCTGGTTCGAGGGCAACTTCGCCGACTACCAGAAGAACCGCGAGGAGCGTCTGGGGCCAGACCTCTCGCAGCCGCACCGCATCCATCGCAAGCTCACGAGGGATTAGAAGCTAATGCCGGATACTGCAATAACCACGGCAGCACCGGCAATACCATATGGACGCATGAAACCCTGCACGCACCTTTATGCGCCATTGCGCGCCACCAAGCGCCATTGCGCGCCATCAAGCGCCGTTATGTTAACAGTATGTTTCGGGACGCTTGCCGCTCAACGCCGCTCATAACCCTAACCACGCTCTTGTGCGGTGGAGCGGTACAATTGGAAGTCGTATCACCAGTTCGTCTAAGAAATTTGGGGATGGTATCCGTGATTGAGAAGAAAGATCTTGATTGGGGCAGTCTGGGATTCGCCTACAGGCCTACCGATTACAGCTACGTGTGTAACTACAAGAACGGCGCATGGGAGGAAGGCGGGCTAACCACCGACCACAGCGTCACCATGAGCGAGTGCGCCGGCATCCTGCACTATTGCCAGGAGTGCTTCGAGGGCCTCAAAGCCTACACCACCGAGGACGGGCGTATCGTATGCTTCCGCCCCGACCTCAACGCAGACCGCATGTACACCACGGCCGAGCGCCTGTGCATGCCGCCATTCCCCAAGGATAAGTTCATCGAGGCCGTAAAGCAGGTCGTCAAGGCAAACGAAGCCTGGGTCCCGCCATTTGGCAGCGGTGCAACCCTCTACATTCGCCCAGTCATGTTCGCAACTGGCATCGTTATCGGAGTGAAGCCTGCCGAGGAGTACCAGTTCCGCATTCTCACCACCCCAGTTGGACCATATTACAAGGGCGGCGCAGTGCCCATCAGCATCTGCATCTCGCAATACGACCGTGCGGCACCTCGCGGCACCGGCAACATCAAGGCCGGACTCAACTACGCCATGAGCCTGCGCGCAAACGTGGAGGCTCACGCAAACGGATTTGCGGAGAACCTCTACCTCGATTCCGAGAGCCGCACCTATGTTGAGGAAGCCGGTGGAGCAAACATCCTGTTCGTGGACAAGGAAGGCACGCTGGTGGTGCCCATCAGCCACACCGACTCCATCCTCCCCTCCATCACCCGCCGTTCGCTTGTGACCGTTGCAACCGAGATGCTGGGCATGAAGGTCGATGAGCGCTATGTGAAGTTCTCCGAGGTGGAGAACGGCGACTTCGTGGAGGCAGGTCTCTGCGGAACCGCTGCAGTGATCAGCCCGGTTGGCAAGATCACCTACGGCGACGAGGTCATCAACATCTCGGGCATGGAGCAGGCTGGTCCGGTTATGACCAAGCTGCGCAACACCCTCACCGACATCCAGAGCGGAAAGATCGAGGGTCCCGAGGGCTGGATCTGCGAGATCGACGCCTAAGACCATTTGCACAGAATGCAAGAAAACGCAGTGCCGGTGCCGCAAGATTGCGGTGCCGGCACTGTTTCTCTATTCGATAGCTGACCAATTCAGATTGAAAATGCCCGAGGTAACGAGTGTCCGTGGAGAGTCACGACCAAAACCGCGGCTTAGCATCAGGGCTAACCCGAGCTAATTCTCCTCGTCCAAACGCTCGATTTTGAAGATTACGGGACGGCAACCATCGTTGCAGCAGGCAATCATCACTCGATCGTCGGCCATCCATCCATGCATGATGGATCCGCCTTGCAGCGCGGCGAAGATGTAACGGCTTATGGAATCCCATGCCTCCGAGCAGAACGGCACGCCTTCCGTGCCGCAATGCGCGTTGCTTGGGGGAATATCCAGGACTTCGCCGGGCTCGTCGGGTTCTCCGCACTTCACAAGAGTTCCCGCGCCCATGTGCCAGAAATCGTCGCGCTCGTCGTTGCGGTAGAACATGAACTCGTCGCCCTTGTAATAGCAGGGGCATTTTCCGCTCTTCGGATTCCTGCAGTAGAGTTCCTCAAGCTCTGGGAAGAGCTTCTTGTCCAGCACGGTTACCTTGACTGCGTATCCCATCTCATCCTCCGTTTCGCTCTCAATAACCCATCTGCAACCCATCTGCCATTGCAGAAAAGCCCTTGGGGTCCGCCTCTCTTCTATAGGCTATTATCAGAGAGATTGTCGACTGGTGCCAGTACGCAATTTAAGAACATACGCATCGCTTTCATATTGTTACCAGGGGCATCCTTCGGCTATCTCAATTGTGAATTAGCGCAACTTACAATGCCATCGATACCACAACCACGACCAAGACCGGGATGGAGCGATTCCAGTTTCCCTGCTCCCCAGTGTCCAATGCGATGGACACATAAAAATCCACTTTGTGGGACAATCTAAGCCAAACAATCGCTAGGTCAACCAAGCGATGCGTCATGGGAGAGCTTGGACAAGCTGTTCCTTAAATGGGCAACAAAGTGCACCCCATTGGTTCTCCCATTAATTCGAAGCTGCACCTCATGGGAAGGCTGGGTATGCAAAATGAAAGACCCTAACGAAAACACTGTCGTGGATTACATGGAATTGGACCGATACGAGGAGTTGAAACGGAGCAACCCGCTGCCATCAGGTTTCGCAGATCTCGTTAACGGGTTTGCGGAGAAAGGCTTTGACAGTCTTCTTGGACAATCGCAAAACTCCAACGTCGTATATTCGCCCGTGTGCCTGTTACTGGCAATCGGCATGTTGATGTCCTCTTCAGAGAAGGAAGCCGCGAGGGAAATCGGGCTCCAGCTGGAGCGCTGCTCAGGTTCAGCGAATCTTTCGGCCGATGAGCTCGAAGAAGGATTCTCTGCTCTCGTGAAGCACATTGGCGCCAACCCCCTCGCAGATGTTCGCACAGCATGCGCGGCATGGCTCGCTAAGTCGGTTGCGTCTGATAGCACCGATAAGGACACCCTGGACAAGCTCGCACGTCTTTACGAATCCGAGGTGCACGATGCGGACTTCGGGTCGCGGGAGGCCTCGGCGGAAATCAGAGACTGGATTGGATCGAAGACGGAAGGAATGCTGAAACCAGAGGTTCAGACGAATGCCAGCATGCTCGCAATTCTAGTGAGCTGCCTGTACGCACGTTTGTCGTGGTCGCGGGAGTTCTATCCAGACGAGACTGAGTGGGGCCACTTCTTCACCATGTATGGAGAAGCCGGAGATGCCCGCTTCATGCACGAGGAATTCCCAGAAATGAGCTATTACGACGGAGAGGATTACACCCGTGTCACGCTCAGCTGCGAGGGCGGATACAGCGTCGACTTCCTCATGCCATGCGAGCCTGAAGACCTAAGCAACCCCGAGTATGTGCGCAGCGCGTTCGCGACACCAGATAACGACCGCGCCGATGTTGAACTCTACCTACCCAAGTTTGAGGTAGAAACCGATGCCGACGGAAAGCGCCTGCTCAACAGCATGCATATGAACAGCGTGTTCAAAGCGCAAGACAACTGCCCGCTCGTGGGAGGACCGCTGCAGATCGACAATGTGGTTCACGGTGCAAAGGTAAAGGTGGATGAGAGCGGTCTCGAGGGAGCCGCGTACACGATGGTGGTTGCATGCGCCGGCGCTCTACCCGAGCGCGAACCACTCAGGAAAGTGCGGATCAGGTTCGACCGCCCATTTGCATTCCGCGTTGTCACTGACGACCATATCCCGCTTTTCATGGGCTGCATATCGGATCCAACTGCGCCCGCTCGCGAACGCTTCTTCGAGAGCAAAGAAAACCGCGCGATGAGGGATGGCAAAACCGATCCGTCCCAGCGCTTGAAGAAAGTTGAGCTTGGAATAGGGAGCTTCTTCGGAGGATGGAAGACCTATACCCTGTTTGAGAATGGGAAGCTGGAGCGCACCAGTATGCTGGGAGAAACCAATGAAGACGGAACCGATAGTGTGAATGTCGGCCCAAAAGGCTTCGATCGCATTTGCAGGAAACTCGGGGATATTGGGGTTTTCGGCTGGGATGAAGAATACTCCAACCCGTGGATCCTCGATGGAGAGCAATGGTCACTGAACATCGAAGACATTGACGGGGCAACGTTCTCTTGCAGCGGCAGCAACGAATATCCCCAGGGATTCGATGAGCTATGCCATGCGATGGGCATCGATAGATAGCCAGTGTAGATAGTTTTGTTACATAGCTTCGTGCTGTCTTTCATGCTGTTATCCGGCATTTCCGTTATAGAATCCTGTTTCTAGAATCTTGTGTCTAGGAACAGGATTCTATTCACGTTTTCGACCCCTGCAACACCGATATGCATCCGTTACCCCGTACATCTACGAGCTATAAAACAAATCAGGAGCGGTATTAATTTGTTGCGGGAGTAATATCAGAAAACAAGCGGAAATCTGCCATTCCAACCAAATGCAAATCCAAGTAGAATTGCCGCGTTCCGCGTTAATCTCCACATAGCACCAAAACCCCAAAAGGTTCGTAGAGAGAAGTCCAATGGAGCTGTTCGAACTCATCCTCATCTTGCTCGCTTGCGTCATTGTTGCGGCAGTTATCGGAAACGTCCAGCATGTAGTCTCGCTTCCACTAGTGCAGATTGCCGTCGGGCTAGTTGTGGCCCTCTTTGTACCGGCAATCGCCGACGTGCACGTTGAGTCCGAGCTCTTTCTCGTTCTCTTCATCGCGCCGCTTCTCTTCAACGAGGCGCGCGAGACCAACCCCCGCACGCTTTGGCAGCACAAGGGGCCGGTTATCTCACTTGCCGTTGGCCTGGTCTTGGCCATTGTGCTCACAGTGGGATTCACCACGCACGCTCTCGTCCCATCCATCCCGCTTGCAGCAGCCTTTGCCCTTGCGGGAGCCCTGGGGCCAACCGACGCTGCAGCCGTTGCCTCGCTTGGATCCTCGGTAAATCTCTCTTCTAGGCAGAAGACCCTGCTTTCCGGGGAATCCCTCATAAACGACGCATCGGGCGTGGTCTCCTTCCAGTTCGCCATTGCGGCCGCAGTTACGGGAGCCTTCTCCGCAATCGATGCCACTACCACATTCCTCGTCCTGTTTTTCGGGGGCATTCTGGCTGGTGTAATCATGGGATGGCTCGCCCGCACCTGCGTGTCAGCACTACGCAAGGCGGGTATGGAAGACACGATCCTCCACGTTATATACGAGGTATTCACTCCTTTCGTCGTGTTCCTGGCATCGGAGGCCCTTGGTGTTAGCGGAATTCTCGCAGTCGTGGCCGCTGGCCTTGTCATCGCGGCTGGAGACGATTCGAGCCTGATCTCCGCCTCGGCAGCACGCCGTGAGGCAGTGTCGAATAACATCTGGGAGTTCATCGTCTACCTCATCAACGGCATCATCTTCGTCATGCTGGGCATGCAGCTTCCCCTGGCCATGCGTCCCTCTCTCGAAGCCGGGCTTTCGCTTCCCTGGCTCATTGGCGTCGTGCTCGCGATTACCGGAGTGCTCGTGGCAACGAGGCTTATATGGGTGGGCGTCATGGAGCTTCTCCACAAAGACGGCAAAACCGGGAAACGCGGCTTCGCAACCGCTGCGCAGACCTTGAAGAGCGCTCTGGTGACAACCATCGCAGGCGCCAAGGGCGCAGTAACGCTCTCCATCATCCTCACGATTCCACTCGTCGTTGACGGAGGAGGGGCTTTCCCCGAACGCGACCTCATCATCTTCCTCACAGCAGCCGTAATCCTATGCACGCTTCTGCTGGCAGACATCACGTTACCCTTGCTTGCCCCCGCGGAGCAGGCGGGAGCAACAGAAGATGATATCCGCCACGGAACCATAAAAGTGCTCGAGGGAACGCTGGCAGAGCTGCACACCATGCTAGAAAACGACGGGAACGCCGAACTGAAGTCTGCAACCAGCCGAGCCATTGCCCGTTACACTGCCCGACTTTCGCGTGAACGACTTTCCGACGGAGAAGCCGGAGAGCAACTTTGCGCCCTCATCTCCGAAATGTTCGAAGTGCAGCAGCATAGAGCAGCGGAGCTGCAAGATTGCCAAGAAGGTCACACCCAGAAAGAAATCGAGCTCGAGAACAAGATGCTCAAGCAAATTTGCCAGTGGTCGGGCAGTTTCTCTCCATATAGTGGCAAATCGCGTCTGAAGGCAACGCTGTTACGTTTGAAGATGTCGTTTCGCTCGACGCACAAGACCACACCGCCAGATTTCGCGACAGCGCATGCCTATTACCATGCTTTCATATTTGCTCTGAAGCTGGAAGAAGCAGGAATAGAGTTTCTGGAGCAGGTTTCATTGAAAGAGGGTGAGTCTCCTCGTGGCCAGGCGGCGAAAATTCTCCTGGAGGAGCATCGTTCAATCAGCGCCATATACGAGGAACGAATTGCCTCGGCAAAGAACGCATTCGATGCTCATGTGAACGACGATTCGATCGAGGAGCTCTACGAAGAGCTTTCACCAAAAGCCCAGGAGGTATTTTCCAAGCAGATATC
>CADBOM010000038.1 GCA_902796325.1 uncultured Coriobacteriaceae bacterium
ACGAGCTTGGCGCTTATCGGCAACATCTTGAACGGGCGCGTGAAGGAGTTTTTCAGAAACTTCGAGGTTAGAACGTTTGCAATATGGATGGTTGCGCTCATGATAGCGTTCGTGGTGTTCATGTGCCTCGGCAGCTACCTCAACGGAACCGACACCTTGCTGCGCAAAGGAGTGTTCACGGTTGTGTCTGCCGCAACCAGTACTGGTTCGATGGTCTACACGTCGCCGCAGATCGTCTATCTCATGAGCAACAGCGCGGAGGCTGTGCTGGTTGTTGCCATGGCCATCGGAGGAATGTCCGAGTCCATGGCCGGTGGTATCAAGGTGCTGAGGGTTGGCATCATCTTCAAAGAGGTTGTTCTGAGAATCAAGCAGGTTCTCTCGCCAGACAATGCCCGTATGGTTGCGACCTACGATAGCAACGGCAAGAAGATCATCACGCAGAGCACTGCCTCGGCAGCTCTCGTAGTAACCATGCTCTACGTTGCCACCATGATCACGGGGGCCCTTATCTTCATGGCTTGTGGGCTAGACCCGCTGTCGGCGATATTCGATTCTGTCTCGGCGTCGGGCAACAACGGTCTCATCATCGGAGTGCCATCTGTTCCCGGTAGGGTGATGCCATTGGCAATGGAGATTACGATGTTCATCCAAATGTGGCTCGGACGCTTGGAGTTTTTGACGGTGTTCTCGTTCATCGCGGTGGTTATCACGTCTCTTCTGCCCGATAGGAGGAGGCACAAGAGATGATTTGGAATATCGCTAAAAGACTAGGCGTAACGCTTGCAGCAGGATTGATGCTCGCTGTGGGGCTTATTGCAGTTGCGCCGTGCGTCTTGCCAGTGGAGCAGTGCTTTGCCGTGGGGCAGAACGCGTCCGAAGGATCGACGGGAGCTCAGGCGGGCAGCACGCAGGCAAGCGGCAGCCAAGCTGGACAAGCTGGACAGTCCGCGCAGTCCGGTCAAGCTGGAGCCAATGCAACGTCCCAGCAGGCCCAGCCTCAGCAAGCCCAAGGTCAGGCATCTGATGATCAGATGCCCGTGACCGGGATAAACGCCACAACGATACCGGATCTTAACGCTTACGGCATGTCGTTCGACGACACGCAGGTTACATTCTCGGGCGAAGCGGTTGGCACTATCATCGATGCCGATGCCAGCCATAAATGGGTGTCTCTTGCCGAGGGAGGGTCTTCGATTGCGGTGTATGTCACCAACGAGCAGGCTTCGAGGATCCAACATCTTGGAGCATACGGCGAGACCGGAGACCAGGTTAGCGTTACCGGAACTTTCAGCCTCGACTGCGGGGCTCATCAGGGCGACGTAGATGTGCATGCCATTTCTTTGGATGTGATTGCAAGCGGCGGAGCGCGCGTCGAAGAGCTCAATACCAACACCTTTACCATCGGTGTAGTTTTGCTGATTGCCGGAATTGCAGCTGGAGTTGTGTATTGGCGAATGAGAGAGCGTGCGAGGTAATCGATGCAGCAGCCAACCGATCAGCAGCCATCTGCTAGCCATGCGCAACGGCAGTTCTCCGAAGATGATGTGTCGCAGAAGCCTGCTAACGGTGCGACCGCGGTGGGAAATGAATTCTCTTGCAGCGACATCAAGCTCGAAGCCTTCTACAAAGACCCAAGCATAGATGTGGAATTTGCCAAGGCCGTTGCGAAGATTAAGCAGGCTACTGGCGACATTGAGCTTGGCAGGGTTGTGCAGCAGGACAGAAGCCTTCCGCTTGTGTGCACGTCTCGCGGAAACGTTAGAGCCGAGCATGCCGCTGTCCTCATCAAACGCACGGATACGCTTGCCGCCGTGGGAGATTGGGTTGCCATCGAATTTCCGCCAGATCATGAGAATGCCGTGATAAGGCGTATTTTGCCACGCAAGAATTCTCTTCAGCGTTATGACAGGGGGAGAAAGTCTGGCGTGCAGACGCTGGCTTCCAACATCGACACCGTGTTTATCGTGGTACCTTGCCAAGGCGTGTCCGAGCCGATGAATCTCAACCACTTGGAGCGCCAGATCACACTTGCTTTTCAGAGCCAGGCACAACCTGTTGTGGTTTTGAGCAAGGCGGACCTTTGCGATGACGTTGATGCCGAAGTTGCTGGCGTAAAGACCGTGACGTTGAATTTGCCGCTGGTAGTTGAGTCTGTAGAAGACGGCTTTGGCGCCGACCAGATTGAGCATCTTATTCAGAAGGGCAGGGTGGGAGTCCTGCTCGGAAAATCCGGAGTTGGAAAGTCGAGCTTGATCAACGCCATAGTTGGTGGTTCCGTGCAGAGGACATCCGAGGTTAGGGAAAGCGACGGCAAGGGTAGGCACACCACCATTGCTCGAAGGATGGTAGAGCTTCCATCCGGAGGTTTTCTCATCGATTCCCCAGGTCTCAGGTCCTTCAACCTCAACGATTCGACCGAAGGCGTGGAGCTTGCTTTCTCGGACATTACCGAGCTGTCTGCTCAGTGCAGGTTCAGAGACTGCAAGCACAAGAAAGAACCAGGTTGTGCCGTTAGGGCTGCCGTTGAGAACGGCACGATTACCCAGAGACGCTACGAGTCATACATCTCGATAATGGACGAGGCTTTGGAGAAGTCCCGAAAATGGTAGCTGGCTGCGATTGCTGGACTGCTGCAGGCGACGAGATGTCTGCGCGCAAGATGGTTGCAAGTGGCGAGATGACTGTACGAAGTGAGACTGCTGTGGGCCAAGACACGGGTTGCAGGCTCGTGCAGTGAGCGCAAGGTAGTGCGAGGATGGGCGGGCCGCGCACTATACCGCACTTGGCGATGCGCTATAAATCCACGCATCTCTTAACGAGTTCTTCACGAAAAATCTCTCCTTAATACAGTAATAGACAGCGTACCTGTTTTAGGCATCGAACATCGTTTGCCCAGAACGATTGAGAACTACCATTGCGCGAAAAAAGCAATTTTTCATAGCCGTTGTGCGGTTTCGTTATTGAATCCGTAAATCTCGTGATATACCATATGTATTGCAAGGCCACACAATAAAACACAATATATTGTGGGCCGTCCAACAAAACGCAAATAAAAAGCATCAGCGTTGGACTATGATGTGCAACAAGCAAGCCAACATTAGATTATGGAATTAATTTCGGACTCATCATCTGGTGAGGCCAAATGGTATAGGAAGGATTCGCTAAAAATGCAGGAGAGAGAAACCCACAGGGTTGACGTTGCCAGATCTGCTATCGACACGATTATCAAGCGTGATGGACGTTCGGCGGCATTCGACGAGGAGAAAATCGTCGATGCAATCGATAAGGCTTTCGTTGCTTCCGGAAACCTCAATGGTAGGAAGACCGCAGAGGATCTTGCCGACCAGGTTGTGGCCAAGATCACCAGCGGCGCGATCGAGGGCACTCCCACCGTCGAGGGTGTCCAGGATCTTGTCGAGGAAGTCCTGATCGAGAATGGCTTTGTCCAGACCGCAAAGCGTTACATCCGTTACCGCGATGAGCGCAACCGCATCCGCGAGTCCAATACCAGCCTGATGAAGACCCTGGATGAGATTACGACCACAACGGCAACCGAGTCCAACATCAAACGCGAGAACGCCAACATCAATGCAGATACCGCAATGGGCACCATGCTCAAGTATGGTTCCGAGTCCGCGAAGAAGTACTACGAGATGAGGGTTCTGGCACCTGAGTTCTCGCATGCTCATATCGCTGGCGATATCCACATCCACGACCTTGACTTCTATACCCTGACCACCACCTGCACCCAGATCGACCTCATTCGTCTGTTCAAGGGTGGCTTCTCCACTGGCCACGGACACCTGCGCGAGCCGCAGTCGATCATCAGCTATGCTGCTCTGGCTTGCATCGCAATCCAGTCCAACCAGAACGACCAGCACGGCGGACAGTCGATCTGCAACTTCGACTACGCTATGGCCCAGGGCGTTGCCAAGACCTATGTGAGCAAGTACAAGAAGAACCTCGCAGCTGCATTCGATCTTCTCGACGGCATTCAGGATCCGGATCAGATCAAGCAGGTCGTCGTTGACGTAATGGAGAAGACTGGCAAGAAGCCGCAGCTCGAGACCGATGCAGAGTACGTTGCAGCAGAGAAGAAGGCTCTTCTCGAGGCAACCGGTTGCTCCGAGGATGTCGTTGACAAGGCCCAGGAGTACGCTGCACGTTCCGCGGAGAGGGATACCGACAGGGATACCTACCAGGCCATGGAGGCATTCATCCACAATCTGAACACCATGCACTCCCGTGCTGGTGCCCAAACTCCGTTCTCTTCCATCAACTACGGCATGGATACGTCCCCCGAGGGCCGTATGGCAATGCGTAACATGATGCTTGCAACCGAGGCCGGACTTGGAAACGGCGAGACCCCGATCTTCCCAATCCAGATTTTCCGCGTGAAGGATGGAATTAACTTCAACCCGGGCGAGCCCAACTACGATCTGTTCAAGCTTGCCATAAGGTGCTCCGCGAAGAGGCTGTTCCCCAACTTCTCGTTCCAGGATGCTCCGTTTAACCTGCAGTACTACAAGGGAACTCCGGAGACCGAGATTGCTTACATGGGATGCCGCACCAGGGTTATGGGCAATGTCTATGACAGGGCCAAGGAAGTAACCCCGGGTCGTGGGAACCTCTCCTTCACCTCTATCAACCTGCCCCGCTTGGGAATCAGGAGCAAGGGCGACATCGAGCTGTTCTTCGAGCTGCTCGACAGCAAGCTGAACCTGGTTTGCAGGCAGCTTCTCGAGAGGTTCGAGATCCAGTGCAGGAGGAAGGTCTACAACGCTCCGTTCCTCATGGGCCAGGGCGTCTGGATTGATTCCGACAAGCTCGGTTGGGAAGATGAACAGCGCGAGGTTCTGAAGAACGGCACCCTGTCCGTCGGATTCATCGGATTGGCCGAGACGCTGGTTGCTCTCATCGGCGAGCATCATGGCCAGAGCGAACGCGCTCAGAACCTCGGTCTCGAAATCGTTGGCTACATGCGCGATTACACCGACAGGATGTCCGAGAAGACCGGACTTAACTTCGGTCTCATTGCAACTCCTGCAGAGGGACTTTCCGGACGCTTCGTTAGGATGGACAAGGAGCGCTATGGTGTGATTCCCGGCGTAACCGACCGCGAGTACTACACCAACAGCTTCCACGTGCCCGTGTACTACAACATCTCGGCATTCGACAAACTGTCGATCGAGGCTCCCTATCACGCACTTACGAATGCTGGCCACATCAGCTACATCGAGCTCGATGGCGACCCGCTGGAGAATCTCGAGGCATTCGAGTCCGTTGTTCGCCACATGCACGACACGGGAATCGGCTATGGCGCAATCAATCACCCGGTCGACCATGATCCGGTTTGCGGATACAACGGAATTATCGGCGACACTTGCCCGAAGTGCGGGCGCACGGAGGACGAGGGCCCCAAGTTCGAGCGCATCCGTCGTATTACCGGATATCTGGTTGGAACCCTCGACAGGTTCAACGACGGCAAGAGGGCAGAGGAACACGACAGGGTCAAGCACACCATCTAGTTCGTGCAATTCAGCCAGTGGTTCTTGCCAAAGCTCCTTGTAGAGCTGGCGTGAACTAGAAGATTTATCAGGCAGGCGGGTCCGTTGAAGGGCTCGCCTGCTTTTCTATTGCATGAGAATCTAGGCGCCTGGTCGTCTCTATGCGGTGCTCGTTCTCGTTGATTGGCTACGGTGCTCAGTGCTTTGACCGCAGATTGTCGCAAGAACTTTGAGCATCGATTGCTGCGAGTGCTTCGGATGCCATCGCTTTGGATGACGTATCTGTACACCAAACATCCAGAATGCCATCGCTTTGATTGTCGGGTGACTGTGTTGTTCGCCGGTAATATAATTGGCATTTGATTGGCAAACATCAGGAGGTCAGATGGACATCAGGATGGCAGGCACCGTCAACGATTCTATAGTTGATGGCCCGGGTATAAGACTGGCGATATTCGTTCAAGGATGCACCCACCACTGCAAGGGATGTCAGAATCCCCAAACCTGGGATCCTGATGGTGGAAGCATCATGACTACGGATCATGTTATCGATGCCATGAAGAGCAACAGGCTGCTGAAGGGAATCACATTCTCTGGTGGAGAACCATTTGAGCAACCTACTCCATTGATAGAGCTTGCCAAAGCTTGCCATAGCCTTGGCAAAGATGTGTGGGCATATAGTGGCTATACATACGAGGAACTAGAATCTGGAAAAGCCGGAGCCGATGCCAGAGAACTTCTGGAGAACTGCGATGTACTGGTAGACGGGCCGTTCATAGAATCTGAAAAATCCATGGACCTCAAATGGAGAGGATCCAGAAACCAGAGGCTCATAGACGTTCCAAAATCACTAGAAACGGGTTCTGTCGTAGAGTACGTGTATAAGTGGATTTAATCGCGTCCTATGATTCTCTGTCGTGTATTATTCTCTGTACACGATAACTAGATAGCGAAATAGGGGTTGATTTGAACAGAGATCGTATAGAAGACCTGACTGTGGTAATCCAAGCAGGTGGTGAATCCAAACGCATGGGGTCGTCAAAAGCCCTCGTGACTTTTTTGGGCGCACCGTTGATTATGCGTAGCATAAACAGGCTTTATCCGATATGCGATGAGATGGTGATTACCACCAATGAACCAGAGAAGATGGGGTTCCTGGATGCATACGTTGAAGCTGGAAGGCTCCATCTCGCCTCTGACGGTACCAACGAGCGTGGTGCTCTCATAGGTATCAGAACCGCCTTGTCGAATAGCAACAATCCGTTCGTGGCGTTGGTGGCCTGCGACATGGTCTTCCCTTCCCCCGACTTGATTGCATATTTGCACGACCAGCTCGTGGAAGGCGGCTACGATGTGGCGATACCAAAAACTCAATATGGGTTCGAGCCATTTCATGCCGTATATCGTCGTGAAACCTGTCTTCCAGCTGTGAAGAATGCATTGTCTGAAGGCAGGATAAAAGCAACTTCATGGTTCGAGGATGTCAAGGTGCTGGAGGTTGGCCATGATGTCATCGCGAAGGTTCATCCCAGAGGTGGAGCGTTCGTCAACGTCAACACCAGGAAGGAACTTCACGATCTTGAGCAGCGCATGCTTACCGA
>CADBOM010000039.1 GCA_902796325.1 uncultured Coriobacteriaceae bacterium
TACCGGCACAGTCCAAGGCGTTGGGTTTCGCCCGTTCGTATACAAGACGGCAAAGCGCAACTTGGTTAGCGGCTGGGTGATGAACGCTAGCGATGGAGTTCACATTCATGTAGAGGGAAGCGAAGATCTGGTCGAGGGATTCCTGCACGACCTCGAATTCGATGCTCCAAGCGCTGCCCGAATTCAGAATATATCGGTAGAAGCATCCGCATACACTGGATGCTCTGGATTCGAGATAAGAGAATCGGAGACTCTGCCGAGCACGCGCACGCACATTCCACCAGATATGGCAACGTGCGACGACTGCCTGCGCGAGCTTTTTGACGAGAACGACCGCCGCTATCATTACCCGTTCATCAATTGCACCAACTGTGGCCCAAGGTTCACGATAATCACCGACTTGCCTTACGACAGGCCCACCACGTCGATGCGCAACTTCATCATGTGCAACTCCTGCGTAAGCGAATACACGGACCCTTCGGACAGGAGATTCCACGCTCAGCCCAACGCGTGCTTCGATTGTGGTCCATGGTTGACGCTGACCTATAGCGAGGACGAAAGCGCAAGTGCTCGCAAGGACAGCGTGCACGAGAACGCACGCGCGAACGCAGAAGGCACCTACAGCGGCATCGAGATTAACCGCGCGAACGAGCATTCGTCCGGTAATGAACCCGAATGGGACTCGCTGTCGGTAGAGCAGAAACGCGAGCTCTCCGACCAAACGACAGCCAAAGTCGCAAGCCTCTTAAAAGCCGGGGAAATCGTGGCGATAAAGGGGCTTGGAGGCTACCATCTCGCTTGCGATGCAACCAATGAAACCGCTGTTTCGGACTTGCGGGAACGAAAGCATCGTTATGGAAAGCCTCTTGCAATCATGGTGAAGAGCGTCGATGTTGCTCGCAATTACTGCAAGGTTTCCGAAGCAGAAGAGCAGATTATGAAAAGTCCTGCTTGCCCAATCGTTTTGCTCGAGCGAACGCCTCATGCAACCGCCACGTCATCTGCGGCAGCGCTGGCAAAAAGCGTTGCCGGAGAACTGCATGAAATCGGTGTGATGCTCCCCTACACCCCACTGCAGCACCTGCTCATGCACCAGCTGGATATCCCGCTGGTTATGACCTCCGGAAACTTCACCGAGGAGCCAATAGTTGCAAGCGAGCAAGCTGCGCACAAGAAGCTCGCCCATATAGCCGATGCATTCCTGGATAACAACCGCCCGATCGTTTCGCGATACGACGATTCCGTGGTCAGGGTGGTTGGCGAGACCCTGCAGGTTGTGCGCAGGGCACGTGGATACTCGCCCTCCCCAATCGCATTTCCCGATTTTGGATGTTCGCAAACCGTGCTGGGGGTGGGTCCCGAACAGAAGTGCACGTTCGCTCTAACGACTTGTCCACGTGAAGCGTCCCAGCCCAATGAGCCCGAAAACCAGCCGCACGAAGCGAGCCAATCATGCGAAGCTGACCAACCATGTGCAGCAGGCCAACCGTGTGAAGCTGACCAACTGCGCGAAGCAGATCAACCGCGCGCGGCGGGTCAGCTATGCGAAGCCTATGTATCCCAGCATATCGGCGACCTCGAGAATGCAGACACTATGGAGTCTTGGCAATCGACACTCGAGCTTTATGAGAAGATGTTCGAGCTTGCTCCAGATGCCATCGCGCACGATATGCACCCGGAATATCTCTCCACAAAATGGGCTTTGGAACAGCAGCGGCCGGCGCAGAAGATTGCAGTTCAACACCACCATGCGCACATAGCGGCAGTTATGGGAGAGCAAATTTGCGCAGGGACGCTCGACAACGACGAGCCAGTGATTGGAATTGCACTCGACGGCACCGGTCTTGGCACCGACGGAACGATTTGGGGTGGAGAGATTCTGATGTGCAGCCCTTCGGAGTTCCGGCGATTCGCGCACCTGGCGACATTCCCGATTGCCGGAGGGTCGCAGGCAATCAAGCATCCGACGAGACTGGCGTTTGCGCTGCTCAGCAGGCTCGGATTGCTAGATCATCCAGGTGCAGCGCACGTGTTGGATGTGCTTGGGGCCAGCAACCCTGGGATAACCGGCGTGCTGTCCACGATGATCGAACGCGGTATCAACTGCGTTGAGACATCGTCAGCCGGCCGCCTGCTAGACGCGATGAGCGCAATCCTGGGAATATGCTGCGACGCATCTTTCGATGGAGAAGCCCCGATGCTGCTCGAGGCTGCTGCATACGACCCGGCAAGCAACTCTCTCCTGCAAGCCTGCGACACCGATGAGGAGACCTCTCTTGGTTACGACGCTTGGGAGAAACGTTACGAATTCTCCATAGAACGCAATAACGAAGATGGAGATAATCCGAGCGCCAGCATTAGCGCTGGCATCGATGCCAGCGCCGTCTTCGACACCAGTACCAGCGACGGCGAGCTGACGATCAACCCGAAACCCACAGTAGCAGCTGTCCTCGATGACATTCTGGCGGGAACTAGCGCAGGAGTTATCTCGCTCAGATTCCACGTGGCGCTGGCGCACGCCATGGCGAAAGCAGCGGAGATGGCCTGCTCGACAACGGGCATATGCAAGGTTGCGCTGTCTGGTGGAGTCTTCATGAACAGGATAATCTTCACCCAAGTTCACCAAGATCTTGAAAACCATGGCATAACGGTGTTGGACCACCGCGAGCTTCCCCCAAACGACGGATGTATCTCGTACGGGCAGGCAGTTGTAGCGGCGGCGAGGCTCGCGAGTTCAATCGATGGGCCCGGCGGGATCGCCTGACTTGCTGGGCCTGCCGAGCTTGTTGGACCTGCCGGGCTTGATGAGCCTGCCAAGCTCACCGGACCCGACGCGAAGGCCGACTGAACACGACAGCGAAGGCGCGCCCGACGTTAAAAGATGGCAGCACGAGCATTTGGGCACGCTGCCATATAATCGAGAAAACAACGGTCTTTCATCTCTGAGGTCCGCATTTAAGACGGCATCTGACTTAACATGCAAGCCAGCGCACTGCAGGCCAGCATACTGAAGGCCCGCACGCAAAGAAATTTACTAGGAGAGCTTATGTGTTTGGCGATTCCAGGAAAGATAACCAGCATCGGCGATAACGGGATGGCCCA
>CADBOM010000040.1 GCA_902796325.1 uncultured Coriobacteriaceae bacterium
GCCAGCAGGATCGTGGATGCCGAGTGGTCGGCCCAGCCTTCCTGCACGATGGCCTGCATGGTGCCGTACCTGGTGTCGCCTGCGAGGCGGGTCCAAGCTGTCTGCGCAGGCTCGATATACAGTCCGGTGTACATGGAGGTGGAGCCTACGCTGTTATTCGCCGTAATCGTTACCGTGAAGTAGCCGGATTCCACCGGGGTTCCGAATATGGTTCCGGTTGATGCATCATACGAGAGTCCGCGAGGCAACCCGCTAACGCCTACGGCAGGCTCCGGATCTCCGGAAACCACAACCTGCTGCGAGTACTGCTGGCCGCGCTTGCCGCTTGCAAGCGAGCTGGTTTGTATGGCGGGTGCGGTACCGGACGTTTGGGCCTCGGAAACCACAAGGTTCATATACGACACCGCATTGGGCTCCACGCCGTTGGAGGCGGTCACCATAACCGAATACGTGCCGGCGGCGGTTGGAATGCCCTCGATTGTGCGGGATTGCTGGTTGTACGCAAGGCCATCGGGGAGCCTGGTAACGCTTATAGATGGCTCGGGTGTACCCGTTGCCTCCACTACCTGCGAATACGGTTGACCCATTGTTGCCCCCGGCAAGCTGGTGGTGGTGATTGCCGGCGCCACCGACTGCTGGTCAATCACAAGGTCAAGAGTTACCTGCGCATCGGGAGAAATGCCGTTGCTTGCGGTGATGGTAACCGGACATGTTGCCGGGTATGCTCCATCCGAGCGCTCCGCGGGTGTTCCAACAATCGCGCCCGAAGCGGCATCGTAGGTCAAGCCGTCGGGCAGCCCGTTCACGGTAACCGTGGCGCTTGGATTGGCCTCCACCTCAACTGGTTGCGAATACTGCATGCCCACCACACCTGTGGATAGCTTCTGGGTGAGAATCACGGGAGCCGCCTGAGCCTGCTCCGAAACCTCGATCACGAGCTTGGTGGCCATGCTGGTTCCCTGGGAGTTCTTCGCGTTAACCCAGATGGTGGAGGTACCTGCCGCAGTGGGCGTGCCCGAGATTGCTCCCGTGCTCGCGTCGAGCATAAGCCCGTCGGGAAGCTGGTCGCCATTCTTGTTGACCGACCAGGTGATGTCGGTTGGATATCCGGTGGCCTCGAGCTTTGCCGAGTAGGGCTTGCCCACGGTTGCGCCCGGCACCGAAGCAGTGCTCACGACCGGCGCCTGGTTAACCTTGAGCACATAGGACACCGAGCTTGGTTCTCCAATGCCGTTGGAAACGCTGACCGTGATGGGATACTCGCCCCCGGTGCCCTTGGCGGGAACTCCATTGAGGGTTCCGGTTGCCGCATTGAACGCCATACCCTCTGGCAAGGTTCCGGAGAGCGACCACGACAGCTTGTTGGGCAATCCGTAGGCTGAGAACGTGAACTCATAGTTGGTCTCGTCTCCCCAAGCCGTTGTTGCCGTGGCATCGGGAATGGAGGTTGTGGTTATCTGCGCCCTAACCTCGTTGGACACGTTAACGTCGAGCGAGGTGGAGGGGCAGGTGTAGTTGTAGTTGGGTGCAGAGCCTATCTCGCCATCTACCTTGTCGTTCTGGTACATGGTGTACGGGAACTCCACCTTCACGCTCTGCTGCCCAGTGGAGGCAAATCCACCGTTGTCATCTGCATCCGACGGCGTGAACGTGCAGTACTTTGTGATGTCGCGGGTCATGCCGTTGCTGTAAGTGGCCGTAACGGTCATGCCGGTTGGGTCGAAGCTCTCCCCCACTCCGTATTCCGTGCGCACTGGCTGCGCGGTTACATCGATGCTCTGGATCGTGGGGCCTATTGCCATCATGAACGGCGAGTCGTTTCTGAAGAAGATCGTGCCGTACTGGTTGGCGATTGGCGAGTAGATGCAGTAGCTGCCCTGGGCCTGCGCCGGCGCGAACAGGATGCTCGCGGTTTGCGTTGTACCGGTAACCGCAGTGGTCTGGCCCGGGGTGTCCTTGAAGTAGAACATGGTTCCGGGCGTCTGGTAATCGGGCACGTAGAGGTACACGCACCCTTCCGTTGCCTCGTAGGCCGTGGACAGGATGGGCGTTGCCTGGCTCGACATCCTGCCGGCCACGGAGGTGTTCACCGTATAGACAACCTTGTTGCTAGCGATGTCTATTACCTGCACGCACTGCTGGGTGGAGTAACCTGCCTGGCTGTACTCGCAGTCTATGTACGCGCGTCCCTTGTACACGATAGGTGTGGAGCTGCAGATAGCGGAGCCGCTTCCGTTGTCGAGCTTGAGCACCGTAAGCGTGCTCTTGTCGAAGGTTCCGTCGGCATTCACCTTCACGTGGCAGAAGTATCCGGCCCGGCCATTCCAGTATGCCGTGGAGGTGCTTGGGTCGAAGGTAACCGTGCTTCTGATGTTTCCGATGTTAACCCCGCCCGGATACGAGGTTATGGTGTCGAGCACTTCTCCGGTATTCGAATCGAACGACCTCATGATTCCGCTGAAGTTGTTCTCGCTCCCGGTATCCATGCCGCCGTTCTCGCTAACGGGGCTGTCGCTGCCCTCCAACACGAAGTCGTCAGTTGCATATGCCCCGGCATAGTAGTAGCCGCCCACCAGGGGAGCCGTCCACAGCGGCTGCTTTGCCTCGTTGGTGCTGTTGGGATCCTCATCGGTGGTGGTCAGGCACACGAAGTCGCTGGTTGTTGACACCTCTCCACTGTGGTCGGTGGTGGTGGAGTAGTTCCAGAATCCCGTGTACACCTTGCCGTCGTGGTAGGTAACCGGGCTGTTCGACTGCCCGCTGTTGGGGCTGGTGTAAATCCAGAGCGACTCCAGCGTCTTTGCGTCGAAGGCCTGCACCCGCCCGTTGTTGAGCGAGCAGAACACCATTCCATCTCCGTAGCACATAGGCGTGATAGCGAAGCTGGAGTTGCCCGCCATCTGGTTTTGGGCAACAACCTGTCCCGTTACCTCGTCCAGCTTGTAGATGTTGGTGGACGAGAACGTGTAGATGTAGCCGTCAACCTCGATGGGCGATCCAACGTAAGAGCTGGAGGTGCCCAGAGCCGTTGCCCAGTACAGCACCGTGTTGCTGGCGCTGGTCGGGAGCTTGTAATCCACGACGGAGTTGTTGTTGGAATCGGCCCTGAAGTACGGCCATTGGGCCGTGAGGCTGGTGTCGATGTTGGGATTGCCCGCAGTGGCATCGAGCGAGACGCTTATGACCTTGCCGTCGCTAGCCGTGAAACTTCCGCTCTGGCCAACGTAGCCCTGGGATGCCGCGGTCCAGTTGTAGTCGCGCGTATCGATCACCGTGTAGGTTCCATCCTCGTTGGGATACACCCTCTTCCTGGTCATCGGGTCCACGAGATTGATGCTTGCCTGCGCAGGGTCCACGCTGAAGCTCACCTTCACCGTGGGCAGCTGCCTCACGGTGATCGTGTATGTGACCGGCTTTGCAGTGGAGTCGGCATGGCTGAGCTCCAGCGTTACCTTCTGCTGCTGCGCCGTGGTGTCCAGCGCAATGGTCTGCTTTGCGCCATTTGCAGCATCGTACTCATGCGCCTGGCCGTCGATCGTTAGCGTGTACCCTCCCGAAACCGGGTTGCTGTGCTTCACCGACGCCTTGCTGGGGCTTGTGAAGTAAGCCGAGATGCTGAGGCTGGTCGTTCCCTCGGGAACCCCCACCACGTAGTCGGTCTGGTTTGGATCGAACCCCCTGTACTGGTTGTCGGTGCCATAGGTGTCGGAGGTTATGAGAATGCCGTCGTTTTGGATGTCTCCCCCATCGCTATAGGTGGTGGAGACGGACGACAGCGACAGCGTTCTGTCAATGTCGATCGTGTAGTCTTGGTATGCGGTCTCACCATTGCTGGTTTTCTCCTGGTTGGTAACGGTGAGCACGGCGGTGTTTCCATAGCCGCTGCGGGTTACCAGCCAATCCAGCGACGCGGTTGCGCCGGAACCGTCCTTGGCCTTGGTGAGCGAGACCGTGGTTTGGGAGTCACCGGTAGATGCCGGGGTGTAAGCCGCCGAGTACGTTAGATTGCTGGAGCTGTTGGAGTTAACTGCCTTGACCCTTGTGATGGTGCTGGTATCGGGCACCGCGAAGCCGTACTCGTGGCTGGAGACCTTGGTTTGAGCGTACGAGGATGTGCTGGAGAAGAATCCGTCGCTCGCGCAGAGTATGTTGGACAGATAATCTGCCGTGCTTGGAGTTGACACCGCAACCGTGAGCCCGTCAGATGCCTCGAAGGACTTCGATACGTGGTAGGCACCGTCCTTGGTACCCACATATGTGTAGGTGGTGTTGGCCAGCAGGTCGAAAGTTGTGGAGGTGTCGGTTTGCTCCGCGGGCGTCATGTGGCTCCCGGCAGCGTTGATCACGTCAACAGAAACCCCGCTCTCGTGCGTGAACGTGACCTTTTGCGGCTGACCCTTGGAGACGTTTACCGTGTAGGTCTTAGACGACCCGTTGGCAAACATCACCGTAACCTCAACCGGATACGGCGTGGCTTGGGCTGAGCTTGGGATAGCCACCGTTACCCCGGAATTCGCAGTGGCGGCAACTCCGTTGACCGTATATGAGTATGGGTTGGCGGTGCCGTCGCCGGTGCCTCCGTCCGAGCTGCCGCCATCGGAGCTTCCGGATCCATCCCCATCAGCGCTCGCGTTATCCGCGGTTCCCCTTGGAGTGAACACCAGGCTGTCGCCAAGGGTTACAACCGAGTACTCGTCTGTATAAGTGGAGAAGCTGTCCATGAGCTCGATGGAGCCATCCGTCACGGACAGCGACCCTAGCGTGGGGCTGCGCATTAGCGTGGCCGCGCAGTCCTCGAACTGATAGGAGTTGCCGGAGCCCGTGCTCTTCTGGATCTCGAAGGTCACATTGTTGGAATCCACGCCTGTGGACACCATGTTCTGAGGAGCGAAGCTGTATCCGTTCCATCCGATCTTCTGGTCATACGAATTGCCGTTAACCCCGGTGTAGATGGCATGCATCTGATAACCGGAGGTAGATCCCATTGAACTCGCGGGCGTGGCATGCACGAACAGGTCGTTCACCGACAGTGCGGCATCCGGCACGTAGTAGGAGATAGAGCGCGAAGCCACGCTGCCAGAAGCCACGGGGCATGCAATGTCGAAGTTGCCCGCAGAACCTCCCTTGCCATTTCCCTTGACGAGGAGGTCGATGTTGCCGAACCAGCTCTGGCTTGGAAGATCGGCGTTGACCGTCACGGAGCCGTCGGAAGCCGAGCCGGAAGCCGAACCGGATCCGGCAGACGAACCCGAGCCGGAAGCCGAACCCGCAGACCCAATCTCCAGACCCTCGCCGTAAACGCCATCGTGCCCGTCGGCACTGGTAACCCTATACGAATACGTTCCGGCAACCACGCTGGCCGCACCATCTTGAGCCGTGGTCTGGTTTCCGTATGAGTCCGTGAGCACGATCTTTGCATCGGAAACCGATGCCCCTGCCCTGGTCACGTTGAACGACACCTGGTATTTGGCTCCATTCATGATGGCCAGGTAGTTGTCGATTGCTTCCTGCAGGTTGGCTGCGAGAGTTGCGGCCGTGCTTGAATCCGCCGTTGGCAGCCCATCGTATGCAGCCTGGTAGGCAACGCTTGCCGGGGTGTAGTTGGCAAGGCCTGCAGAGCTTTGGCACACGTTGAGGTACCTGTCCATCTGATCCAACACGCCGCAGTGGTTGGACGTGATGTTTCCAACCCCCTTGTTGCAGCTGATAAACAGCGAGGTGATGTCGGATGCCGGAACGGAGCCTATCATCTTGGAGGATTGGCTGGAGAAGTTGGTGTAGTAGTAATGCCATGGATTGCTGCTGGGCGGGGTGTATCCGAAAACCGTTTGCAGCATTCCGGAATCATTGAATGTAGCCTGGTAGCTCGACGACTCCAATACCTGCTGGATTGTCTGGCCGGACGTGTAGTGCAGCTGCACGGGTTGCACGAGGTAAGTTCCGTCGGGATAGACAACCGCGAACATGAACTCGCCGTCTCCGGCGGCATCGGTGGTAGTTGCATCGTCATCTGCATCGAGGGTGGTAATCGTCGAAGATTCCGAAGCCGCGCCTTCTGACCAGCTATCAACATCATCGTTTCCGGACCCAGGAAGTGCCACCGCAACCCCGAAGCACATGGCACAGCTAAGGATGGCCGCGGCAATCACCATGGCCGCCTTCCTGCCCAGTCCGAGTCTTTTCTTCTTGCTTCTCAAACTCGAATTCGTCATGAAGTACTCGCCCCAATATCTCGCATTATCGATCGAAGATTTATCTCAATTTGCAGGCCATCGCATGAACAGCGCACAGCCTATAGAAAGTTTGCAGGCTAGCTGATAAAAGCACTGCAGTCTGGCCGGCAGAAACACCGCGGCCAATCTTATACCCGCCTTATGGACACCTTGCCTGCAATGCGTTACCACAAGCACTTTTACCACAGGCACCTCACCCATCTTTGGTAGAAGCGCTTGAGAACGTTCTCGTCTAGCTTGAGGTTGTCCATAACATCGTCTACGAAGGCCAGCATGGCCTTGCGGTCTTCCTCGTTTGCCCCCATGCCATCGGAGAACATCATCTTGGAATTGGCATTAGCCGCCGCCTCGAACACGTCGGCATCGCAAAGTCCGCCGGCTTCGGCAGCAGACCCCTGCTCCGTGTACGGGGCAGAATCGCTGAGATAGAGCTTCCTGCAACGCTCTCCCAGGAACAGTCCATACGCGAACCCCTCCGGAACCACCTCGGCCACGTCGTCCTCGCGCAGATGCTCGAGGAAGTCCTGGATCTTGCGACGCTTCAAGAACGCGCGGACGATGAATGCAATGACGAGAACGATCACTAGGCCAAGGATCGACCAAAGGATCATGAGCTGGGTGTTGGCCTGCTCCTCGCTAACCCTTTGCTGTTCCTGTTGCTGCTGCTGTTGCTCGGATTCCCACGAGGTGCTTCCGGCGTTGTCTCCAACGCTCCACGACTGCACGTCGTCTTCGATCTGGTTGTTGTCGGTTGGCTCGTAGTAGGACGCATCGTAGAATCCCGGGGTAACGTCGAACGGAATCCAGCCAACGCCGTCCAGGTAGTACTCCACCCATGCATGCGCATTCTGCTCGGTTAGGTCGTATGTGCTTCCGCTCGTGCCATCAGCGGTGGCGCTCTCCTGCTGGCTCTCCGTAACGGCCTGTGAGGTGTCCAGCATGTAGCCTTCGACGTAACGCGCCGGAACTCCGTAATAGCGCATGAGCAGTGTGGCAGCCGTGGCAAAATGCACGCTATAGCCCTGCCTGCTTTGCGTTAGGAAGTAGGTTACGAAATCCTCGCCACCATTGTCCGTGGAGATGGCATCGTTGTATGAGGCCTGCGCGGACAGGAACTTCGAGACCACCACCTTGGCCTGCTCGGATGTAAGCTGCTGGGGGTCTCCGAAAACCTGCTGGAAGGTCTGGCGAACGTCGTCGGGAACCGCCATGTAGTTGGCGTACACGAAATCACGGTATGCGCTCTCGTCGTCAAGATAGGTGCGGAGGTTACCGGTGGCTGCTCCCTGAGATGCCTCCAGCGTCTGCTGAACAAGATAGCTCTTGCTGGTAAGGGTGCCATCTGCCATGAACTGCTGGGTATCCGAGTTACTGCCGGCCGTCTTTGCAAACGACATATCGGTTGCAGTGGAAATGCTCGCTCCGGAGTAATACGAGTATGGCAGATATGCGTAGCCTCCACGGGCGCCCTGCATGGTTATCGACATCGTCTGGGGGCTCACGCTGGAATATCCGGAGGTGGTGGCCGCCTGGGATACCTGGGAATTGGTGTTGAAGCCGTCTTGCGCGAGCCAGTAGAACAACCCCTGGTTGTCCATTACAGCTTGGCCATCCAAGCTATTCCAGCTGCTGCCGTCGTAGCTCTCGCCCACGAAACCGCGCAGGTATTCCTTGGTGCTTCCGTTCAGCTCTACCTGCATGGCTGGTTTATCGCTCGAGGCTCTTGGCCCCAGGTTTTGCAACTGACCCATGGGCATTGCATAGGATGCGCCGCCGTACTGGATGGTGTACGCAAACTCCCTTATGGCCGCGCGCTGCGCCGACGTGTCAACGGTTCCGGATCCTGCGATAAGCGTTACCACAACCGTGAGGATCACTCCAACTGCAACTATTGCAGCCATGGGGACGCCAAGCGCTCTGGCCGCTGATGAGCCAGCCGATGTGCCGTCACCTTGCCCGTCACCCTGACCGCCCGACTTGCCCTCTGCGGCAATGCACAGGCACCCGATGATTCCCGCGGCAAGCGCTGCCGTCCAAAATCCCGGCTGCACGTATCCGAATATGAGGAGAAGGGCCGAAAGGGCCGCTATGACGAAACTTGATATCTTGCTGCCATGGATAGAGAGCTGATAGCACAGGAAGGAGATTCCAATCGAGAGTACCGCGCAGAAATACGAAAGCTCGGCCACTCCGCCAGATAGGTAGAGCAGCTGGTATTCTGCAGACTTCGCTCCAAGCACGTAGAGAAATCCGTTCGCGGCCTGCGCACCTCCTGCGGAGAGCACGGGCCAAACCGCGATGGCCAGCACAGCCAAAGCGATTGCAGTGCCAAGACGGTAGAAGCGTTCCTGCCTGTCCTGCCCTTGCACCCTCATGCCAAGCACGGTTACCGCAACGGCAACCACGAGGCTGGGGATGATCAGCACGGCGCTTGGCTCGACATTGCAAAGCGCTGCCAGAAGAGATGAGATTCCGCAGAACAGCACCAGGGCCACAACGGCGCTCACTATCTTGCGAGCTTGCGACATGGTGGCGTCTTTATCGCCGGCGATCACATGCAGCTGAGAAGAGTAAGCGCTCTCCTGGATGATCGCGTCCTGGCCATTGCCACGGCCGCCGTTGCCGCGGTTGTTGCCACCGCGCAACTTGCCGCCGCGGGTTCCACCGTCGCGGGATCCGCCATCGCGGAGCTTGTCTCCACGCAGCTTACCGCCGCGCAGCTTGTCCAATGCTCTTGCCGTCATGCCTACATCACCCCCGCAGATGCCAGCGCCGCCTCGGCATTGCCGGAATGGAAGTGAATCTGCACCAAGTTGCCGTCGGCCTCAACGGAATCGTCGTCGTCGCACACGAAAGCCATAACAGCCATGTTTGCCGAGGCATCGCGCACCACGGGCGGCAATCCTGCGGAGATGTATATGAGCCTGGAGCACCGAAGCGCCCCGAACATATCCACATAGAGGTCGAGGCCTCCCTCCTGCCCGTCCACCATGGGACTGGACATAAGGTGCCCGATCATCTCGTAGATATCGTTCTCGTCTGCTATGAACTCGTTTATGCAGCGGCTCTCCACCGCGTTGTTGTATGCCACGTTGAACGAGATCCCAGATCTCACAAGCCTAACGCACAGCGCCAGCGCAACCTCGGCCATGGCATCGGCCCTGAGCGGGTTGTTATCCATCCCATAGAGCGTCTTGTCCCAGAACACCAATATCGAGTTGTCGAGGGGCAGGGACGGCTCCCTCACGATGAGGTCTCCCACCTTCTCTGAAAGCTTCCAGTGAATACGGCGCAGCTCGTCGCCGGGCTCGTAGTCGCGCAGGCTGAATACCTCGGAGAGGTCCTGGCCCTTGAAATACGGGGAGAACGTCGTGGTATCCGACAACGGAGATGCCGACATAACGTTGCGCAGGTACGCATCCTGCAGGTTGGGCATGATGCTCAGGCGCCTGACCTCGTCGCATGGAGAGGATTTGGAGAACACTCCCAACGGCTCGAACACGCTGATCTTGGTGGCATGCAGCTCGATGCGCCCGCACACCTCGCTGGAGATATGCAGGGGCAACTTGGTCTTGGAATGCCTGGCCACGCTGACCTTTGGAACGGAGCGGTTTACCTGTGATGTGAGGAGGTTGGTAACTTCCATGGAAACCTGCACGTTTGGCATGGGAATCCCCGACTCGTTGGTCACGCAAAGGTACACCGCCACGTCGCTTCCCTTTGGGGCCGATGTTTTGCCCTCCAGGCTCACCTTAACCTTGCCGGCATTTGCCCATACAAGGGCAAGCCCAGCTATGGGAGCCACGAGGGCAACCAGGCTCACGCACATGGCCAGCACGCTGCCGGTCATGAAGAAAGCCACGGCGGTGATGATCACCAGTGCTGCCCATCCGATGTATGTGAGAACTCTCCGGAGCAAACGCTTCTCTCCTAATCGTGTTTTGCAAATGTGCCCGTTATTGCTTGCCAATCATGCCCGTAAAATCACTTCAGTTGAATCATGCACGTTGAATTACCTGTGTGGAATCGCGCCGGTAAAATCACGCCAGCAGAACCGTCCCAGTTGGGTCACGCCAGCAGCTAGTCGTTCAGCGGATTCTGGGTCTTTCGCTGCGGAATCGGCGTGTTGTCGAGAATTCCCTGCAGGATCATGGGTGCCGTTATCTCGTTCAAACGCGCCTTGGCATTGAGGATGAGCCTATGGCCGCACACGTCCTTGAACACGGCGATCACATTGCGGGGAGTCACGTATTCCTGCCCCTGCACGTATGCATGGGCCTGCGACATCCTCATGAGCGCCAGGGCTCCACGGGGGCTCACGCCAAGCTCCACGTTCTCGTTGTGGCGCGTGGCCTCGATAAGCTGCGAGATGTACTCGTAGATGCTGTCGGCGATGTAGAGCTCGGAGGTCTCGGCCACCATCTGCGACAGCTGCTCGCGGGTGAGCACCGGCAGCACGCTGTCCAGCGGGTTTGCAGCATGGCGGTCCTTGAGGATCCTCACCTGGTTCTCCACTGCCGGGTAGCCCATGGAGAGCTGCACGATAAAGCGGTCCAACTGCGAGTTGGGCAGCATCTGCGTTCCGGCAGACCCCACGGGGTTCTCGGTTGCAAGCACGATGAACGGGGTTGGCAGGTCGTGCGTAATGCCGTCGACCGTAACGTTGCCCTCCTCCATTGCCTCCAGCAATGCCGACTGGGTTTTGGACGAGGTTCTGTTGATTTCGTCTGCCAGCAGCAGGTTTGTCATGATTGCGCCCGCCTTGTAGGACAGCTGGCCCGAATTGCGGTCGTAAACCGAGAATCCAATGATGTCGGACGGCATGGTGTCGGATGTGAACTGCACGCGCTTGTAGTCGAGGCCCATGGTCTTGGCAAACGCCAGCGCCATGGTTGTCTTTCCAACTCCGGGCACGTCGTCTAGCAAGACATGTCCCTGGGCCAGTATTGCCATGAGAACCTTCTCGAC
>CADBOM010000041.1 GCA_902796325.1 uncultured Coriobacteriaceae bacterium
AACTTCTCAATGCGAAGTCGATTACATGAGATTTTTACTGGTGATCCTCGATGTAGTTGACAACGTCTGCAACGGTCTTCATTTCCTGCATGTCCTCATCGGGAATGCTGATGCCAAAAGCGTCCTCGAAAGCCATGTTGAGCTCAACGGCATCCAGGGAATCTGCACCGAGGTCGTCTGCCAGTGAAGCCTCCATGGTAACCTCGTCTGCATCGCAGCTGATGGTATCAACGATAACGTCACGTACCTTCTCGAAAACCATTTTTCCTCCTAAACCAAAGCGGGACACCAGCTTGCAAGACATCAGCTTGCCTGGCTACCCACCGTTCAAATGCGGCAAAACCTATTAGGTGTTGCCCAACACAAATGTTCCAACATTTTTGTTAAAAAATTTTTTAACAATTTCAATGTGAGACTTTAGTCACATCCTCAACGCTTTTCAAGACAAATGCCGCAGGTTGCAAATTTGCCGGTTAGATAGCACCGGTTTAACGGCCTAAAACCTCTTTATATAGAAAATGTGAAGAACGATGTGCTTACCTCGTTGTATTTGCTCAACTTGATTTTCCACGTTTGCACTCGTGCGATTGCTCGCCATATGGCTTCTTCCGCGCAGTTAACCCTCATGTGATTGCCCTTACGCGGCTGCACTGCGCGGTTGTCCTCGCAGTTAGCCCTACGCAGATATCCTCACGTGGCTCCCCCATGCGATAACATTCGAAGGATTTTCCTCGATCGAGTTTTTGTCCGCCCCCTGCTGCATATTGATTGCAAACAAAACCCATTGTTCTTAGGGGGATGCAGAAAATGAGAGATATCGAAGGATTCTTTAACGAGAACGAGAAGTCTAGCGAAAACCATCCAGACAGCAAGAACATGGCCGCAAGGCAGTTGGAGCATTCCAACTCTGTCGATCAAACTGCCGAGCAAGAAGAGCTGCGCTCTTCGCTCATTGCACATATACACGCAACGGAGTCTGCCCTCATCCATAACAACATCTTGCTGGATACCATTATCTTGAGAAAACTCCCATACACCAAAGCTCAATACATGGTCAAAGTGGGGCGTTGGGAAACCGAGGTGCTGCAAGCGCAAATCGAGATGCTTACGGAAAAGGGCAAGTACACACTCGCCCAAAAGGACATAGAGGCAGGAATTCCCATCAACGTGTCAGCCTATTCCGATTTTCTAGAAGACGAGCTGCACTCGTGGTGGCATCGCTACGATCTTGCGGAGAAAATGTATGTCGCATCTGTTGGCAAGCTGCAAAAATATGCTCCGCTGCCACCTCAGGAATCCGAGAAGCTCGACTCGCTGCACTCAACTATATATAGAAGGCTGCATCCGCAGTTAAATCCTCACGACAAGTACGCCAAAGATACTTTCGAGCAAGCCCGTCAGGCTTACAGAAGGGGCTCGCTGGCCTTCTTGGAGTCGGTAGAAAGGGCAACCGTAAAATACGAGTACCGTGTGCGCCAAAACGAGCTGGAAAACCTCTCAGTAGACGAGCTCTATGCTCATCTAGAGCTTCAGCAAGCACAAGTGCAGAGCGTTGGAAAACGCCTAGACGCCATCATGCACACGGAGCCATATTCACTGCGGAACAAGCTGAACGACCGAGAATGGCTGCTAGAACAAATCAAGTCATTGCAAGAAGAGGCAAAGAGCTATAGGGAAGCCGCTCTGGTTTACAAAAAGAGATTTGCCAAGCTCGCAAGTAAGCAAAGGGGATAAACAAAACAGGCTAGGTACCGGGACTAACCCACAATACCTAGCCTGCAAATGCTCAATGGAGCCAACGACCGGACTCGAACCGGTGACCTGCTGATTACGAATCAGCTGCTCTACCAACTGAGCCACGTTGGCTTGCATGTTGGCAGTATACATTAGTTTTGGCGTTCTTGCTCAAAAACATTTCCCAGCAAGACGGAATGGCTACCGGCATTCGGCAAGTTGATGGAACATGACAAGCTTCAAGCCATCGCATCTACCGTGCATCCAAACATACACGCTGAAAGCTAATCATCCGCCAAGCGTTCTACTGCTGAGCGCCAATCTCCAATGCCTGCTTGTTGTACTCAAGCATGTCCTGGTGCCTAAGCGACACGCATTTGGGTACAGCTGCCTTGAGCGACTCATCGCTCACGATGCCCAGCTCCTTGTTGAGTTTGCTAACCAAGATCACGTTGGCTAGGCCCTTCAGGCCGTTCTCCTCCGCGATGTCGGTTGCAGGCACAGCAAAGAAATTGATGTCCGTGCGCTCCGGTCTATCCTCCACCATGGTGGAATCGATGATCACGGTGCCACCCGGCTTCACAGCGTCTATGAACTTAAGGAACGACGGCCTGTTCATTGCAATGAGCACGTCCGGCTCGGTAACGATAGGAGATCCAATTGCAGTATCGGAAACCACAACGGAGCAGCTAGCAGTACCGCCACGCATCTCCGGACCATACGAAGGCATCCAGCTAACTTCCTTGCCATCGATAAGGCCAGCGTAAGCCATCATCTTGCCGGCGAACAGGAGTCCCTGTCCACCAAAGCCAGCCAGGGTCATCTCAATAGTCGACATGTCCTACGCCTCCTTGTTTGCCTTGACGTCCTTGTAAACGCCAAGAGGATAGTAGGGAATCATGTTCTCGCGCAGCCACTTCATTGCGCCAACTGGGTCGAGACCCCAGTTGGTGGAGCAGGGCGACAGAACCTCGATGATCGAGTAGCCCAGCTTCTGCTGCTGATATTCGATGCCCTTCTTGATAGCCTTCTTCATCTGGTTAACGTGAGCAGGGGTGTCAACGGTAACCCTCTGAGCAAATGCGGTTCCATCAAGCTGCGAAACCAGCTCGCAAACCCTGATCGGATAGCCAGCAACCTTCACATCGCGTCCATAGGGACTGGTCTGAGTAACCTGTCCGGGAAGGCTGGTTGGAGCCATCTGGCCGCCAGTCATTCCATAAATCGCGTTGTTGATGAAGATAACGGTGATGTTCTCTCCACGGGTTGCAGCATGCACGGTTTCGGCCATACCGATGGATGCGAGGTCGCCGTCTCCCTGATAGGAAAAAACGAACTTGTCTGGAAGAACGCGCTTAATTCCGGTTGCCACCGCGGGCGCCCTACCATGTGCCGCCTCAACCATGTCGCACGAGAAGAAGTCGTACATGGTAACCGAGCATCCAACCGGGCAAACTCCGATGGTGTCGCCCTCCAGGCCCATCTCGTCGATGAGCTCTGCCAGAGCCCTGCTCACGATTCCATGGCCGCATCCGGGACAATAGCTAAACGGAACATCGGTGAGAGCGTGCGGCCTCACGACCTTGAGCTCTTCTGTCTCTGCCATTATTGATCGCCTCCCGTATACCTGCTGTGGAAAGGAACCATATGTACATGCTCGCCAGCCTCAAGCTTCTGAATGCAAGCCAGCACCTCCGACGACTGCGGGATAACTCCACCGGTGTGTCCGAAGAAGTTAACGTCCCTGGTGTCGTGGATGGCAAGCCTGATGTCGTCGACCATCTGGCCCATGTTCATCTCGACGGAGAGGAACGTGCGGGCAGATTTTGCAATCTCGAGCAATGCGTCGTTGGGGAAAGGCCACAGGCTGATCGGCCTGAACAGTCCCGCCTTGATGCCCTCTTCGCGAGCAGCGTCAACGGCGTTGCGGCTAATCCTTGCCGAGGCACCAAACGCCACGACCACAATCTCGGCATCCTCGGTGCGGTAAGCTTCGTACTTCTGCTCGGTTGCCCTAATCTTGTCGTAGCGCTTCTCGCGGTTTACCACGATGTCCTCGAGCTTCTGGGCATCGAGGTAAAGCGAGTTCGAGATGTTGTGAACGCGCTTCATGCCGGTGCCGTTGGTTGCCCAGGGCTTCTCGGGAAGCTTCTCGATAGGATCTGGCAGGACCACTGGTTCCATCATCTGGCCGATCATTCCGTCGGTGAGAAGCATCGCGGGCATGCGGTACTCGTCCGCTTTGTCGAACGCCATGTAGATGAGGTCCGCGGTTTCCTGAACAGTGGACGGCGCATATACCAGCACATGGAAGTCTCCGTGTCCAAGGCCTCTCGTTGCCTGATAGTAGTCGGACTGAGAGGGTTGAATGCTGCCGAGTCCTGGGCCTCCACGCTCCACGTTTGCGAATACTGCCGGAAGGTCGGATCCGCAGAGATACGAAACTCCCTCGCTCTTAAGGCTAATGCCCGGCGAGGACGACGATGTCATGACCCTGGCACCTGCCGAAGATGCGCCATAGACCATGTTGATTGCGGCAACCTCAGACTCCGCCTGAAGGAAAAGCCCTCCTATCTTGGGCATTACCTTCGACATATAGGCGGACACCTCCGTTTGAGGGGTGATGGGATAGCCAAAGAAAAACCTGCATCCGGCACGGATGGCAGACTCGGCCATTGCCTCGTTGCCCTTCATCAATACCTTTTCAGCCACTGTTCTCACCCCACAACCTGAATTGCCACGTCAGGGCACATAGTCTGGCAGCTCTTGCAGCCTATGCACTGAGACTCGTCTATGCATTTAACCGGGTGGTAGCCCTTGGGGCTGATGGTGTCGGGATCAAGAATCAAGATATCCTTGGGACACGCGTCAACGCAAAGGCCACATCCCTTGCAGTACTTGCTATCCACCGCAATACGGGACATGCTTGCCCTCCTCAAAACTCTGAATAGCTCAGCCAAAGTCTCAAAACCCATAAATGCCCTCGAGCACACCTGATCTACAAAGACAGCATCTTTGCCGCACGTCAATGCAAGTTTGCGCATTGGCGCGCGTGATTCCTAAAAGCACGTTCTTCGAAGAGCGTGCTCTGCGCAAACACTCGAAAAACGTTTGCGAATGCTCTTTTGCAAATAAGGGTTTTTCGGCTCTTTCCTAGCTGTATTCTATTCAATATATTCGACAAATTCGCAACAATGCCGCTAACAAGCGGCCAGTAATTTACAAACGTCGGAAAGGCCGGTGCATCATGGACCAGCAAATGGAGGAAATGTTCAAGGAGGTTGGCAGGGATCTGTTCTTGTCGGGTGCCATTACCAGCCATGGAGGCAACCTCTCTGTTAGCGATGGCGAGAGCATCTGGATTACCAGAACGCAATCGCAGCTAGGACGCCTGAAAGACGGCGACGTGATTAGAACCACGTGGGAGCCATCGGAGCTTGACAGCAATTGCTCGAGCGAGCTAATCGTTCACAGGGCCCTGTACCATGCAATGAAACGTCGTTGTGATGCCAATGGAGAAGAGTTTGGAAGCTACGCCATCGTTCATGCGCACACGGCGCACACCACCCTGCGCTCGCTTTACTACGACGAGATCGAGTCCGTGGATTCCGAGTGCAAGCTGCTGTTGCCCAACCCGGTAAAGGTTATCCATCCCTCAACCTCGATTGGCAGCCCCGAGGCCGCTCAGATGCTCTCCGATATCGTTGAGAGCGGGGAGAACATTGGCATCATTAGCGGACACGGACCATTCTGCATCAACAAGACCATGAGCAAGGCCCTGCAGCTGGTTACCTCGCTGGAG
>CADBOM010000042.1 GCA_902796325.1 uncultured Coriobacteriaceae bacterium
CAACGCCGGCGTTGGCTGCACTGCCCCGTTTCTGTCCGAGAAGGGACTCGAAGAGTGGCACCGCGTAATCGGAACCGACCTTCACGGCGTGGCCCACATGGTCTATGAGTTCGCTCCCGTCATGAGGGACGCTGGACGCGGAGGCACCATCATCAACATCTCCTCCATCGGATCCCAGCGTATCTCGGTTCAGCCCGAGCAGCACCTTGCTCCATACAACGTGTCCAAGGCTGGCGTTGACATCTTCAGCCGTTATCTGGCAATCGTCCTGGGCGATGCAAACATTCGCGTTCTCTCCATCATGCCTGGCCCGATTCACTCCGACCTCGATGGCGACCTGCCCGATGAGGCCAAAGCCGCAATCGACAACCTCATGCCGGCACACCGCTTCGGCGAGCCTCTTGAGGTTGGCGCGTTCTGCGTTTACCTGTCGTCGCCGGCAGCAACCTTTATCCGCGGTGTTAACTACCCGTTCGACGGCGGAATGATGACGGTGGTTTAAGACAAGACTCGCAGGCTAATCAATGCAGTGCGGCATGGTAGATTCAACGTGTGCAGAAAATTACCAGTGTTTGTGAAGTTCCATCCATGCTGGAAGAGTTCCACCCACATGCCGTCCGCTGTACTGTCTAAATAGCACAAGAGCTATGTACATAACTGCACCTCAGATCTTAGGTATCCAGTACGGAATCTAAGATTCGGAGGTGCAGTTCTTTTATGAAGAGCGGAAAAGCGGAATAGCGCCCGTCAGCATTCTCACCGAGATAAGAAATCCCCGTTTGTGCGGTCCGAGAACCCGAAAACACCTCCGAAAAGTAAGAAATCCCCGTTTGTGCGGACCAGGTGCAAGTTAGCGATCCTTAAGAATTGCGAAATTCAGCTGAATTTGGATTTTTAATTAACACATATTTAGCAAATGTTGAATATCAACTCATTTCTTCAAGTGCAATCTCATCCTCGAGTTGAAATTCCCTGCATCTGGTCCGCACAAACTCGGAAAAGTTACGCAAAACTGCATATTTGGGGCGCTCAGTCCGCACAAACTTGGAAAAGTTACATATATGAATTCGCAGCGACGTTACCGACGTTTAGTTGGTGTCATCTAAGCAGCAGTTACCATGGACCACGCTCGAACTTCGTGAGCCTGTATTCCCAACCCATCAAAAAGCGTGGCATCTTGCTTGTCAACAAAGGCTAAGCCACCAATAGAAGAAGCCCCGGATGGGCGCGAAATTCGCAGTTCCCATCTGGGGCTTGCTATTTCTAGCTGCGTGCCTCATAGCACATGTGCAATGGCCCTCGCTGCAAGCCAGTCTACGCTGCCCGCCAGCCAAGCTAGCTAACGCTACTTGTTAGTCCTTGTTCACGTAGGTTTTCTCGAGATACGCAATGATGTCGTCGTTTCCGTTGATCAGCTGGCCATCCACGTACAGGTACGGAATGAGGTTTGCGTCTCCGCCAAGCTGGATGAGCTCATCGTACGGAGCCTGCTGTTCAACATCCCTCTTATCCAGCTCGATTCCATGCTCATTTGCATAGGTTACGGTTACGGCACAGGTCTCGCATGGTGCCCAGTAGTACAGAATCGGAGTATCCATGGCTCTCCTATCGTTTGAAAATATCCGCCATCCAAATATGGCGAGCTCCACTTTCAAGCTAGCATACCACGGCGGCGATAATGCAAGTGATGCTAACTTCCAACAATGATGGTGATGCACAGAACTAACTGCTGTCAGTGAAGGTAATGCAACACTATTCGCGTCCAATGAAGGTAGTACACAATACTAGCCGCATCCAATGAAGGTAGCGCGCAATACTATCCGCTAATGAAGCTAGCCCACGTCCACACTGGCAGAGTTAACAAAAGTCAGCACATCATCAAAAACGGGGTGTGGCTAATAACCCGGGTACTGTATTATCTTTTCGGAAGTTTAACGAGCGTGGAAGGGACGCATCGCCATGGCAAAGGTAGTCATCATGGATCACCCGCTGATCCAGCACAAAATTGGAATCATGAGAAGGAAAGAGACCTCCTCCAAAGACTTCAGGCAGCTCACCCGCGAGGTCGCATCGCTCATGTGCTATGAGGCTACCAGAGACCTTGAGCTCGAGGACGTTGAGATCGAGACCCCAATCTGCAAGTGCACGGCCAAGCAGCTGGCGGGAAAGAAGATAGCTATCGTGCCAATCCTGCGTGCTGGCCTTGGAATGGTGGATGGAATGCTCGACATGATTCCCGCAGCCCGCGTTGGACACATCGGACTCTACAGGGACGAGGCCACATTCGAGCCCCATGAGTATTTCTGCAAGTTGCCGGAAGATATCGCAAACAGGCAGGTCATGGTTGTTGACCCCATGCTTGCAACTGGAGGATCGTCGGTAGCCGCCCTCAACCTTCTGAAGCAGCACGGCGTTAAGAGCGCAAGGCTGGTGTGCATTATCGGAGTGCCCGAGGGCATCGAGACCTTTACCAAGGCGCACCCGGATGTAGACCTCTATGTTGGCACGGTTGACGACCATCTGAACGAGAACGCATATATCGTGCCTGGTCTTGGAGATGCCGGCGACAGGATTTTCGGAACCAAGTAGTTCTAACCAAGTAGCTCTGCGCCAAGCAGTTACGCATCAAGCAGCTCTGCGCAGCAATAACCGCAGCGGCATCAACGGCATAGACAACGGCGATCAGTTGGCAATGGGCGGGACATAGTGTGTTTTCAGCGCCAATCCATTTGAGAAACGATGATTCAGAGAGGAAGCAGATGAGTCAGGAAGGGCAGACCCAAAAACAACCTGAGCAGTTAGAGCAAGACGAGCAGGTCAAGGCCATGCAGTCAGAAGCCAAGCGACCGGGCAAAATCTCCACCAAGAAGATTCCACCAGAGGGAATTCACGACGCAACGGTCTTGGGCAAGCCCAAGATGACCGTGCTCGGTTTGCAGCATATGTTCGCCATGTTCGGAGCAACGGTGCTGGTACCGCTTCTCACCGGACTGCCAATCTCCACAACGCTTCTGTTCGCAGGAGTTGGAACCCTGCTCTTCCACTTCCTCACCAAGCGAAAGGTGCCGGCATTCCTAGGTTCATCGTTTGCATTCATTGCCGGATATGCAGCTATCGCACCCAATGGCGAGCCAGAGCTTCTCCCCTATGCATGCCTGGGAGTTTTCTGCGCGGGCTTTGTATACCTGATCATGGCGGGCCTGTTCAGGGGATTTGGCCCCAAGAGGGTCATGAAGTACTTCCCGCCAGTTGTTACCGGACCAATCGTAATCGCAATCGGACTCATTCTGGCTGGAACAGCAATCACCAACTGCGAGACCTCGTGGCCAATCGCGATTCTTGCCATCGTGGTGGTTATCATCTGCAACATCTGGGGCAAGGGAATGATCAAGATTGTCCCCATCCTCATGGGAGTTATCGTCTCGTACGTTGTGGCTGCATGCGCTGGCATGGTCGACTTCAGCGGAGTCGCCGATGCTGCTTGGATTGGACTGCCGATCGTTTGGGACAGCACCGTGTTCTCGCTGGCTGGTAATTTTGACGGCGGCCTGGCAATCACGGCCATCATCACGATCGTGCCCCTCGCATTTGCAACGGTGATCGAGCACATCGGCGACATCACCGCCATTGGCTCCACCACCAACCGCAACTACATTGCAGACCCCGGCCTTCACAGGACCCTTCTGGGCGACGGCCTTGCAACCATGCTGGCGTCGCTCTTCGGCGCTCCCGCCAACACCACTTATGGCGAGAACACCGGCGTGCTAGCACTCACCCGCGTGTTCGACCCGCGCGTCATCAGAATCGCAGCATGCTTTGCCATCCTGTTCTCGTTCTGCCCCAAGTTCGCGGCAGTTATCGCGGCTATGCCCGCGGCAACCATCGGAGGCGTGTCGCTCGTGCTCTACGGAATGATTTCCGGAGTTGGTATTCGCAATCTCGTGGAGAACAAGACCGACCTCGAGAAGAGCCGCAACGTCATCATCGTGGCGCTCATCCTCGTGCTTTCGCTGGGCATCTCCTACACCGGAACCGGCAGCATCGCATTCGACGTGAATGGCGTGACCATCGGACTCTCCGGACTGGCGGTGGGCTCCCTTGTGGGAATCCTCCTCAACGCCATCTTCCCGGGTAAAGACTTCTTCTTCGACGATTCCATGCCAGATGACCGCGCATCTCTCGGAATGCCCAATGCAGGTGGAACCAAGGGGCTGGATGGAAAACCCGACGAAATCTCCGCTGCAGAAGAGGTCAAGCGAGCCGATCTTGACAATGTCACGGCGGCCGCGAGCCTAGCCGGCGACCAAGCTGAAGGTTCATTTACCGCGCAGACCGAAGGTGCAACCGACCTGCAAGATGCCAGCTCTACCATTACCGCGGGTTCATCCGATGACTAGCCTACAAGCAAAACAAGCCCGCAGGCCACTGGTTTGCGTAGCTCCTGGATGGACCCTGCCAAAACCGGGATCCATCCATGGTCCGCGCGAGACCGTATCGGCTGCTTTCATGGACTCCATAATCGCAGCTGGCGGCGCTCCCCTGATGATGCCGATAACCACCGACATGGGCATACTCGACGAGTTCGTTAACATGTGCGACGCCTTCGCGATACCCGGAGGCCAAGGCGTGGATCCCACCCGCTGGGGCGAGCGTGCCATAGGGCGCTGGCCGTGCCCCGAGCGCGATGCACTCGAATTTCCCATGGTGGAGAAGGTTCTAGACGCCAACAAGCCCCTTCTCTGCATCTGCCGTGGTATGCAGCTCCTAAACGTCGCATTTGGAGGCTCGCTGGCTCAGAACATCGACGACCTTTCGTGCGAAGCGGAATCGCTCGACATACTCCCCATCCACAGGAATACCCTGCAATCGCTGGCGCACGAGGTTCGGATTAAGGAAGGGACCATGCTGGCACGAATCACCGGCCAGCAGGTAATAGAGGTTAACTCCCACCATGGTCAGGCAATCCGTAAAGTTGGAGAAGGATTGATTGTATCCGGAATGTCTCCGCAGGGCACGGTGGAGGCAATCGAGTTACCAAGCAAGCGATTCTGCATGGGAGTGCAGTGGCATCCCGAGTACACTTGGACCTTCAATGACTGCGACAAGAAAATATGGGATGCGTTTATCGAGGCAGCGAGTGTTCGTTGATGGCGCTCGCTCCCACTGAGGCAGCGCATGTTCGTTTATGGCGCTCGCTCCCACTGAAGCGGCGCATATTCACTGACCCCACGCATTCCGCGCGCCTGAATCCCCGTTCGCCCAAATCAAAAGTAAATATCTAATGAAACATCTGTAACGGCTTGATGTAATCGCAAAAGTCGGTAGGAAAATGCTGTCTCAAGTTGCGGAATCGACCAAATACGTCGATTACCCAATGCATCGGCGTGCTCATCGGTCATTCGATGTGCCCACCAATCAACCGGCGTGCGTTTACCCTACCTGCCAGCCGCATGAAAGTCACCGCGTAGCAACCACCGCGTGCCAGTCATATTGGACTGTTAGGGATGGTCACACCACAATGGCTAGATTTTCTCTTGCCAAAGTTTGCTGAGGACGGTGATTTTCATGACCATACCCCAGATCATCGCCATAGCCGTGTTCGTGGCAGTGATGTTCTTCGTAATTACGGAGAAGCTTCCGCGAGCTATCGTAGCTTTGGTGGGGGCAGCGGTATTGGTTATCACCGGCGTGGTATCGCCTAGCGAAGCTGCGGAATCGATAGATTTCAACACCATCGGCGTCCTTATGGGAATGATGATGTATGTCGCCGTGGTCAAGACAAGCGGATTGTTCGAATTCATAGCCATCAAGGCTGCAAAGCTCGCCCGAGGCAATCCAATTGCGATAATGGCCCTCCTGGTTGTCATCACTGCCATGTTCTCGGCAATGCTCGACAACGTGACCACAATCTTGCTCATCTTGCCGATGACGTTGATGATTTGTCGCACGCTCGAAATCAACCCCGTCCCGTTCTTCATCTGCGAGGCCATGGCATCCAATATAGGTGGAACCTCCACGCTAATCGGCGATCCACCCAACATCATCATCGGCTCCCAAGCGGGCCTTAGCTTCATGGATTTCATCTGCACCAATGGTCCGGTTGTGGCAATCATACTCGTGGTGCTCATTCTTATTTGGCGTCTCCAGCTAAAGAAGAGGATCAAGGTTGACGAGTCGCGCGTGGCCGACCTCATGCAGATGAACGAGAAGGAGCAGATTGCAAGGCCCTGGCTGTTCTACGTGAGCATATGCATGATAGTGCTGGTTTCGGTTATGTTTGGCCTGCACAGCATGTTGGGTGTTAGCTCAGCTGCAATCGCCCTCTCAGCTGCAGCGATAATGATCGTTCTCGACATCAAGAACATAAGATCCGTGCTTAAGGACGTGGAGTGGAACACTCTCCTGTTCTTCCTTGGATTGTTCGTCGTGGTTGGCGGGCTAGATCACACCGGTTTGCTTTCGGCATTCGCCGGACTGGTCATAGACATCACCGGAGGCAACATGGTGGTTACCATGATTGTGATTCTGTGGATTTCGGCAATTGCCTCGGCGTTCGTTGACAACGTCCCGTTTGCAGCCACAATGATCCCGGTTATCTTGGCAATGGAAGGCACCGGAATCGACGTGACCGCACTGTGGTGGGCGCTCTCGCTTGGAGCTTGCCTTGGCGGCAACGCAACCATCATCGGTGCCTCTGCAAACGTGGTGATGTCGGAGATAAGCAATACCAACGGACATCCAATTTCGTTTGGGATGTACTTCAAGGAGTGCTTCCCTCTAACGATGCTCACGGTTGCAATCTCGATGGTTTATCTGCTGATCTTGTTCTAGAGCGAGAGACGCGCGGACGACAAGCACCCTATAAGCGCTTCGCAGTCTTTCGGCAACCGAACACCGACCTCACCTAATGAACGCAAATGGCTTGCACCGTAAATCACGATGCAAGCCATTTTCATGCAAACTGCTTCTCAATTGTTTGGGCAACTCCAGCGCTTACTCCCTCCATCCCTGCGAAGGGCCTTCAAGAATCTGCCATCCGGCAAGCATGAAGTTGTACTGGCTGGTCTTCACGCCACGTCCAATGCCCGTCTTATCGGTATGACTGGAGTCGTCGCGCGGGTTGGTGCCAACCTCGGCCCAACCGTAATTTGCACCAGAGTCGGCAGCGATGTCTGCATTTCCGCAGAGCTTCGGGGTAAGTCCCACGATCAGCCTCATGCAGGCCATGTAGAACGACCAGTCGATTGCACCCCTATGCGGGTCGTTTGCAAACGGGCTTCCCGGCACGGGCACGCGCAGGCCAACACCGGTCGAAAGCGGATCCAACTTCATGAGCTGATGGATGTGCTTCGAAATCTCCTGCGGAGTATGCTCTGGACCAATTGGCTCAACGCAGCTCGAAAGCTTGAGCCCTGCTTTCTTGGCATTCTCCATGGTGGCAATGCGGGTCTCGGGCTTGATTGTTGTGATCTTGCCCTCCCCCATATGCACCACGTGGTACACGGCGTCGAATCCGGCTTCCTTGAGCTTTACGGCCTGTTCGTAGCTGAAGTCGTCGATGTTGGCCATAAGCGGCATATCCGGATTGATTACCTCGCGCACGGAGGCACCCATATCTAGGAACTTGTCGAAGTCATAAGCCGCCGTAACCATGAGGCACATGAGATTTACCCCGGCCTCGTTGTATGCCTTTGCATATTCGATGACCTCATCCTTTGGCATCTCAGCCTTTGGCGGGCGAAGGCCATTGCAGGCTGCGAATGAGCAGAACTGGCAGTTCTTCGGACATGCGGAAGCATCCATTCCGATCTGCGCATGCACCTCCGCCATTCCGCCCGATGCTTTCCTAGCCAGCATGTATCCGCCCCAGCGAATATGCGCCGACTCGAAGGTGTAGGGATTCACGGACAGAAGTTCCGCGCCCTCTTCCTCGGTAAGTCCTTCGCCAGACATTCCCTTGTCAACCAGGTCAACGATTCTCTTGTCGATAGGCATAAGCCCCTCCTCATAATCTTCCTGTATCAAGCATCGCCCGATACATATGCCAATCGTCATCCCAGCGTCGAAGCGATGCTTTCTTATTATACATTGACTATGTCTAATATTAGCTAAATGCCATATATTGACTAAAACAATTAATGCGACGAGAGCACCTGTGCCGCAATCGCACTGGTACCTGTTCTTAAAAGAGAAATGGCAGAAAAAGCGAAGTACCGAAAACGTTAAAAGGAAAATGGCAGAAACCATCAGGAAATTACGAGAGGTTTTAAAGGCTAATCTCCCGAGTTTGCACAACAAAAAGCGGGCCGGAAATCTGTTAGATTCCGACCCGCTGTTATTTCTGGTGGGCGATAACGGATTTGAACCGCTGACCTTATGCGTGTAAAGCATCTGCGCTACCGCTGCGCCAATCGCCCGAATGCCTAAATATTATCGCAAACTCGAACAACAACTACAAGATTCACTTCCGCAACAGGCGTAGTGATTCTCGCATATGCCCTCGCTGGCGGCCGATATTCCTTGCAACACGGCTACATGCGGCGCCAGCCGCCATCAAACGCCATCATCTCCATGCGCCATAGACACCGTTAGCAATCCACGAATTCGGAGAAAATCTTCAGATAATCATCCCTGAATACGCTGTTCTTCCGAAATATGAAGGCTATCTCGTGGTACACATCAAAATCCTTTATGTCGATCACAGCCATGTTCCCAGCTAGTTCATTTTCAAAAATCGCGTCTCTGTACAAGAAGGTTATCCCCAGATCCATCTGCACCATCTTCTTGATCAGCCCGATGCTGCCAAGCTCGATCATGTTTCCAAAATCTTGTATAGAGTGTCCACGCGATGACAGTTCTCGCTCCAATATTTCACGGGAGCCTGAACCTTCTTCTCGAGAAATCAAAGTCTGCGAGAGCAGATCGTCAAGCACCCTACCCCGATACTCCAAAGCTAGCCTAGGAGAACCAACAGCCACATATTCTTTTTTGGCGAAGCTCAGCGATTCATATTCTGATTTTGGAAAGTTGCCTTCGACGATTGCGAAGTCTATATCTCCGGAATCCAACTGTTCCAATAGCTGGGTTGTATTTGCGACCTTCATCTCAATGCGACTTCCCTCGTGATTTGAGATGAATCGAGTCAGCGGTTCGGCGATCATGTATTCCGCCACGGTGAGAGTGGCCCCAAAGATATAGCTTCTGTTGCTCTGTGCTTCAATCATCGAATCTTTAAGATAGCGTTCGTCGTTCATCATGGTGGTAGCTGCGTTCTTGAGCATCTGACCAGCCTTGGTTAGTTCTATGCCGCGGCCACGTCTGTCGAACAGCTTCACCCCATAATTTCGCTCTAGGAACCTAATGTGCTGCGTTACAGCCGGCTGTGTTATACAGAGTTCCTCTGCCGCGTCCGTGAAGCTCATATGTTTGCAAACGCACAGGAAAGTGTCCATTCGATAATCTTGCATGTTGTTTTTCCAATCCTCGCCAACCCCATCAGAAGTCCAGCCCCAGCAGAAGTCCAGCCCCAGTGAGGGTCTTTATTTTTTCTTGGTTCTTCATTATAAAAATTTTTTATCGATTCATCATAATAAATAATTTTACGTGATACCAAACAGATGATAAAAAATAACACGTGCCATAGTGCCAAATGCAAGCGCACGCAAGTAAAGGCGCATCTAGCTACAACGCGCGCCATGACCACAGCCTCGGATCGGGCAGTGGGCGTGCTTAGTGCCAAACACGCGAAGAGACGGAGACGCAAGTGAACGAGAGCACGGAAACATTAACCAAAAAGACGAACCCGAAGTGGAAAGGATTTCTCTTCTGCTTGGTAGTGGCCATTCCCTGCTGGTTCGTTGGAACCCTTATCCCCGTGGTTGGAGGGCCAATCATCGGCATACTCGTGGGAATGGTGATAACCCTACTGCTCAAGAACAAGGGTAATCTGAATTCGGGAATCTCGTTCACCTCGAAATACGTGCTGCAGGGCGCAGTGGTGCTCTTGGGATTTGGCCTCAATCTCAACGCCATAGCTCAAACGGGGCTGGAATCCCTCCCCATCATCATCACGACCATCGCAACGTCGCTCATCATCGCGGCTATCGTTGGCAAGATCATGAAGGTTCCCGTTAAGAGCGCGACCCTAGTGGGAGTTGGCTCGTCAATCTGTGGCGGAAGCGCAATCGCCGCAACCGCACCAGTCATCAATGCAAACGACAAAGAGGTTGCACAGTCAATATCGGTGATTTTCTTCTTCAACCTCATAGCCGCCCTGGCATTTCCAGCGCTTGGCACCGCCCTTGGGTTCGACACTACTAGCGGCAACGCATTTGGAATCTTCGCTGGAACCGCCGTTAACGACACCTCGTCGGTCACCGCTACCGCGGCAACATGGGACTCCCTCTATGGGTTGGGCACGGAGACCCTCAACAAAGCCGTCACCGTGAAGCTCACCCGTACCCTGGCAATCATCCCGATCACCCTGGTCTTGGCCTTCTACTATGCGCGCAAGGCGAAGCGCAATGGAGAGGCAGGCAGCAAGGCCAGCTTCCGCAAGATGTTCCCCATGTTCATCCTTTACTTCGTGCTCGCCTCGCTCGTTACCACGATTGCAACTGGAGCCGGTGTCCCAACGGAGTTCTTCGCGCCAATCAGCACGGTGTCGAAGTTCATGATTGTGATGGCCATGGTGGCCGTTGGCCTTAACACCAACGTTGTCGAGCTAGTCCGCACTGGCGGAAAGCCGCTGGCACTTGGCGCATGTTGCTGGGCCGGCATCATCGTGATGAGCCTGCTGGTGCAGAAGCTCCTGTGCATTTGGTAACTTGCTTCGGGCCGTCCATCTCGAACCAAAAACTTTACCGGCTCTCCGCCTGTTACCTCGGGACACTTGGTAGATAACGCACCATAACGTCAAATGCCTGAAATTCCAAATCGTGGGAAGGCCACCCGTTGACACACATGGGGACACGCTTAGCGATGCACCTGAAAACACGCTTGGGAACACATAGCACGAAAAGCGTCATATGCTCCATACGACGTGAGAAATCTGTGTTTGTGCGAACTTTGGATGTATCCCATCTATACTCTGGGCTCCAGTCCCCGTACTCCGGACTCCGACATCCGGACCCCGGACCCCGTACATCATGCCACGGGATACGGGGTCCGGGAATATAACACAAATACAAGAAAACCCAGTTTGTGCAATTCGAGTGCCCCAAAATTCCATTTCCGAGTAACTTTTCCCTGTTTGTGCGTAGCGGTGTCGAATGGGAAGCCATATTCAACTAATCATTCGGTCCCCTAAACAAGCATCTTCAGCAAATTATTCAACATAATTTCCCTCATAGTTGATTAAATTGCCGAGACCATCGTTTTGTTTGCACGAAAACAGCTCGTCACGGGTTACTTTCGGGCGCTCGGTTTGCACAAACTAGGAAAGTTTACTAAAAAAAGCGAGATTTAGAGCCTTCGGAGTGCACAAACTAGGAAAAGTTACATTCGCGCACTGCGAGGATATGCGCAACGCTGGAGCACGGGATCTCAAGATTGCGGGGTTGCGGGGTTGCGGGGTTGCGCGGGGTTGCGGGGCTGCAGGGCTGCGAGGCTCTACTCGGCGTAAGACTTTCCCTCTCTGAAAGACAAGCTGTCCCGTGTCTGCAGCTGCCCCATGCCTACAATTCTTACTCACAAAAAAACGCACCCGCAGATCCCGAACTTTCTTTCAGTCCGAGAACTGGGGTGCGATTTAACTTGCACGACCGCACGGCTTGGCTTAAGCCTTAAACCTTAAGCCTCAGCTGCAGCAGCCTTTGCCTTCTTGGCACGAGCATTGTGGATGATCACGAACACGATGGTCGCAACGATGCCGGCGATAACCTGGCAAGCGCCACCCATGGTGATGCAGGGGCTACCATTCGAAAGACCCATGCTCTCGACGATGAGGTTCATGATCGTGGGGCCGAAGAACTGGGAAGCACCGAGCACGCAGGTGGAGATACCCAGAATGAGCGATGCCTTTGCCTTGCCGCCAACGTTACCGATGAGGCCGACCATGGAGGGCATGTAGGTGCCGGTTCCAAATCCCTGGATGAACGATGCAACGCAAATCACTGCGAACGAGCCGGTGATACCGTTGATGAGCATTCCAATGCCGGCGAGCAGCCAGCCGATGCACATCGCGTAGGTTCCGAAGAACTTGGTGTTCATCATCTTTCCGAAGATTACGCCGATCACCAGCGATCCAACGGTGATCATCGAAGTGGCGATTCCCACGAGGTTGGACTCTCCAATACCCTCTCCAACGATCTTGAAGGAGATGTTGGTGAAGAACAGCATGCTGAAGAAGTTGAACACGAAGTAGGCGATCAGCAGCAGAACGGTAAGTCCAACGTAGCCGTCCTTGGCAACGCTTACGGGTGCTGCAGACCCTTCCTTGGCCTCGCCAGAAGCAGCTTGCTCCCTAGCCTTCTTGGTTGCCAGGGTGTTGGGGATGAAGATTCCGCAGAAGATGAGCACTGCGATGGGGATGTAGTAGGTGGTGAAGGACATTCTCCAACCGCTCAGGGCGAGGATACCACCGACGTTCTGCCAGATGATGCCTCCGCAAGCGGTAACCACGGAGTTCCATCCGAGCATCTGGTTCTGGCGCTCGCCATCGTAAAGCTCGACGATGAGGGACTGTGCCAGAGGCCACATAACGCCTACGCCGATTCCAAAGATTGCCCTCCAAACCAGGACGGACACGAAGTCGGGCGCGTAGGCCGGCATAACGCCACCGAGGATGAGCAGGATGGCCGACACGATGAACAACGGCCTGAACGAGAAGTACCTACGCAACCAGGAGAATGCTAGCGACGCAGGAATCATCATGAGCGATGGCAGCGTGGTCACCATCGTGATGGTGCTCATTGGAATGTCGGTGAACTCATCTGCCATGTACTGGAGTGCTGGGTTCTCAGCACCAGATGACTGGCAGAGAATTGCCACGAGAAGTACTGCGATGATGCTGATGATGGCGTTGGGGTTGCCCCTCCACCTCTTCAGCGCGCTGGTTTCATTCATTTTTTGAAACTCCCCTTCTATTGATTATTACCTTGCATAAAAGCCGTTGGCACTGGGGTGTACAGGCGAATCCCCCGCGCCACGGTATTTCCCAATTTTGCGGACTCGGACTCTCGACTAGGATTCCTCGTGCGATGCCCTGCTACTAGCACCACACGAGGAACGAGCCATTTGCAGAACTCTTACTGAGCTTGCCCGGCTTGCGGCTAAGTCGCGAACCGCCGCGAATCCTTACAGAGCCTGCTCGGTTCTGTTGATCACGTCGTCCTGAATTCCCTCGGACAGCTGCACGAAGTAGGCGGAGAATCCTCCGATCCTCACGATGAGGTCCTCGTGGTCCTGAGGCTTCTCCTGAGCTTCGATGAGCTCCTCAGTGTCCATGATGTTGTACTGGATGTGGGTTCCGCCAGCACCGAGGAAGGCGTTGGTGTACTTCACCAGCATGTCCTGGCTACCAGGGGTGGAGAGCAGGGTCTTGGTGAACTTCTGGTTCAGCACCGACGCGGCTGCATCCTTCTGCTTTGCCTTGAGCACGGAGCGAAGCACTGCGGTTGGGCCGTTCTTGTCGGCTCCACCCATTGGCGAGAACGAGCCGTCGTCCAGCGGCTCCATAGACTTGCGGCCATCGGCCAGAGCACGCACGCCAAGGCCGGCGCTGAAGTGCCAGGACAGGCCCTCGCGGGTGATCATGAAGTTGCTGAACGGCGAGTTGTCCATGTGCTTGATGTACTGAGCGGAGCGGTCGGAAATCTCGGATACCAGGTAGTCAACCTCGTCAATGTCGTTACCAAACTTGGGAGCTGCGAGGCACATCTGCCTGATTTCCTCTCCGCGCTCTCCCTCGAAGTTGGAATCCAGAGCCTCCATGAGCTCTTCCATCGTAAGCTTGTGCTCCTTGAACACCAGGTGATCGATAGCGGTGAGGGTGTCGGCGACGTCGATGATGGCCCTGTCGGAGAAGCCCCACAGCGAGTGCTCGGGGTCTGGAATCAGGATGTCCTGGCCGTTTGCGAAGTGCCACGGCACCGCGATGGTGGACCAATAGGGCTCGCGCATGTAGCGCGGCTCGATCTGCAGGGCAATGTGAGCGCACTCCACGGTGCGGTCGATCACGTACTTGTGCTCGGCCCACATGGCCTCTTTGATCTGCTCGATGTTCTTGAAGTCCTTGGCGTCTCCGCAATCGGGGCCAAGCTGATATCCGTTGATATCCTTGCCGTTGTGAAGCGCCATGTCGAGGAACGCTGCCAGGTTCAGTCCTGCAAGACCTTCCATTCCATAGTGCTCTGCGCGGGTGAGCAGTGCCGGGTACACGCAGCCAAGTCCGAACCACTCCACAGCCTCGGACCACGGAATTCCAGCCTCAAGGTACTTGCCGATGGTCCTGTCATCGTTCTGGAACAGCGGGATTCCACCGCGGGTCTCCATGTTGCAGTCGATGGCTGCCTTCATCATCCAATCGGGGGTCTTGGGGGTCCAGCGAACCGTCACGGTTGGGGACGAAATCTTGAGTAGGCCAACCATGTGCAGGAACAGGGCGGAGAGCTCGTTGGAAGCATCCTCGTGGTTCTGGTTGTATCCACCGAGAGCCAGGGCGTTAATTCCGTAGTTTACCTGGTGAGATTCCTTGAGCGACTCGGCCATGATGTGGAGCGAGGTGCCCCAGCGTCCGATGAGCTCGCCAATCATCTGACCAGCCTCGGCAACAGTGATCTTGCCGGAGCGCACGTCGTTGATGAAGAACGGATACAGATACTGGTCGCCGCGTCCCCAATGCGGATAGTTGTGCATCGGGTGCTCGAAGATCTTGCCGCAGGCAACGATTGCCATGGACTGCAGGGCCTCCTGCAGGGAGGTTGCGGGCTTCTCGGGCACGCGGGTGAGCACGTCTGCGATGCTCTCCAGCTCGGCCTTGCGCTTGAGGTTCTCCTCTTTCTCGGCCATCTCGGATGCCAGAGCGGAGTACCTGTGGGCCAGGTTGATCATGCCCTCCACGCAGATGATCGAGGCCTTCCAGAAGTAGATCTTGTCAGCGCACGGGCGGGCCTTCTGGCGCTCGTCCTCGATGTACTGCTTTGCCCTGTCGATGTAGGATCCAATTCCGTTCTGCACGATGTAGGGAAAGTCGCAGGAAGACGAAGAGGATCCGAAGAACACGGCGTCGAGACCCGGGTCTACAACGTGGGCGGCAACTGCCTCGTCATGCCAGTCGCCCATAACCTGGCGAACAGCGTCGTTGGAGAGGTCCGCGACGTTCTCCTTGCGGAAAATCTCGGCAGACTCGCGCAGGATGTCCTTGTCCTCCTTGGACAGGGTTGCGTGAGCCGACCAGCCGATGGTCATCTCGTCGGAATCTTCCCAGATTGCAGGCATGTAGTCGCCGCAAACGTCGATTGCCGGGGTTGCACCAACCACGCCTGGAGTTGCCTTTCCTACGATGAACTCCCAGGGCAGAATGGTGATGGGCATGTTGTCGCAGATGTTCTTGAATGCCAGAGCGCGGCGCATCTCAAGATCCTGCCCCTCGGTCTGCTTCCAAGACTCCGTGAACAGGCGCTGCCTATCTACGTACACCCTGTATCCCGCCGCCTTCATTTCCTTGCGCCAGGTGGAGAGACGATCCTCCATCTTCACGTCTTTGATCTGATCCAGAATACCCTGGTCGACTTGCCAAGCCATAACTTCCTCCTTGCTAAAACCAGATATTGAAACCTATGTGCTAACCGTTACTGCTCTTGCCAGATGTTCGCTTTATCTCTTACGCTGCTATTGCTCGTTTCGTAACCTTGTCGTTTGCTTGCTGCTTTGCCTGCTCGTTTGCTTGCCACTTTTCGTTCGCTTGCTGCTTTTCCTTTTCATTCGCCGAGCTGCCCATTCCGCAGTTGCTTTACTTGCTTGCCTGACCCATCACTTCGAAGTCGTGCAGTCAATTCCGTGCGAGACGAACTTCAGCCTCACGGCCTCCACCTCGGATTTATCCATCACTGGAACTTCCTCGCACCTGTAGGGTTTGTTCAGGGCCTTGTACTTGTTCTCGGCCATCCTGTGGTAGGGCATGAGCTGAATGTGAGGATTGCCAACCTTCTTCGCAAATTCCGACATCGCCGAGATGTTCTCGTCGGAATCGTTCACGCCTTTGAGAAGTGGCATTCTGAACAGCACGTTCGCGCCACGCTTCACCAACTTCTCGGCGTTTTCCAAGATGAGGTCGTTGGGTTTGCCGATGTAGTGCTCGTGCCTCGCGGGATCGGCCATCTTGAAGTCGAAGAGGAACAGGTCCACGTAGTCGGCAACCAGCTCGAACGTCTTCCATGGGACGCAACCTGCGGTTTCGATTGCCGTGTTGATGCCGTCCTCCTTGAGAAGCACCAGCACATCGTGCACGAACTCCGGATGGATGAGCGGCTCGCCGCCCGAGATGGTCACGCCGCCCTCGGTGGCGTCGTAGAACAGCTTGTCCTTGCGAGCTTCCTCAAAGAGCTCCTGCGCGGTCATGGGTTTTCCGTACATGACCAGCGCTCCGTAGTAGCACGCCTCCACACAATCGCCGCAAACAACGCACTTGGAGTAATCGACCCTGTGCTCGCCAGGAGTTGCCACGATGGCACCGTGTTGGCAGGCCTTCAGGCATTTTCCGCAGCCTTGGCACAGGTTCTCCATGAACCCCACCTGCTGCGACAACGACATTCCCTCAGGATTCTGGCACCACTGGCAATCGAGATTGCATCCCTTGAGGAACACCGTCGTGCGAATACCGGGACCGTCGTGGATGGAATAGCCCTGTATATCGTTTACCAGCACTTTCTCAGGATTTTCGGACATCTAGATCCTTTCAAAGCAAGTAGCACGCAGAACTCGGGTGGTTTTAATCGCAACTAACCTCAGTTGAAGCCGCGATGGACATTCAAACGCAGCTGTAAATAATCACATGTTGAATGCTATTTACTTTGAAAAAGGGCAACAAGCAGAAAATGGTTCACTATCTTTCCGCCTTGGTGGAAAGTTTAACCAAAAGTTTAAAAAGTCCGAATTTTTCTCGATTGTATAGATTTGCCAATCTACCTGCGCAAAGCCGCTTCTACCTTTGCAAAGCTACTTTCGCAAAGCCTCTGCTATAAAGTTCGATGTGCAAAAGCATGCGCCAAACCACCTGCGCAGGGTGGCTTCGCAAAGCTACTGGCGGTCCTCGGAAATCAGAGTATCTTTGCAGTACTCGATGAACTTCCAGGCTTCCCTGTTGAGCGAAATGCCCTTGCGCACGATGATGTTGAACGTGTTCTCGGTAACAGTAGAATCGATCTTTATCGGAACCGCCACCTGATCATCCCGGGCCAGCTCCTCGCAATAATCCCCAGCGGTGACCGTTACGTTGTTGGTGATATGGCTGTACTGGTGGATCGAATATGGATCAGAACCCTTGAAGTCTATCTTCGGATCGAATCCAAGGCTGTGGCAGGCTTCCAAGAAATTGAAATAGATCTTGAATCTCTCGTCCACTATACCGATGAGGCGGTCTTTCAAATCGGCAATTTGGACGTATTTCCTGCTCGCCAATGGATTGCTCTTATTCACCAGGATGTAGTACCCATACGAATCTACAGTGTAAATATCGAAGATGTTCGGGTCGTTGGGACCAAAGCAGAATCCAAAGTCTGCAACGCCCCTCATGATGTCGCGCTCGCATTGCAAGTCGGGTTCCTCGATGAGGTTCACGCTCACGTTGGGATGGCTCTTCTTATAGGGCTCGATGACAGATCCGGCAAGGCGGTCATAGCATCCGTTTGCCATGCACACGGTTATCACGAGATGCTCTGGGTCGTCGCGGTAGAATGCCAGGCCCTCCTCCATCTTCTGGTAATCTCCCATTATGGTCTCGCAATACGACCTCATGGTCTCGCCCACCGGAGTGAGGGCAAGCTGATTTCCAACTCTGTAGAAAAGCTCCAGGTTAATCTCGTCTTCCATCTTCTTGATGGACTTGCGCAGAGCTTGCTGCGATATGAAAAGGTTGGCCGCGGCTTTGGAGTAGTTCCTGTCTTCGCATATCTGGAGAAAGTACTTCATCTGTTGAATTTCCATATGCGCCACCCTAGACTGCCTAACATCCCGCTTGAGCATCGGCGAGCGTTTGCAAACATGTTTAAGGTTATTTTAATCAAGTTTTCTACAATGTCCTTGCTTATATCCTCGATGATGTTTATCAATCAAACAAATTTGCAAAAATTATCGGAAATTCATTTCGTGCTGAATAGTGCATAATGGTTATCGATTATTTACTAAACTTTAACATTTCAAAGTTCTTTAAATTTGAAAGAAATCAATTTTTATTTACGCCTCGCCATTGACGAGGCCCAATAGGGTTATATTCAGCTCATGAACGCTTGTGCAGTAGCGTTTGCAGGCAGTCGGTTTTGGGCGCAACCGTTTGTACTCATAGATGGAACCGTGCATTTCCAGCAGAGCACATTCGATTGCGCCCGCCTTGTATACAGCAACAAAGAGCACTGCACACGCTCGTTGTCTCTGTTGGTACCCACACGTTATTCTGCACGGCGCTTATCTTATGGCGGCCCAACCAATTATCAGCCTGCAGCCTAATCTTCCGAGGAGTGATGCCAGTCCAATAACCCTGCCCAGTATGCAAACTGCACAAGAACACACAGCCAATACATATGAAAAGGAGGGGTCATGTCAAGCAAAGCCGATTCAGGACAAGTTTCAGGACAGACCGCTGGCAACCAGAACTCAAACCAAAACCCAGATATCGTTCAACCTGTTAGCAAGTTGAACACGTTGGCAATCCTCATGTTCAGAACCATCGGCATGGGGTTTGCCGTTGTAACGCCGGCCATCTTCCTGTTCGTGCAGCACTTCACCGAAACCGAGCCCGAGCTTGTTGGAGTTCTCCCGGTTACTCTTATCTCCACCTTGCCCACCCTCTTCACGGTTATTGGCATCGCGATAGCCGGAATTACCATGGGCAGATTCCTCAAATACCGCACCCTGGCCGTAATCGCGTCCGGACTGTTCTGGATATTCGGAACGCTGCCCGCATTCTTCGACAGTTACGCGTTCACACTTGTTTGCCGCGCACTATGCGGATTGGGAATGGGCCTTTACAACCCGATTATCACCGCGATTATCCTTGGAATCTACAAGGACAACAAGCAGGCGTCTATGCTCGGATACGCAACGCTTTTCATGAACATCGGCGGACTGATCTTGCAGACACTTGGCGGTGTTTTGGGCGACATCGGCGGTTGGCAGATGGTGTTCTTCGCCCATATGTTCGGAGTAATCGCGTTCGTGATGGCATTCTTCCTCCCCGAGCCCGAAATCAAGGCCGAGCACAAGAAGGAGAAGGGCAAGCTCTCCAGGGTCCTCATCCCCATCTTCATCATTCTCGTTGTATTCCAGATCCTCAACTACCCGGCAATGCTCAACCTTTCCACCGTTCTTGCCGATCGCGGACTTGGCGGAGCAACCATGGCGGCAATGGGTTTGAACGTATACACCATCATCGGTGCGGTTACCGGAGCGGTTTTCGGTACCCTATTCAAGCATGCCAAGAGGCTTTGCATCTCGTTCGGAATGATTGCAGCTGCAATCGGCATCCTCTGCATCTACTTCGGATACAACATGGTTGTCATTTGCATTGGAACCGGTCTTCTGGGATTCGGATTCTGCACATTCACCCCAACCTTCATGTCGTGGATGGGTCTGGCAACCCAGCCCAAGATGATTGCCACCTCCACGTCTATCGTTAACATTGGAATCCAGCTCGGCGGCTTCATTGCAACGTTCTGGCTGCAGTTCCTCAACATCGCATTTGGCGACTCCGTGTATCTGCCCATGATCATCGAGGCTATTTTCTGCATAGCAGTGGCGGTTATTTTCCTAGTATTCAACCCGTTCAAGGCTGGCCGTTATGGCAATAAAGACGGAGAAGTGCCCGTAGATACAGGTTCTGGCCCTGGCGATGTTGGAGCAGTTATCGAGGAATAGCTGGCTCGGTAGCTAGCTCGAGCTGAAATCAATGTTTGGCGCTGTTGGCTGCACCTAAGAAGCAAACAGCTAACAAAAGGACCCGGCCACTATATGTGACCGGGTCCTTGTTTTGTTGTTTTGACGTGCATGTCGATGCTCAGCGAAGCATCAATGCTGCATCGTGATGCATTGTCCTACGCTGCTGAGACGGATTCTCGTCTCTCACTCTTCCGTGGCTCTTACGCCAAGACCTACACCAGGACCTAGACCAGTCCCAAGTTCTTCGAAGCCATGTAAGCCTGGGTTACGGCGTCTGCCATATCGCGGGCAACCATGCAATCGCCAATTGGGAAGAACTCCGGAGCGCACTCGTGCAGCGCCATTGCCGCTTCGGTTCTCGGAACCATTCCGGTTGCGTAGATCACGGAGTCTGCTGCGAACTCCACTTCATTGCCATCCTGGTCAACGCACACCACGTGATCTGGAGCAATGACCTTGGTGCCCATGAACTCGTGAACCTCGAGCCCTCGCACGTTGATTTCGTTGCGAACGGCAATCATGTGCAGGTGGTTGCCGCCGTCACGCAGCTGATGACGTGCCACGACGATGGGGTTATAGCCCAGGCTCTTGAGCCACAGGGCCTGCTCAACGCCCACGAGACCTCCGCCAATCACAACAATGTTCTTGCCAAGCTCGGGCACGTGGTCGTAAGCCTCAATGGAACCAAACACGTTTGCACCGTCGATACCCTCGATGACGGGCTTTGGCTGATACGATCCGAGAGCCGCGATGATGGCATCGGCTTCCTCTGCGTCTGCAACCTCG
>CADBOM010000043.1 GCA_902796325.1 uncultured Coriobacteriaceae bacterium
CCGTTTGTGTCCGGTGATGGTGGATTTACAACCTTTGCCACCGTGATTGCTCTGCTGCTCGTGCTAGCGCTTGTCTTCAGCACGGCGCAGGTGTACTGGCTGCAATCCGAATCATCCGACATTCAGTTCGTCGCAGATTCAGCTGCGATGGCAGGGGAGAACGTTGTAGCCGAATACTATGTTCTGTCCAAAGTGGTAGATGCGATAGTGCTGTCGATGTCCCTTCTAGCTCTCTCTTTATTTGGCATAGCTACTGTTCTCTGCTGCATACCTCCAACCATTCCTCTTGGAATTCAGCTCGAGCAGATTGCTGTTCGATTGTCTTCTGCGAGGAACAGGTTTGCCTCCGCTGCTTCTGGTGCATTGGATAAGCTACAAGAGGCCCTGCCCTTCCTGTGTGCTGTCAATTCCGCTCTAGTGATCTCGAAGAATTCCGATTTAGATTCTTCGGCGGATTACATGGGAGTTGCGATACCCCTTCCAATAAAAGGCAGTTCACCGGGCTTTACTGATGCAGGCTCGACGGAAGATTCTCAGAAAACTTTGGAAGACGACATCGATAAGACCTCTGAAAAATCTCAGGAAATCGATGCGCTGCAGAAGAGCGCCGAGTCTTCAAAATTGGCGGCATATATGGCTGATTGCGGTAACAGCCCTGGGTTTTGCATGTATCAAAGAGCGGCCACGCTGTCCTCTATTTCTGGTGCCTCGAATCCATATTATTCATCGGTAAGTACATGGTCGTTTTCAGTGCCCCTTGAGCGTGCCAAATCGTATTATGCGGCGCGTTTGTCGTCGGAACATCCTGCCACGGACTCTATAGATGAGAAGGTGAGGTCGGAGTGTCGAAAGAAGTATTACAGCTATGCGCTGGAACAGTTGAAGACTGGATATGTGAACGAGGGACCGGGGCAACAGTTCTCTGCGTATTTCCCAAGTCTTCCGTCGAACACAGATGAGATGCGTACTACTCATATGTATACAGATAGATGCTGGCCCGTGTCGTCGGATGGCGTGCTGCATGGAAGTGCAGAGTGCCCTGGATACCTTTCGTCTTCTCCTAGCGGATACGGTTCGTTGTCCGATATGGATGCAGGAACGCTTTCGTATTGTCCGATATGCGAGATGACGTCTTCTGCTCTTGGAAAGGTGGGGGCACCATCATCTTCGATAGAGAATGGGTTCGAATACCACTATAAGATTGTGGCCAATGCAGCCAATGAATATCAGCAGGCATCAGCACAGATGATGCAGAGCCAAAACGAGGTTATCGAATATGCGGGCGAATCGTTTGAAACGGTGTCGGAGGCTATGGAAAAGGTCTCCAATCCAGATGCTAGATACGACCCGGAACCTCCTGGAAGACATGGGTGCATATCCGTCGTCGTAGATCTAAAAGAGCACGCTGCGCCCGATGCATTTGGGTCGACGCTGCTCGGATCTAGAGCATCTATCGGTCCTAGGGTTTCCATATCTGCCGCCGCCTTGGGAAAGGACGATCCGGAAGAGGGGAACAACCTGATCTCGTCATTACTGGATGGGGTGAAGCAGGATGTGCTGGATTCGGGTTCTGACGGTCTGTTTGAATCGGGATTAGATTGGATTTTGGATCTTTGGGGCGATGCCCTTTCGTCTTATTGCGAAGGAATGGAATCGTTTGCAGATGGTATCAAGGAATCCATCGATTCAATTCCGGGCATTGGGTCCACGCCTTTGGGGAGTTGGGCGAAAAGCGCATTCGAATCCGCTCTGGATGGTTTGGGGATTACCCCTGTGGATCTTTCCACGCCAAAACCGGTGCTCGTTAACAGCATACATGTCTTGGATTCCGAAAATGAATCGCTGGCGGATGCCATCTCGGTTGCAAGAGGGTATCTGGGAACCGGTGTAATGCCGGAGGATATAACCATCGATGGTCCTTTTGGGGTTCCTGTTACAATCGCTCTCCCAGACTCTGCAGAAAGCGTTCCAGGTGCCGTTCTTGAGACTATTTACAAAAACACCCAGAGGATTCTGGAGGGTTATGAATGATCGGCTTTTTCAACAAAACGCTTGGAAATCACGTTGTGGGAACTTGCAGAGACAGTCGCTGTAGCCAAATTTGCAATTCGCATGTTTGCCTGTGGGCTTTAAAGTCAGATTCCGGACAGATGGTCGTGGAACTGGCGGTACTTATTCCAGTGATGCTGGTGGCCGCGGCTATATCGATGAATCTCCTCTCATATATGGGCGATTGCGCAAGATTCGATAAGGTTTCGTCACAGGCTGTGAGGGTTTACGGGATATCCCCAGGCTATGGCGACTATGGGAAAAGCGCTTGTGTTTCGAACATCAAGCGTGCGATAGAGACAGAGTTTGCCGGATCCGAGAATGTGGAGGTGGATGTTTCGGGCGCAGACATAGGGTCTATCAGCGGCTCTGACGTCGCAGATAACGCCGGCATCTTATTCTCGCTGATACCGAGCTTTAGGAAATATACATGTGTGATGGAATACAAGGTGCCGCTTTTTGATGGTGGGGCGTTTGGAATTGAGTTCCCGAGCCAGAGGCATACAAGGGAATATGTAGTCGACGTGTTCAAACCAGAGGGTTTGCTATGAGGTTGTTGTCTGGTTTGACTCGAGAGAACCTCGGGCAGAATCCCAATCGACGTTCGAAGAAACCGAAGGCAAGCGACTACGCGCGTCGCAGGATGTGGGCGTCGGTTGGCACTATATGTGTGATCGCGATGATGTTTCTTCTGCTACATCTGGCCAACGACAATGCTGGGACCAATGATGAAGGCTCTGCATCGGTTGAGCAGACCTTCCTTGCACTAAGGGACGACGAGATAGAAGACGATCCCATTGGGATTTATGCAATAAGCGGGTTCGAACGACTGGGCTCTAACGCCAATCTTGGGGTCTGGGGGTATGCGACTTCGTATGGGGAGGAATCTGCCAAAGCAGAGGTTAGTGCTGTCATGGAGAAAGGGGGATGGGTTCCGAGCGATTCGAATGTCAGCTCCAACATCCTCTATTTTCGAAGGGACGGAATGGATGGGGGCGATTATTCAAACGCGTTCGTTGAGTTTTCAAGGATAGGGGGAAAGACGTTGATAACCCTGTGCTTCTCATGAGCATCGGTATCAATCGGCCTTCAGATTGCATGGAATTCGATTATGTGGAATTCAGACCGTCGAAGTACTAATGGCTCGGTGTCTTTCTCCTTTGCTCATGAGCTGTGGGGTCGCAGCGCTACCGCGATAATGCGTCGACTGGAATCTATAGGAGCCAATCAATGTTGTCTCAAGTTAATCAAAATGGCCTTTTATTGGGTGGTTTGTATGAACTTGCATATGAGATTTGCCGTTAGCTACTGGGATAGGGTACGCGGGTTGAAATCACATCGTTTTAAAGACATGGGTGAGGGCGAAGTTCTGTGTCTTGCCCCATGCAGGTCGATTCACACATTTGGGATGAGGGGTCCATTGGACGTTGCCTTTTTGAATAGAGATGGGCTGGTTGTGAGTTCCTATAGAAATGTCATGCCCAATCGAATTCTGTCGTCGCCGGATTCATGCCTGGCTCTAGAACGTTATGCCAATGACTGTTCCGATTGGTTTGAACAACGTAGCCGGGTTATCGTCGCATTGGATCTGGGTGGTATGGCGTCACGGTAGGTGATGTCATGTCTCACGGCAGACGACATGTCAAATGCGTGGGGGGATTGTGGGGGATCGGGTGATTCCATCGCAAGGATGCGCCGATCTCGCGCATCCCACCCCATGTACATGCGTGGCGGTGTCTTCGGTAAATGCCGTCAGATATGGAGAGAGCCGCTGATAGCGAGAGGAGGTTGTAGATGAAGCAGTGTCCATGCTGCAAGAGCTTGGCATTCGATGATGCCGAAATATGTTATGAATGCATGCATCCGTTTCCACATGCGAACGAACGGATTTACGAAAATTGCGCATATGAGAGTGACTTCAAGCCAAAACACAGGAGAAATGGTGCTGAAGGAAATCCCGAGCAGAATTCCACTGCTTCCCAATTGGGGTCATATGACGAGGTGCAGGCTAACTTAAAAACTGGCATCGGCGCGGACGGCAATGAAATGCATAGTGGTCACGCGGAGGGTCTCGTAGAACGTAAGCCCGATGAACTCTCGTCTCTCGGAGAGGTGTATGAATACGAAGTCGATCCGGAGACGTACTCGTCCTATGCGGGAATCAATTGGACTGTAACTGTGAGGGTGAAGGGTTTCAGCTCGTTTGAAAGAGAAATCTTTGGGCAATCTTCCACCTTGCATATTGGAAGGTCTGGAGATAACGACGTCGTCATACCAGACCTGCGCGTATCGCGGCATCATGCCGTTGTGTTCGAGCAAGGAGGAAAGCTCTGGGTGAAAGATCTCGAATCTAGGAACATGACATTTCTAGATGGATTTCCAGTTGTCGGAACAAGCGAGATAAGGGATGGATCCACCGTGATGGTATGTTCCACATCTCTCGCATTCACTAAAAGCGCCAACCGAATTAATTTTAAGAAATCGGAGATTTCGAAGGGCTAGGTGTAATAGCTAAGAGTTTTATTGGTGACATTGTGCGGATTCATCGATAATACTTTTGGCAGATATACGTACGTGCATTTGGAGGACCGATGCAAAAAATACGTGTTGAAGATGTGGATTGGCGAGGATCGTGGGTTGACCTCCAGCTATATCGCGATCGTTCGAACGACCCCGGCCGTTGGGACACAAGAGCTGCTTCTTTTGCCAAACGGTTGATGTCGAGCTATTCCTCCACGTTCATCAAGTATCTCGATCTAGCTGGGGGAGAGTCGATCCTCGACATGGGATGTGGCACCGGAGAGCTTGCAATACAGCTAGCGTCGCTGGGACACAAAGTTTTTGCTGCAGACTTCTCCCGCGAGATGCTCAGGTATCTGGACAAGATTCTTTGGGAACAGGGGGTGTTCAACGTAAAGCCCGTTCTGATGTCGTGGGAAGATGATTGGTCAGAGCATGGAATCGTGGAAAATTGCGTCGATGTTGCGATTGCCTCAAGGTCAATGATGGTTCCGGATCTAGGGGAGGCCATAGACAAGCTATCCCTCACGGCTAGAGAAAAGGTTGCCATCACCTTGTCTACGGGCAGCACTCCTGGAGAAGACTCAAAGCTGCTTGACGCTATTGGCCGAAGGTCGGTTTGCGGCTATGACCTCGAATATTGTCTCAATATTCTGTTCCAGATGGGCTACACGCCAGAGTTGAGGTACATAGAGTCCGACAAACCAGACACGTATGCCACCGAGGATGAGGCGTATAAGGCATTGATAAAGCATTTGGGAGAAACGACTCCGCAGGAAGATGCTCTGACGCGTGAATTCTTCGAGAAGCACATGGTTTGCAATGAGGATGACGATTCTGGGAAGCCCTTTGGATTCGACTATAAACGCTTCTCGAAATGGGCGTTCGTTTCGTGGGAGGTATAGGAATCACGTTGGCGCTGCGGCTCATCGGAATGCCACTTTGCTTTGGCAGGTAGGCTAGGTTGGTGGATGAGGTTGGCAGTCGGGAGCCTCGACGGCGGAAAGGTTTGCAGGAGTGGTTGAGAGCAATTACGAAATTACAAAGAAGAACATGCAGATTCAATTCGTATCGTATGACACGGATGAGATAGCCGAGAGATTAGCCCTGGACTGCTCTGAAGAATATCTCTACATAAATTTGCTCGATATTCAATTCAGGGTGGGCAGAAAAAACGGGCTGGTGGAGAACCTCTCGTTTGATGCGGGGCTAGGCGCAGCTGGCGAATCTAATTTGAATGCTAATGTAGCAGGCTCCGATAACAGCGCTTGCATCGCAGGCGTTGATGCACATGACAGCGCTGGGGTGGCATGCGGCAAGTTCATGGAGTCGGACTTCAATGGTGCGATGACCGTGTACGACGTGTTGTGCTATTCGAAAGTGCCTGTTTTCCCGTCGGGAAATTTTGTGAACATGCAGAGTTTGTCTCCAGTGCAAAAACTGGCTGGAAACACCATGAAAGGCTTCTTCGGGAAAGTCGCCGAGGAGCTGGATGGACGCGATTTAGAGCTCTCGAAGGCTCTTGAGAAGATGGGCGGCGTTCCCGAGGGAAAGGGCGATGTAAGTTACTCGCTACCATTTTTCAAGGATTTCAGGTGCATGTTCCAGTTTTGGGATTCGGATGACGAATTCGCTCCATCGATACAGATTTTCTGGGACAGCGCAATTCTATCGCTCATGCATTACGAGACCGTATGGTATGCAAACAATCTTCTCGTAGGGAGAGTGAAGGCGCTGCTCTAAACTTTGGAAACATTTAAATATCAGCAGGTCAGGGGCTATTTTTTGGTTTTGGGTCGCAAAGTCGGTCTTTATTCACTCTACTAGCGGCAAAACGTCACCCACTAGCGGCAAAATATTATTCTATCGGGTAAAACGGTCTTAATCTAAACCGGTAAAGCCGTTAGTATAAAAAGTCGGAATGCGCGTTAGTGACTCCACCATCTTATGTGGATATGTAGTGCCTGTTCTTACAGGCTGTAAATTCGAGCGCAACCGAATCTAAGAAAACAAATGGAGAGAGTAGAGGCAAACATGGAGAATAGGCTAGCCGAGGCCTTCAAGAATCACGAGTTTGTGGTTACTTGCGAGTTCATCCCGGGCCGTGGAGCCACCGAGGATGCTCAAGCCAAGCTAATCGAGGAGGCCAAGGAGCTTTCCAGCAACAAGCGCATCCAGGCATTTTCTATTACTGATAACCCAAGCGGAAACCCTGCCCTTCTGGCAGACAAGTTTGGTGAGGAAATCCTCAATCTTGGAGTTACCCCGCTAGTCCACTTCACCTGCAAGGATCGTAACCGCAGCCAGATGGAGTCCCAGCTCGACGCTCTTGAGCGCACCGGCATCCAGAACCTTCTCTGCATGTCTGGTGACTATCCTGTAAGCGGATGGGAGGGCCGCGCAAAGCGCGTGTTCGACCTCGACGCCGTTCAGCTTCTCATGATGGTAAACGCCATGAACGAGGGCCTGCCCTATCCGGCACGCGGTGGAGTTGCACACCAGAAGCCAACTCACTTCTTCCCCGGTGCTGTAGCAAACCCGTTCAAGTGGACCGAGGCAGAGACCATCACCCAGTACAACAAGCTTCACAAGAAATGCGTTGCTGGCGCAAGGTTCATCATCAGCCAGGTTGGTTATGATTCCCGCAAGATGCAGGAGCTCCTCATGGTCATGAAGGACCAGGGACACGGCGATATTCCTGTGATTGCAAACATCTTCATCCTGTCCGCAGGCGTTGGACGTTCCATGAACGCAGGCAACTTCCCCGGATGCTATGTTGCCGATGAGTTCCTCTCCGTGCTCAACAAGGAGAAGCAGGCAGCTGACAAGGGCAGGGAAGCCCGCATTATTCGCGGTGCAAAGATGATTGCAATCGCTCGTGGTCTTGGCTACGCAGGAGTGCACATCGGAGGAATCGGCGTTACCCCAGATGTCGTGAGCTACGTTCTCGAGAAGGCAGACGAGCTCCAGGACAACTGGGAGGAGTGGGCAAAGGAAATCAGCTACGGCGAGCCCGATGCATTCTACCTCTACAAGTACGATCCCGAGACCGGCCTGAACAAGCACGAGCGTTCCGAGCTTGCTCCTGCCCGTACCGACAAGGCAGTTCAGAGCAAGAACGGACTCTCCAGGCTTTTCCACAAGATGGTATTCGTTCCAGGCGAGAAGATGTTCCCGTTCATGCAGTGGTACATGTACAACCGCGAGAAGAAGAAGGGTCCACATCGCAAGCACACGATCGAGCACACCGGAAAGTCTTTCCTCTTCGGTTGCATGGACTGCGGCGACTGCGGACTCATCAACACCTCTTATGTATGCCCGATGGTCCAATGCCCGAAGTGCCAGAGGAACGGACCATGCGGAGGAAGCCACGACGGTTGGTGCGAGGTTTACCCCGGCGAGCGTCTGTGCATCTGGTACAAGGCATATCACCGCTATCGCAAGCATGGTGAAGAGTACAAGATGGCAGGCTACATCGTTCCGCCTAACAACTGGGATCTGTTCGGCGGATCCGCTTGGGCTGGCTATTACCTGTGCAGGGATAACATCAGCAACAGGATCTACCTCGACGATTCTCTGAGGTGCGAGACTCCGTCCATGTACAAGAAGCAGGTTGAGGATCTCAAGAAGGCCGCTGCGAAATAGAAGCGTCGAAATAGAAGCGTCGCTGTCTAGTATCTGCACGCGAACTCTATAAATATCTGCTAAAGTCAACAGGGAGCTTTCCATTTGGGAAGCCCCCTGTTTTGCTATATAGTTACATGGTTGGCTTACGGCGATTTGTGTTTTATGCCAATGACTTTCATTAGCCGAAGCCAAAAAATGCATAAACTTGAGATGAAAAGGCATAACGTAGCTAGGAGCTATCGTGAATAATTTTGATGAGATGAGCGAATCTTTCAACCTGCCAAAGGCTCAGCCGTGCAAGACCGATATGTTCGGCATCGATGAGAACATCAACGTTGACACAATAGATAGATATCTGGGAATTCGCGGTGTTGCATACAGAGACGTTCGTTTCATCATTGATACCGCCAAGTGGGAGCAGATTGGCGGAGA
>CADBOM010000044.1 GCA_902796325.1 uncultured Coriobacteriaceae bacterium
AGCCAGCTTTTGAAAAGCCCGACCACCGTGTTGGTGTCGTTGCCAAGGAATCCGCATCCAAATGCTCCTACGATTATGGAATCTACCTCGTTTGCTGCGGCGATTCGAAGGATTGCCTCTATGCGCCTCTCCAGCTCGGAATCGCACTCCTTGACGTCCCTGTGGTTTTGCAGGGCTCTCTCACGATTAGGAGCTGCGATAACGAGCACGTCGGCTTTCTGCATGGATCCCGAGCGCGAGAACATCACGTTGGGGATATATGCGCATCTGTCGGTGTAGAGCTGGCCCCTGCTGTAGTGCCTGTTGGGGTTGTAGTACTTGTCCACCAAGCCTTGGAGGATGGGATACAGGTCGCTCTCCGCGCAAAGCGATTGCTCCGGGCCAAAGGATCCGGCTTCGTAATTCCCGCCGGGCTTCGTAAATGCCCCGGCATCAACCACCATCGTCTTGCCCTCGGCTTTATCGTAGAGTGCCGAAGAGGCGAAATCCGTGGTTACGAATGTGCTGGTTTTCTCATGTCTTGGCTCTGGAATGTCGAGCTCGGGGCCCTGGCCTTCTTCGTAGACCTTCGTCGAGCCTATGCTTTCCGAAATCTGGGAGCCAAATACGCTCTTCATAAGAGCGATGTGCTTAGATGCTTCCTTAGCGCGTTCTTCCTTTGTGGGCATGTTGACCTTCCTTAAACCTGGAGCTATCGACTGAATCTTATGTTAGATGAAATTTTGGGTTTTACCCGGTCGTTGTTGCAAAAAAAGAGGCTGGAACCTTTCAGCTCCAACCTCTTTAGCATGTCTAAAACATGATGTGGAAGCTTCCGTCACACCAGAAGCCTCTAACCGCGCCATTACTACTGAAGCTTGCCAGCTCCCTTGCGAACGAACTCGGAGATGTTCTTGTTGGTGTAGATGACCTTCTTCTTGAACCACACCTCGACGAGAAGCAGGAACATCGGGACGAGCAGGAGGAGTCCGCTGATGGGGTCCGGTACGAACGATGCAATCCCGAGAACGAATAGCACGCAGATGAAGCTCACGAGGTTCATGATCCTGCAAATGGAGGTCCACCACCAGGTGCGGGTTCCAACGTGCTCTGCCACGGTGAATGCGTCCTTGCGGCTCATGTGCTCGAATCCGGAGACGTCCTGATAGGCAACCTTGGTGGCCTCGGCGAAAGCCTCGCCCTCCTCGTTTGCGGCCTCGAAGCGATATCCCGACTTCACGATAGCCCTTCTCTTGATTGCAACGGCGATGGCTGCGATGACGATTGCAACCAATGCGATAGCTATCTGGCATGCCATTGCAGTACCGTCGAAGCTGGCAGAGGTTCCGGCTATTACCGCTATCGCGATGATGGCTACGATTGTAACGATCGTCGAAATCCAAAGTGCTATGTTGGCGACCTTGAGCTCCATGGTGTTGTAGCTGTTGAGAGACTCAGCAAAGCGTTTGGTGAATTTCTTCAGATGCTTGCGCTCTATGAATTTGTTTGCAGACATTATTTCTCCATAATCCCCTAGGAATACCAACTAATCGACTTTAACATGTTCGGATGATAATTTTTGCAACGGAATAGCCAGTAGCGTCCGGAACGCGTTTAAATTTTGGGTTTTGCGGTTTTGGGTGGCCAATGTAACGCTTTCGCAAACAACTTTGGGTAGCATCAGGCATGTTTTGTCGAGTATGCCCTGATCGCGGATTTGCACACCAACCGTATATACCGCGTGGGAGGAACCATGAAGCCAGTCATAGCCGTTGCACCTCTTTTCGATAACTCAAAGGACAGCTATTGGATGCTGCCTGGGTATTTCGAGGTGGTTGCGGCTTGCGGTGGAATTCCCATCATGCTCCAGATGTCGGACGCGGGAGATGCTCGGGAGATTCTGGGCAAGTGCAACGGGATACTTCTCACTGGCGGGCAAGATGTTGATCCCGCCTTGTATGGGGAAGAGAGAATTCCCGAATGCGGCGAAACCTGCAAGCCCCTCGACGAATTCGACAAAATACTGGTTGACTATGCTATCGAGGAAGATTTCCCCTTGCTTGGGGTATGCAGGGGAGCGCAGTTTCTCAACGTTCACCTTGGGGGAACGTTGTACCAGGATCTTATGACCCAGCATGCAGAAGGGCACAACCACGTGATGCCGAAGCCGTACGACGCGGAATGGCACACGGTGAAGCTCAGCGAGGGCAGCGATCTGCGCGAGATTTTCGGAACAGATGAACCGGGGGTTAACAGCAGGCATCATCAGGGCATAAAGGATCTTTCTCCACAGCTCGAATGCGAGGCGGTGTCTGACGATGGGATTGTCGAGGCCATCCGGTTGCCTGGAAAGCGATACATAAGGGCTGTGCAATGGCATCCCGAGCACTCATGGAAAAAGGACGCTAGGCAAAAAGGCTTGGTCCAGAGCTTCATATCGGCCTGCATGGCTGGCAAGTGATAACCATAGTTGCTAAATAGCCCCATTACGCTTCTTTCTTAGCAATGTGAAACGCCTATAATGTTAAAACAGGATTGAAATTTGGTCTCATCTAAGATTGGAGATAAACATGGAACCAATAGATCTTTCGAACACCTGTCTTGAGAAGGGTTGCCTCGACGGCGAGGTGGCGGTTATCACGGGATCCACGAGCAACGTGGGCGCAGGATTCGCAAGGGCTCTGGCATGGGCTGGCGCACAGGTTGTCGTTACCGGTAGGAACGAGCAGCGCGGAAACGCCGTCAAGGACCAGATCAACTCCGAGAGCGGCGAAGGCAAGGCCATCTTCGTCAAGTGCGACGTTACCAAGGAAGAGGATGTGAAGAACCTGTCCAAGCAGGCTTTCGATGCTTTTGGAAAGGTAGATATCCTCATCAACAACGCCATGAACCTGGCTCTCAACGGCACGGTTCTGGATTCCCCGATCGAGGACCTGGACCAGTCGTACGCTATCTCCGCTAGAGGCTCCATGCTCTGCATCAAGGAGTTCGTACCCGGAATGATCGAGCGTGGTCATGGTACCGTGACCTACAGCACCACCCAGTTCAACTACATGCCCCCGATGATCGGTGGAAGCATGTACACCGCTGGTAAGTCCGCAGCCACCTCCATCGCAATGTCTCTTGCAAACGAGGTTGCTGGCAAGGGCGTTAACGTGTTCTGCTTCTGCCCGGCTGGCGTTGGCCAGATCAACCCGGATTCCGTGGACGACCCAGAGGCAGTGGCCGCATCCTTCCAGATGCCCGGATTCCCCGGACTCATCCCGGCAGACGCAAGCGGAGCGGCAATGGTCTACTCCATCCTTCACGGCGAGCAGCTGCATGGTTCTGGAATCATCGTGTCCGAGGCTCTGGCCGAGATGAAGTACCCGTTCCCG
>CADBOM010000045.1 GCA_902796325.1 uncultured Coriobacteriaceae bacterium
GGATTGCGCTCGCGTGGATTGCGTCCGTGTGGCCTGCACTCGTGCTGGCTGCTCGTGCGTGGAGTGTCCCCGTGTGTTTTGCATGACAAATACTCATTTCAAACATGAAAAAATATCGTTTTACTCATTATAGCCGGTAAACGACCATGTATTCATGCCAAACGAGAGGAATCAAGCATGCATATGGGAAGAACGAGGGCGGCATACGTTCGCTACACGGCTTCGCTGATATTGTTCGGGTCTAACGGGATAGTTGCGGCTTACATCGCCGCGTCGAGCACCAGCATCGTTTTCTGGAGAACTCTCATAGGATCCCTTGCCCTCATAGCGGTGTTCATGGCAACAAGGCAGCATCTCACGGTGTTCGGAAACGCGAAGGACTGCCTGTTCATGATTGCATCGGGGGTGTCGACCGGGCTCAGCTGGATTTTCCTATACGCCGCGTATCGCCTCGCCGGCGTGGGGATATCCACGCTCATCTACTATCTGGGTCCGATATTGGTGATGGCAGTGTCCCCGATTCTCTTCCATGAACCACTTACCCGGGGAAAGCTTCTGGCATTTGCGGCGGTGCTCGTGGGAATGGTGCTGCTGAATGGCAACACCGTTCAATCTGGTGGTGACCTAACGGGCATCCTGTTCGCGTTCGGATCCGCCATGTGCCATGCCTTCATGGTGGTGTTCAACAAGCTGGCGGCGAGGGTTCAGGGTTTGGAGAACCCAACGCTGCAGCTCACGATAAGCTTTCTAACCGTGGCGGTTGCGATAATCGTGGTGCCGAGCCTCACGCTCGAGGTGCCGTTCGACAGCTGGCTGCCAATGATATTCCTGGGATTGGTGAACACGGGATTGGGCTGCTACCTGTACTTCTCTTCCATCGGGGATCTGAAGGCCCAAACAGTGGTGGTGCTGGGATATTTGGAACCGCTTTCTGCCGTTGTAATGGCGGTCATGATTTTGGGAGAGGTCATGAGCCCCGCGCAGGTCGTGGGGGCAGTTCTCGTGCTGGGAGGCGCATTGGTGGCGGAAGCCCTGCCGTCGAAGTCGAAGGCGTCGAAGTCGAAGGCGGCGGCGGACATCGATTGACCACAAGATACTTAAGTGATTGCCGCAAACGTGTTCTTGGCGATGGTTGGCACGCTCCTACTCAAATGATAGCCGGGATATGTTAATCCCCTTGTTTTCCAGAAGGTCTACAAGGTCGCCCACATTCATGAAAATAGTGGCGGTATTCTCGTTCGGGTGGACGCCTATGATGTTAGAGGCTCCGAAGCTTTGGTCTAGCAGCAGCTGCACCTCACCGGCGTCCTCATCGAGCAATGCTAGCGGGCCTACGGTTCCCCTTGTAACATGCAATATCTTTTCGAGGTCGTCTTCGGAGGCCAGCTCGAGCCTCCTCGAACCTATCGAGGCGCGAATAGCCTTTAGGTTCACGCGATTGCGCGAATGCATCGTGAGCAGGTAATAACGCGTCTTCTTGTCATCCGTTACAAACAGATTCTTGGCCACTTCATCGGAGTGGGGCAGGCACAGCTTCGAAGCCTCCTCCATGGTGTAGATTGCCGGATGCTCGATAGCCTCATATTCAATCCCGTGGTCGTCCAAGTATCGGTATGTGCTCTGCTTGTCCATCTATGGCAACTCTCTTGAATCAAAAACGCACTGCGTAATTACGTTTTTAATGAAAAAACGCACTACAGGATTACGTTTTCTGCTAAAAAACGCACTACGCGTTGAAAAATTCGTCAGATCTCCTTGATGAGCTTTGCCGGAACTCCTCCGACAACGGTACGCGGGGAAACATCTTTGGTAACTACCGCTCCAGCGGCAACAACAGCTCCGTCGCCAATCGTAACTCCCGGCAAGATGGTAGAGTTGGAGCCAATCCATACCTTGTTGCCAATGTGCACCGGAGCTGGGAACATGTTGGCGCGCTTGGCTGGGTCGAGGTTGTGGTTCAGGGTTGCAATGACCACGTTATGTCCGATCAGTGCACCATCTCCGATGTAGATGCCTCCCTGGTCCTGGAACTTGCAGCCCGCGTTTATGAACACGTCCTTGCCAAGGTGGATGTTGAGGCCGCAATCTGTTGCAAACGGCAGGAAGATGCCAAAACCTTCGGGCACCGGCTTCATGGTGAGCTCCTCGAACAGCTCGCGCGTTTTGTCGAAGCTTTCGAACTCCGAGTTCATCTTGGTGGTGATTCGCATTGCGCGTGCTGATGCCGCGGTCATGATGGGGAAGAGGTCCGACCCAGCTTCTATCTCTGCTCCGCTGTCCAAAACCTCTAGGAAATGATCGATTTCTTCCTTGGTAAGCTCTTCGCGGTCCTTGTACATGCTCGCTCCTTATTGTTTGTGTTCCAGAGTGCTTCGATTGCCAGCTCAGGTTGTTTAGATGGCCATTTCAATTGGTTATTTCAGATTACGTTGGTTGCTGCAACTACTACTGCAACGTCGTCAGCACCGGGTTCTCCATGTAATCGTACACGCGGTTAACCTCGGCGGGGTCGCGGGGATCGAACATCTGGGGTTTTCCAAGGTCGAGGTAGTCGGTGCCGAGGTTCTCGCAAGATTCCTCGAACGCGACCAAGTGTTCTCAACGGCAACCAGGGTTCTGTTGGATCAGTTGGAATCCATGATTTCCGCAGAAGCCTGATAAAGGCGAGTAGGGCATACGGCAATAAACGACATATTGCATATGGGTTCGCTGCTTAGGAGTTGCTGCCGACGCCGTGATTTTAGTTCTGCGGCACGCTATTCAAGCAGATTCTTGGTTATGCAGATCACCGCATCTTCGATCGAGCTTTGCGGGATGCGGAGGGCACCCATCTGCTCTTCCACCTGATCTTTCGAGTATCCTCCGGCTTCGAGCAGGGTTTGCAGAGCGCAGTCCACGATCCTCGGAACCTCGTCGAATTCATCGTTTACGAGCGCCAGATACAAAAGATCGTATGCGCCGCAGAGCACAAGTGAGAATCTCCTGCGCCCGAAGCTGTCCATGCTGGAGACAACGTCGCTTGCTATCGATAACCATGTCTCCATATCCCCCACAAGAGAGCTCGTGAGCTCGCGGCTTGCCAGCACATCTGTGGCCATGGCCCGAAAATGCGGGGACGCCTGGAGGGCAAATTGAATCTGGAAAAATGCATAGGCATTGGCCACCGGCGACCCATCGGTTAGGTCGTGCCCTTCGAGATATGCTCTGATTTCCTCTGCCTCGCGCTCTAGAAAGCCCTGAACGAAGCTGGCTTTCTGGGGAAAGTAGTACTGCACCACAGCACGCGAGCATCCCACGCGGTCTGCAACACTGCGATAGGTGGTGGCGCTAAGACCCTGCTCGACCAGCAGTTCCATAACAGCTGTGTCGAGCTTGCCCTTGATATTTCCCTCCAGTGTCACGATGGCTCCCTTCCCATTGCCGGTATCGCTTACACCGATTTTTACATGTAAAAAATATACATGTATAATTCTCGTAAACCCACTGCAAAGCACCGTGCTATGGAAGTCGTTAGGAGGATCGAAATGAACGTTACCTTCATAACTCCGGCGCCATTCGTAAAGCGACTGCCAATCTATCACATTGGTGGTCGACTTTATGGTAATTCTAACGCAATAACGGGACCATTGATTCTCGCTGGCATTGCAAAACGTGCCGGACATCATGTCGAGGCATACGAGGAGCTGAATGGCGCTGTTCCGTACAAGCGCTTGCTGCGCGACACGGATGTTCTGTGCGTTTCGGCCATGACCTCAAACGCTCCGCGTGCCTATGAGCTGGCGAAGATGTTCCACGAAGAGGGGCACGCCCGAGTGCTCATGGGCGGCATGCATCCGTCGTATTGCCCCGAGGAGGCCACCCGGTATGCCGATCAGGTGATGGTTGGCGAGGGAGAGGGGGATTTCCTGGATGTTCTCGAGGGTCGCAATACCAATAAGATCGTGGCCTGCCATCCTGTGGACGACCTCGATGCCGTGCCATATCCCGACTACTCGGTGCTGAAGACCCCGTGCAAATGCGCCAACATCATGACTTCGCGCGGATGCCCGTACCGCTGCTCGTTCTGCACAACATCGCGCATGTTCTCGCCATATCGCAAACGCAGCGTGGATTCCGTGATCGACGAGATCAAGCTCTACCACAAGCTGGGCTTCAAGCTCATGAACTTCGAGGATGACAACTTCACGGCCGACAGGGAGCGCGCAAAGGAGATATGCCGCCGCATCATTGCCGAGAACCTGCAGTTCAGGGAGACATTCTTTTTCGGACGCACCGATATGGCGGACGATCCGGAGCTCTTGGACTTGTTATCGCAGGCGCACCTCACTCGCGTGCTCATTGGAATAGGGTCGCTCAACCAGGCTGCGCTCGACGACATCAACAAGCATCAGAGCATCGAGGACATACGCAGGGCGGGGGAGGCGTGCCGAGAGCACGGCATCCGTGTTATCGCCAGCCTCGTGCTGGGCATAGACGAGGATACTCCGGAAGATATCCTTCGCTCCGTTGATTTTGCCAAGTCCATCGGTGCATATCAGATTCAGCCTGCGATACTCACCCCGTTCCCCGGAACTCCAACTTACCAGTGCATGATCGAGGAAGACCGCATGATCACCGAGGGCGTGGAGGACTGGGGATTATTCGACATGACCAATGTGGTGTTCCAACCCAAGAAGATGAGTCCATGGCAGCTGCAGGACCTGTTCTTCGAAGCTGGCGGCAGGTTCTACGACTTTCCATCGGCCTTCGATATTTGGAAGAGGTTCGGGCCCGAGTATGGTTTGCGCAGGCTATACCTTGCAACCGTCACTGTCATCGGGGTCCCTTTGGGCCGCTGGGTTGCCGACAACGTTGACATAACCCCGTACTACCGTGTGAAACACACTCCATGGAAGTATGGACCCGAGGTGGTTGCTCAGGATGAGGAATGCGTCTCCGGAGCTGAATCCGGTGTCGCAGCACCTTCTGCAGTGGCCGCAACACCTTCTGCAGCCGCCGTGTTCGCCGCCGACGAGGGCTCAACCGTTGTATCTGGCGCTAGCATATCTGCTGCTAGCGTGCCTTCTCTTGCAAGCGAAATGGCTGCCAGATCAGCTGGCGAAGCCACCGCTGCTGAAGCACCTGCTACGGCTGAAAGCCATGGTTCTATCCCTATGGGTGCGCCGAAGTCGCCAAAGCATGAAGAGGGCTTGCGTCCCGTTGGATTGCTGCCGATAGGCTCCGTGGCCGATTTCCCGGCTGCTGTATTAGAGGCCGGAAATCGCGTGAAAGACGCCTTCAAGAACGTCGAGCTTCCAAAGCTTCAGTAGTTGCCGCATCTCCCGCAGTTGCCGCATTTCCCAGAGTTTCCATGGGTCCACACTCCACTGCAGTCGTAGGGCGGGCCACTGAAGCCAACTTGCTGGTGGAGCATGACGGAATCTGCGCAGATGCGCGGCGGTACGTGCGTATGCTCTTGCTTTCGCTATCTCGCCGTATAGTCACAAACGAGAAATGGCCGCCTGAGAATAGGCGGCCATTTCATATACATCCCGATCAGATTTGCTCGAGGGGATGTTCTTACCTGTAATCGATTACGCCTGCGGGGCATGCTGCCTGGCATTGTCCGCATTGAATGCATTTGCTCTGATCGATGTGACGCGGGCCGAACGCCTTGAGGGCGTGCTGCGGGCAAACCAGATTGCACTGTCCGCACATCAGGCACCTATCCTCGTCGACGTAATATCCGTGCTCTTCTGCCATCCCATCCTCCTAACCATATCCTCTGCCTTCCAGTTTCCACAGACAACATGATAGTCGAGCCGGTATTCTGACGTTCGATAAATTTGTATTTACCAGCTACGAAATCAGAAGTTGCTTAATAAAGGCTATCAATCGTGGGAGGTGTCCCCGATATTGCCCCCGACTGCTTCGTTGCCTTCGCGGGCAATGGTAGCGCTACTCATGTTGTCATGCATGTCTTCGCGCATGTCTTCTCTCATGAAGGTGGGCAGCACGTCATCCTGTGCTTGCAACAGGATTTCGAGAGGCCAGGTCAAGTCTGCCTCGCACCAGTCTAGGAAAAGATTCACTATCCCGTGAGCGAACATCCTTATCGAGAGCGAACGTCGCAGGCGCGTTTCGTCATCCATGTCGTCGGTAACATATTGCTCGTAGCTGAACTCGCTCACGTACATCACGAAGCTCTCACGAAAATTGTTCTGACCGCTATGGCGCGGAAGCTGAGAGAAAAATCCACGGTGCTCCAGCGCAAACTCGTATGCAGCTCTTATCCCGTTGATGTCATACGACTGCCGGCTTCGAGCCGACACGTAGTGAAACGGCGCCCAGCTGATGAGATCGTTGATGTCGGTGAAGTGGTTGTAGAAAGTCTGCCGGGCCACCCCCGCGCGCTCGGTGAGCATTTTCACGGAGATTTTACGCAGTGGCATCTCCTCTGCAAGATCTAGCGGTGCCATGAATAGAAGGTTGTCGACATATTCTCCTCGAATGCTCATCTTAAGACCTCGATTGATGAAAAGTGTCCATTTGCCATTTGCCGTCATTCATGCCTTCGATTGAAATCAGATGTGTGGCAAATATTCAAAAAATATTGCGCTTTACAGGCAAATTTAGGTTGGAGCATCTGCAGCTGATTCCTGTTGCTATCGAAATGATACAGCGTTTGCATGGTCATTTGAGGGCAATATGTCCATTTGTGGACATATTGGCTGAGGTCATCTATCGACCAGGGTTTTTGGCCGCCGTAACTTCTAATTGCACAGAAAAAGAGGCCATACCCAGAGCAAGAAGGGTTGTGACCTAGGCAATGCGAGAGAGGTTCGAGATGCATTACGACACTATCGTGATCGGCGGTGGAATGAGCGGAATGAGCGCCGCGCTCAAGCTCAAGGAAAACGGCCGCAAGGTTGCAATCGTAACCAAGACCCTGGGTGGTCGAGTTGAGTATTCCGAGAAGTACGACTGCAACTTCGGGGCAGTGTTCTTCATGGAGAACTACAAGCACGCCAAGAAGATTCTCGAGGACAACGGTGTCATGACCGCGAAGCTGAATTCGCTCATGCTCCACACCAGCGAGCACAAGTTCTTCAAGGGCAACAGCCTCACGATGGTCCTCTCGGTGGGGCAGCTCAACAAGTTCAAGAAATTCATGATTGGGACTTTCATGCCGGAGTATCAGGCCTACAAGGACGATTGCGAGGTCATGCCGGTTTCGGAGGCATTCGAGCAGCATCCAACCATCGAACGCTATTACCACATGAAGGCCAGCGAGGTTATAGAGGAGCTTGGGGTTCAGAAGATCTGCGACAACTTCGTGAGCAAGTTCGCTTACGCTTGCACCGGTAGCCGTATCGACGAACTGAACGGACTGGATTTCCTGAACGTCACCCAGGGAGCTGTCACCCCGATCCACGATTTCAAGTTCTCGCGCAGGAAGATAGAGGACCAGCTTGGCGGCGAGGTGTATTACGAGTCGGTGTCCAAACTCGAGAAAAACGAAAGCGGTGCGTGGGTTGCAACGTGCGAGAGCGGCAGGACTTACGAGGCCGACACCGTTGTCATCGCAACCCCAGGGCTCACTACCCAGAAGCTATGCGGCTTGGGCGAGATTCGCAAGCCCACCAAGCTCTGCACCTACCACGTGAAAGGAACTCTGAAGGACAAGTACGCCTCGTGCGATGCTCATTATTTCAGCGATGCGTTCGACATCATCGCGATAAACAAGACGCGCGATGGCGGATACAACATCTGGACCCGCACCGAGATTTCCCTCGACCCGTATTTCTCGGAATACGAGGTGCTGGACCTTCGCGTCTGGCCCGAGGCACTGTTCGTATATGGCGATGTCGTTGCCAAGCAAGACCTGGGCGACGGTCGCATCATCGCAGGCGATATGAACGGGCTTGGACTTGAGCCTGCCTGCATTTCGGGTATCTACGCAGCCAATCGAATCTTGGGACTGGCATCGGCGTAATCAATTGGCGCCGGCGCAAGCGATTGGCACTGGCGTAAGCGAACGGACTATTAGCAATAGGCACAACCGTGAGCTCAACCATGAGTTCAAGCGAAAGCTCGGTTTCACGGACAATCTCTAAGCAGCATATGGAGGAACTGACAATGTACGAGAACTTCAAGCAAGTTGACGTTGACCCAGAAAAAATAGCCAGGTTCAAGGTTCCGGCAACGCAGGCCGATAGCGACCAGCTCAACAACAACCGTGCCCGCATGTGGCCGGCAATGTGGACCTGCGCGATCATCGTGATCGCCATCATCGCACTTTGCGTATGGGGCTTTGGATGGCTGCCGGTACTGATCGCCGTGATAATAATCGCCATTGCGGGAATCGCACTTCTGGTTGGATACGGCAGCATGCACAACATGAGCAAGGAAGAGGAGAAGCTCTCGGCCGAAACCTTCCCCGGCCACGATACGTTCGAGCCAGAGGATGTGCGCATCACTGCCGGTAAATCCTACGATCTGGATTGCTCACCGGAAGATGTGTTCCCCTACTTCAGGCAGTTCAATCTCATCAAGGCCGGTTATTACAGCTTCGATTTCCTGGAGCGCTTCTTCGGGTTCCACATAGTTAACGACTACACCATCCGTGACGAGTGGCAGAACATCGAGTGCGGAGACTGGATCTACTACCATCAGAACGGTGCTGGTACCGGAATCGTGGACTTCAAGGAGAACGAGTACATCACCACCTACTCCGACACCCGTTACAAGACCACGACGCCGCTGTCCGTGGCCTGGACTCCCAAGTGGATGCCAAATGGATTTGCCTGGACCTGGAACTTCATCTTCATTTCCACCAATGGGGGAGAAGGCACCCACCTTGTCTCCAATCTGCAGGCATGGTGGCCAGAAGATACTCCCAAGGGCACGGTAATGCGCCTGATGATCGAGTGGGGTCTCCCTTCGAACTTCATGATGAACGGAATGGCCAAGACCATTAAGAAACTTGCAGAGCGCGATGCAGCTGCTCGCAGGGCAGGGAAGCCCCGCCCGGGATACAACTACCTGAAGTAGTAACGGTTAGGCTTGGTTGCTCGTGCGGATGCGCTTGGCGCTGCGCCCGGGGATGGATCCAATTGTCCGCGGTCGCGTTGGGTTGGCGTTGCACCAGAGGTTGCATTTGACGCTCCCCGTTAACTGGACAATTGGCAATTTAGCGTTAGGCTATTGAGTTGCAAGGGAGAATCAGCTGATTCTGCTTATAGTCAGGGCGGTCCACTTGGGCCGCCCTGAATGCATTTTAACGGCACGAACGTAGGAGCTTTCTCATGATCATCGAATCCATAACTGCCACCCCGGTTAGCCTTCCGCTTGCCAAGCCGGTGAAATGGGCCACGGGCAACATGACCTGCCAGGCACACGTTCTGGTGCGCGTGAGATGCGACGACGGAACCGAGGGCATAGCCGAGGCCATACCCCGCGAGCACATCTATGGGGAGACCCAGCCTGGAATGGTCTATGCCATCAACAACCTTCTGGCACCGCTGGTTTGCGGGCTCGATGCATTCGATCTTGAGAAGATCCACGAGAAGATGGCCTACATCAAGCAAAATCTCGCTGCCAAGGGCGGCATCGACGTTGCGATATGGGATGCAATCGGAAAGAAGCTGAACATGCCGCTATACAAGCTGTTCGGCGGATACAGGGATTCCATCGTGCCCAGCCGCATTCTTTGGATGGGCCCGATCGACGAGATGCTGGAGCAGGCACGTGACCTAAACTCGCGTGGCTACCGGGCTTTCAAGGTGAAGGGTGGCTTGAATCCCGACGAGGATATCGAGCGCGTGGAAGCTCTCCGCGAGGTGGTTACACCAGACACCAAGCTCTACATCGATGGAAACATGAGCTACACGTACTTCGGTGCCAAGAAGGTGGCCGATGCCCTCCGCGGCAAACTCGACTACTTCGAGGAGCCGATGGCCGACACCAACGAGCGCGACCGTGTGCGACTTGCCCACAGCATCGACATCCCGATCACTGGAGACGAGAGCAACTTCACCATCTACGACTGTGCGCACCAGATAGACATCGACGCGCTCTCCATCCTCATGATCAAGATCCCGCGTTCCGGCTTTACCTATGGCAGGAAGATCGCAGCGCTGTGCGAGGCTTTCCACCGTCCGATGATGATTGGCTCGCAGTCGGAGAGCGCCCTTGGTGCCATGGCGATTATCCACATGGGCTGCGGACTCAAGACCATAAGCTATCCATGCGAGTTTATGGACTTCGACAACCCGCGTGCCAGCCTGATAAACGAGAAGATTGACATGCACGATGGCCGCGTGTTCGCACCGCAGGGCCCGGGCCTTGGGGTTACCCTCAACGAGGACGCCGTGCGCGAGTACACGGTTTCGGAATAACGGTGATGGGCGAGCGCCAGCGCGGTCAACACGACCTAAGCCTGTCTCTGCTCCAGCACCTTGGCCACTATCGAACGAACCACGCATCTTGGCAGGAAGCGAACCCCGAAGGCTGCCGCCTTGATTGCCGTGCCGTGGATCGCAACCACTTTGCCCTCCATAAGGCTCTTGTATCCGTATTCGGCAACCTCTTGCGCGGTGGCGTATTTGGTAGATCCCAAGAGGAATCCAGAGTTGTCCGTGCCGGCCTTGTTCCAGAATGCCGTGCTGATCGGCCCTGGGCAGAGCACGGTACAGCTGACTCCGGTGCCCTTGAGCTCTTCAGAGATGGATTCCGTGAACGAGAGCACATAAGCCTTCGATGCGAAGTAGGTTGGCATGAATGGACCCGGCATGAACGAGGCGATGGACCCGATGTTGAGCACCTTGCCGTAGCCTCGCTCGATCATGGGCCCCAGATACCAGTATGTGAGCTCCGTCAGGGCCCTCACGTCCACGTTCACCATTTCCGTTTGCTTCGACAGGTCGGAAGCGGCGAACATTCCGTAATCGCCAAAGCCCGCGTTGTTAACCAGTACGTCAACGTCTATGTTCTCCTGCTCCGTGAACCCTGCAACTCGGGCCGCTGCGCCTTCTTCAGACAAATCGCAGGCAAACGCCGTTGCAACCACTCCGTATTGCTCGTTAAGCTGCTTGGCCAGCACCTCGAGCTTCTGCTCGTTGCGGGCCACCAGCACCAGCTCGTAGCCACCACGGGCGAAGATTCGCGCGAATTCCTCTCCCAATCCTCCCGTTGCTCCGGTGATGAGCGCCGTCTTGGCTATAGATTCGATGCTGGTCATAACGTCTCCTTTCGCCCTTTCTCGCTGCTCGTTTTACACGAAAGAACGGATGTTTTGCAACCATTAAGAAATTTGCAATCTCGATGGCATTACAAATGGAAGTTTTGCAAAAACAATTGCGCAAAGCGACACCCGTGTTTTATATTCATACATGTAAGGCCACTGGCCCTCTCACCTTCCCCTCTCCAAGGTGACCATTGCATAGGTAGTGCATAGGTAGTGTTGCACCGACTGCCGTTATAGGCAGCGCGGTGTCGTCTCCGTGCTATTTCGAGGTCACTGCAGTATGGGAAAATCTTTGGTTTTCGGAACGGACAACAGAATAGACACTCAGGTAGCCTTCGATAGGAGGCCGGGTATCTCCATTGGCGTTTGCGAGGATAACTCAGCCAATCTCCGGATTCTGATCCATCAGCTAAAGCTCATCTCCAGCAGAGACCATCTGGCGTTCAGCATCGTGCTCTATAGATCGCGAAACGAGCTCGGCATCGCCATGCGGACAAGCACGACTCCGGATATACTCGTGGTCGACACGCTGTTCGACGGGTCGGATGGCATAGATCTTGGCGTTTTCCTGCGCAATCATGGCTTCGATGGCGACATCGTGTACGTCTCGGATGGCACCGAGGACGCACCTCGGGCATTCGAGGTGCATGCCTTCGGGTACGTGCTCAAGAAAGACGAGACCACCGATTGCTTCGAGCACGCCATAGCAAGCGCTTATGAAGATGTGCGCAAACGCAAGAGACATTATGTAATTTTCAATGGAATTTCCGAACGCTTAAACCTTCCGATAGACGAAATCCTATACTTCGAGGTGCGAAACCATATTTGCGTTATGCACTATAGAAATAGCGGTGGGGATGGCGAGTTCGAGTTCATAAGCTCGCTGCAGAGAATCGAGAACGAGCTTATCTCGTACGGATTTCTCCGAACCTACAGATACTATGTTGTCAACTGTTCGATGGTTAGGAACTATTCTTACAAGCAGATTGTCTTGGACGATGGCACCCAGCTACCGGTTGGTCGACGCTACTATAGCAATTTGAAGCAGGTCATGGAGGGGATGTCTGCAGTCATGCTAGGTGGTTCCGATGATGTGCAGGAATAGAAGAAAAGCCGGGGAGAGCGGTTCCGCTACCGGCGGCTCTGATGCCATGAGGAATGCGGGGAGACCGCAACATCTGCTGTGGCGCACGGTCAAGACGCATGCATCACGAACAATTCTCGCCATCGCGCTGATGGCTTTCGCGTGTTTCCCATGCACCTTGGCCTATGCAGGAGAAGAAACCTTAGATGTATCCGATGAAAGCATCGAGCGTGCTCTTGCAAGCTACAGTTCGTTCTGGGATGTTAAGTCCTACGATTTGCCCGAGGGACACGACTGGTACATAGAGTTCTCGGCTTATCCTGGGTGCACTTTTAACGGGGAAATTCAATTTCGATGCTTGACCTGCAATGCAGGCATTTACAAAGTCATTCCAGCTCGAGGCCATAAGTGGAGCGAATGGGAAACCACGCAGGAGGCAACCTGCACCGAGGAAGGGTCTCAAACCAGGACCTGCAGTGTTTGCGGTGCAACCGAAAGCCAGTCGATCGAACCACTAGGGCACGATTGGGGCGACTGGACGGTGGAGACCGAGGCTGCTCCAGGAGTCGAGGGTTCGCAGGTTAGAACTTGCTCAAGATGCGGGGCCGTGGATCGCGAGACAATAGCGGCTCTGCCGGTGGATCCAAACGACGATCCAAGCAGCAATTCGGATCCCACGTATTCCACTCCGTCTGCTAATGCGACCGTGTCACCCTCCTCTCAAGCGGCTCTAGCCCGCTCTTCTGTCTCTGGCAATGCGGTGGTGGATGCGGTTGCGGTTCCAGTTGAATCTGTGCAGGATCCTTCCGAAAGCCTGGTGGCACTGTCATACGATGCACCGGGCATTCCGTCTCCTGTTTCTGCAGGTGGCACCGCTGATACGCTTGCGCCTCACCAGGGCGTTGTCATTGCCGTGTTGGTAGTGGACGCGGCAGCCATCGTTGCATATGTAGTGGTTGGGCGTCCTCTCAATGCCCAGGCCAAATGGGTTCGCGATAGGCGAGAGAAGGCCATCGACAACCTGTCATCCAGAGACGCGGACGGCAATGGCAAGGGAGCTTCGAAATGAATATCCTCGACATCATTCTCATAGCTGGCTCGTGCATCCTCGTTGCAATCGTCGCCATCGCCATCATTCGCTCCCGCAGGATCGTGCGCAGTGCCCAGGGATTCGAGGGAGTAGTGGAGGGCAATCCCGAAGACGAGGACGGAAATAGGTTCGAGGATTCCCCCTATATCGAGCTTGGAGAACATGGCCGCGTGTAAGCGTTTCTTGCCCATAACCACAACGTAGTTCGCGCGTTCTGAGCTGCAGTTTGTGCGTGGGATATTGCTCTAAATATTCACATTCCTATAGTTAGCGCTGTCGTGAGGTTTCACGGCGGCGCTTTTTCATATTATGCGGCGCATGGTTGCGGGCGAATAGCTGCGCCACGCGTCCGCACGATCGAATGAACTCCGAATTGCTCTGCTCGAAGTAGAGGGAAGTGGATTAGATGAGCGATAAAGGCAAGAAGCTGGCGGGCAGATTGGCGGGCGTCTTCTTCTCGGTGATGCTCATGATTCAGCTTTTGCCAGCAGCGTCCTCAGCGCAAACCACAAGCGAACTCGATCAGGGGTCGAGTGCGGTTTCCGCTGCGGTCACTGTTGACGATGATGAAGGCGGCGTGCAACGGGGAAGCACTGCCGGCGACGTTGCAAACGATGCAATGAACGTCGTTTCAAACGATGCTATGAACGTCGTTTCAAACGATGCCACAGTCGAAACCGCTATAGGCGCTGTTTCCGAAAACTCCGAGGGCACGTGGGCGCTGGAGAATCCTACAAGCGTAACTACTGTGGCCGGAACGGACAGCATCAACATCACGCCAGATGCATACGTGACATGCAGTGCAAATGGCATTTTGAGCAGCACCGATACCTCGGTTTGCAGCGCAAGCGGCTCAACCCTTCGCGTTAAGGCCGGCAAGGCTGTGGCCATCGATTCCAATGCTCTAGAGCATGCAAGCGACATCGTGGTCGTTAACAGCCCGGCAAACGTGTGTGACTTCAGCGCGGTTTCCACTTCGCTGGCCACGTGCATCGAATGCGACGGCGAGCAGGCTTCGCTGCCGGATATAGGCGTTTGGGGGGTGGAGAGCTCGAGCATAGGTTCTGGAGAGGGCGCGCTCGTTGTCTTCTACCTCCCAAATGCCAAGATCGTCACGATACATGAAGGCCAGGCAGGCCGTATCGTTGCCCCGAACGCCACGGTGAAGACGGTATCCAGTGCCGCTTCCGGTGAAGCCTCTGGCACGGCTTCCGGAGCGGCTAATGGTGCAAATTCCAGCTCAGCTTCAGGTGCTGCTGGCACTGGAACTATCGGCAATGCAGCGCAGAAGGCCGTTCCGCTGGTCGAGCAGAAGTCGTCCGTCTCAATCTTGGACGTGGAAGCCACGGGATCGGATGTTTCGGGCAGCGTGCACCTCTCTGCATCTCTCAGCAAGGAGTCTTACTCCCAAGATGAAACCGCATCGATGACGGTTAAGTACACGATTGAACCTGGTGCTGCCAGCGAGGGGGATTACTTTACGATATCCCTGCCAAAGGAAGTGGCTTCCAACGTACGCATCTCTGCTGACCCGCAGCATTTCAGCGGAGTCGTGGACAACGGCGATGGTACATACAAGATAGTGTTCGGACCCGGCGCGAAGAGCGCCATCACCGGCTCGTTTAAGATCTACTTCACAGCCAAATCCAGCGGCACGGTGGTTGATGTGCCCGTGACCGTTATTCCTTCCGGATCGGCACCTGGAACCGGAACCTATACCGATACCATCATGAAGGATGCCGCCGATAACCAAGATGCCAATGGCAACGACAAGGTTGGCTACGGTGGCTACGACACCTCGGAGGGATATGGTGACAATGCCGCGCAGATAGGCGTCTACGATTCAACCAACGACACGGTTCTGAAGTACCGCCTGTATGTGAATGACAAGGAGGCGTCGCTTAACAACGTGACTGTTGTGGACACGCTGCCAGATGGCATGGCCTTCGATAAGACCAAGGGCGTAGAGGTTGTAGACCGCGAGACCGGGAACGCCATAGACCCTTCGCTGTACACGGTGTCGGAGGAGGGCAACAAGCTCACCTTCGCCTATCCTGGCTCATTCAACAATGCGATAGAGATCGACTACTGGGTTAACGTCAAGGGCGGCAAGAACGTTAAGTACACCAACCGGGCCGAGATTAAGTACGACTCCAACGGAACCACATACCAGGAGCACAGAAACTATGTTCTGCAGGGTAACGACTACAGCGCGGCAAGCGGCGAGAAGAGCGTGGACAAGACGGTGATCACGTCCGACCCCGACGACCAGTACGTTACCTATACCCTCAAGTTCTGGAATAGCAGCGGCTTCGACGCAGGTGCAATTAACCTAAATGATGTTCTGGACTCCCATGTGAAGTTCCTCTATGCCGACGACAACGACTACTTCGGCATCACGTATGACGAGGCAAGCAATACCGTGCATGTCACGAACACCAAGGCCATCTCCGGGTCGGATACGGAATACGTGCGTTTCACAGTTGATTTCTCCGATGTACCCGAGGGCTACACGGTGGAGAACACCGTGGGCGGAAACACCACCAAAACGCTGAAGATGCCATCGGTGGACTTCAGCGCTGCGAAGACGGTCAATGGAAATACCCCGGCAGACAATCAAACCTACACGTTCGAATTGCAGGACTCAGATGGCAATCCCATTCAGGATGTAGAGAACGAAGGCTCCAGCGTGACCTTCGACAAGATCTACTACACGGAAGATGACCTCAATGCCGATGGCAGCGATTCCACCATCCAGTACACGGTACACGAGATGGCGGGCGATGACCCTCTTACCACTTACGACCAAACCGTGTACAACATCGCGGTCACCCTGCACAGATACACCGATGCAAACGGCAAGCAGTGGGTAACCGCTACGCCTGTGATCACAAGCGGTGGCGCCACGGTGGATTCCATAGCGTTCAACAACACCGTTGCGTCGGCAGCTGTGGTGCTGCCTGCAACCGGGGCTGATGGACTGGGGTTGCTAGCTGGCGTGGGCATCGCGGTTGTGGCGATATCGGCTTACGCGGTGGTGAGACATTCGCGCCGCGAGGGCGATGCTATCGAGTCCATGAATGCAGAAACACCTTCGGGGTCCTCACCGGAGGGAGATGATCGCGATGAGTAGGCATGATCTTGCAAATGCCCAGAGCAATGGGATGCATTTGTCCATGGCCGGGCGCGTTTTCTGCGCGGTGCTGTCGGTACTCGTGGTGATGCTCTTCCTGGTACCATTGCCAGCCCAGGCAAGGACGCTGTCCATCGTGCCCGCCGATGGCAACGAAGACGCGACCTATGTTGCATACAAGGTGTTCTCGGGCGGTGCTTCCTCGGATGGAATCACATTGCAGAACATCGACTGGGCGTCTGCCGGTGTGCACGACGCCGTGATGCCGGTTCTACGCAGCAACGGGGCAACCAATGCAGATGTTGCAATCGCACAGCAGGCCGCAGAATACATAAACCAAAACATCGACTTTGGAAATGCCACGGATAGCTCCACGATTTTGGAGCCGGATTCCTTGGGAGCAAAGATTGCCTCGGCTCTGCAGGCGTCCGGAGCTACGCCGATAAAGTTCAAAGGCGGGGAAACATCTGGCGCAAACGTTGAACCCGGATGGTACCTGGTGGTCTCGGGAGAGGGATCAAAGGATTCTACATCGCCGGTGTTCGCAATGGTGTCCGGGTCCGATGTGACGATTAACGAGAAGACCAGCGTGCCCACGGTACAGAAGACCGTAAATGGCGGGAGCGCATCTTCGTCAAACGTGGGAGAGCCCCTCTCGTTCGAGGCCGTCGGAACGGTTTCGGAAAACGTTACCGGGTTCGATACCTACCGCTACGTGTTCGAGGATACCCCCACCAACCTGAACATCGATATGTCCACGGTTAGCGTCTCGCTTGTAAACGGAACCGCTCCCGTTGTGGTGAAGCCCGATGTCTTGCAGCTGGAAGCCAGCGGCAAGTTGGAGGTGGGCTTCTCGGATCTGAAGGTTGCGGCGCTGGATGCTGGAACGAGTGTTACTCCTGTCACCAAGGTAGTTCTCACCTACAAAGCATCGCTTGCGTCCGGGGCGGCAGTTGGAGCCAAGGGCAATCCCAACGAGGTGAAGGTGGTTTACTCCAACAACCCGCTGGCATCTGGTACAGGCGAGACAGTGCCTTCGAAAACCGTGAGCTACTGCTGTGGGGTTCGGATCGTTAAGCGCGATGCGGGGAATGCGCATACGCTCCCCGGCGCGGGATTCACGGTGCAGACACGGGATGGCAAATACGTGCAGCTAGATGGCTCGCTTGCCAGCAGCCCATATGAGTTCAAGACCGGTGATGACGGCACGTTTAGCGTAGCTGGGCTTGGAGCTGGAACCTATACGGTTACGGAGACCACGGCGCCTAGCGGATACGCCAAGGCCGATTCCTTCTCGCTCGAGATATCCGATAACGCGACAAGCATCACGGGAGACGCCGAATATACGCTCACGGCCGCCGTCGAGGGTTCGGCGGCATCTCTCGAATCAGTTGACGCATCGGGAGGGCAGATTCGCATCGACGTGGACGACCAGGCAATTCCACCTTCGGGGAATACCCCCGGAAAACAATCGGGAGGTTCCTGGTTGCCCAAGACAGGGGACAAGTTATGGCCGGGACTTGTGGCCATCGGCTTGCTGGTAGCATCGATCGTCTTCATGGTGCGTGCTAGACGGCAAAGGGCCGACGAGGATTCTGGCGCGTAATGGCGCCGACGGCCAGCACTTGCTGGTGCAGGTTGGTGCTTACCGGTGCGGAATAGCGTCAGCTGGTGAGGATTGCCACGACGTTGTACCTAATAACCTTGGCCTTCCGGGCCATTCCATACATATTTGATTGGAAATTCAAAGGGAACGCATAGCAAAGGAAACATACAAGGACACGTCATTTGCGAGGAAAGGAATGAAAATGCATAGTCACTACACGGAAAATACTGGTTCTAACCCCGTGAGTCGCGCAGCGGCTAGAGCCCACAGGGGAGTCGTAAAGAAGCTTTTCACGGCAGGTTTGGCCGTGACCATGGCGTTCGCAATGTCGCCGGCAGTTATTGCCTTCGCGGCAGACACCGATAACACGATCACGATAACCAACGTTCAGGGGAACACCACCACGTTCGATGGGTATCTGATCTTCACGGCAAATGTTACCGA
>CADBOM010000046.1 GCA_902796325.1 uncultured Coriobacteriaceae bacterium
CGGAATGCCGCCATGCCGCTTCGCCACCATGCCGCCTTACCGCTACGCCACCATGCGTAAAAGCATCGCACTATGCTTCGGCAAACCACACCGGCGAAATAGCTACAATTGTTACATTGACATCGTATTGACATCGTCGCACGGTCATCTTGCGAGCACCGTCTCGCTGTTCTACCGAAGAAGGACAACCCCACCTCATGACCCAAGAGCTAACAACACTAGCCATAACAGCCCTCGTGGCAGTGCTTTGCCCTATAACCGCCAACATCATCCCCAAAAAACCCATACCCGAGACAGTGTTGCTGCTGGTTGCAGGCATGGTGCTCGGCCCATATGTGCTCGGGGTATTAGACACCTCTCTCGATTTCATGAAGATGCTGTCGAACCTTGGCATGGGCTTCCTGTTTCTCCTGGCCGGCTACGAGATAGACCCAAAAACGTTGTTCGGGCACGAGGGAAAACGCGGAATCATCGTGTGGGTCATATCTTTTGGCCTTGCGCTTGCCGTGGTTTTTCTCATTCCTGCAATGCAAGATATGGTCACGGGTGGCGAGGGCATGCTGGCCATGGCCCTCATGCTCACGACAACCGCGCTTGGAACCCTTATGCCAATACTCAAGGAGCGCGGCCTCATGGGCACCAAGATTGGCGACAGCGTGCTGGCATATGGTACTTGGGGAGAATTGGGGCCGGTTTTCGCCATGGCCGTGCTGCTGTCGACTAAAAGCCATTGGCTCTCCGCAATCATTTTGCTGGCGTTCTTCGTGATCTGCGTGGTCATCGCCGCCATAGGAGCCAATGCAAAAAAGGCTGGCACAAGGCTCTACAAATTTATGAAGAGCAAGGAGAACAGCACTTCGCAAACCCTTATCCGGGTGGTGGTACTGCTGCTCACGGGGCTTCTTGCAATATCGTCGATGTTCGATATCGATTTAGTGCTTGGAGCCTTCGCCGCCGGATTCATCCTGCGCTATGTCATTCCCGAGGGCAACGAATCGATGGAGCAGAAGCTCGACGGCATGGCCTACGGATTCTTCATCCCGCTGTTCTTCACCGTATCCGGCGCAGCCATAAATCCCATGGCCATTGCGAAGATGCCCTGGCTCATGGTTGCGTTCATCGCCTTGCTCATAGCCATCAGATGCACCCCTATATACATCAGCATGAGCCGCGATTCGCAAACCAGGACCATGTCAACGCGAAACCGCATGTCGGTGGCGCTCTACTGCACAACAGCGCTGCCGCTCATCGTGGCAATCTCATCGCTTTGCGTTGAGAACGGCTTCATATCGTCAGACATCGCCTCGGTTTTGGTGGGATCTGGAGCAGTTACCGTGTTCCTAATGCCCCTTCTGGCTTCGGTGAGCTATAAGGTTGCCGAAACCAAGCCCATCGATGCGATAAAGGAAATCTCGCATTCGCCTTCCGATTACAGGCGAATCCTGCACGACCATGTCGCTTTGGAAAGGGCAATCGCACAGGCCATCGACAAAAATCAGAACGTCAACTACAGCGAACTGTTTGGGAAACTCATTCCAGATATTGCCAAGTCGGTGTCCGAAATGCCGAGGTCCTCGGAGGAGTCCAAGGCTATCCACGACGAAATCCTGCGCAGGAGAGCCTGGCTTAGAGAGCAGTTCGAAGCCGAGATGAAGCGCAGGCTGGCAGATGAGAGGCAACGCGCAGATCGTCGGGCAAACCTAATGTCGGAGTATTTTCTGGGCCATCCCTATGGCGAGGCCTCGGACGATGAACCTCACACCGATAACGACAGCCCTAACAGCACCGAAGGCTAGTCCTGCTTCCCCGTAGCAAGCTTGGTTTCCGAAGCCAAAGCTCTCGGGTCGCCTGCCTGTGGAAGGTTCTTCTTCCGGGCGATAACTATAATCACGATTCCCGCGATTATCAGCGGCACGCTCAGCACCATGCCCATCGTGAGCCAGCCTCCGAACAAGTATCCAAGCTGCACGTCTGGCTGCCTCACAAATTCGATCAGAATCCTGAAGCACCCGTACATCACGAGAAAAATTCCCAGATAACTGCCCCTTGGAAGCGGCTTTTCTCTCCGTGAGAGCACATAAAGCACCACGAAGATCACAACGCCCTCGAGCAATGCCTCGTACAACTGGGTTGGATGTCTGGGCAAAGGCCCTCCGGTTTCGAATACAACGCCCCAGGGAAGATCTGTCACCGCTCCCCAAAGCTCTCCATTTATAAAATTGGCGCATCGCCCGAAGAACAGCCCGATTGGAGCGGCTATGGCCACTAGGTCTGCCATTGTGAAGAACTTTATCTTGGTTATCTTGCTGGCAACTATTCCGCCAACGACTATTCCAACCAATCCACCGTGGAAGGACATTCCGCCGTTTGATATTGCGAATATCTCGGCAGGATGCTCAAGGTAATAGCCAGCTCCATAGAAGATGACGAACCCGAGTCTGCCGCCCACGATGGTTCCAATCATCACGGCAAGCAGGATTACCAGCATATCGTCGCTGTTGATTCCGATCTTCCATCTGCGCCCAATTCGATACACCATCAGCGTGCACAGTATGAAGCCCGCTAAATATGCAAGCCCGTACCACCTAACCTCTAACGGGCCTATCGAAAACGCCACTGGATCTATCGAATCATATATTTGCTGGAGCAATCCATCCCCCTTGTCGTTTGTGTTTCACGCTCATAGATCTGCTAGCTTTGAAGCGTCACTTCGCATTTCGCTCGCAGCCAAAATGGTTTCAGAGCGCTAATCCGTGCTTTTAGGAGCGTCATCGTCCCCGAAATCCTCGTTCTCATCATCGTCTCTAAGGTTGTATCCGGTGTCGATTTCGTCAATTGCCTCGTCAACGGTATCCAGATGCTCGAGCTGTCTGTGAAAATATTCAAGGCGAGCAAGATCTTCGTCGCTGGGGGCATAAGGAGCCGATCCGGGCAAATCCGCAGAGACGACAGAGCTACCGCCGGCGAAACCAGACGTACTCCCGGCAACACTGCCGCCGACACCGAAACCCGAAGCACCGGGCCCAAGGTTATCCGGAGAGTAGGGCCTGTTCAAAATCACATCGAAGCTAAACGTTGGATCTGACATCAACGAGGTGTACTGGATGTTCAGACCGCCGCTATCGCCGTCGTTGCCGCCGCCGCCGGCGCCATTACCGGTGTCGTCGCCGGGGTTGTCACTGTCAATTCCGACGCCGTCGTTGTTGCCATCGTTGGCGCCACTGTCATTGACATCGATGCCGCCTTCCGCCTTGATGCCGCCGTCCTTGCCGCCCTCGTCGTCGCCATCCGATTCTTTGCCGCCACCTAGTTCGACTCCCAGAAGCTCATCCAGGTTTCCACCTGCTGTGGCCTCCGGGAACTCGCACATCTCGGGAACATCCACGAAAGCCGAGCTATCCAGGACGTCTTGCAGCATATCGTCGCTGCCATCCATAACCTTCATGGCAATCCCAACGATAGCCGATGCCGCCACAGGGCTAACCTGATACCCCGACGTCATGTGGGCACCGCACTTAGGGCACGCAAAGGTCAGTCGCACGAGCCCATCTCTGTTGTACGAGACGCTTACAAACGATTCCAAACCAACCTCAACCCCACCGCAGTTAGGGCAAGTTTGCAAAATGTTCAAATCGTCTAAATCCATCGCCAACCTCCCGATTCAAATTCAGTTGGCATATCTTCAAAGCTTAATGTTTGCCTCATCCCCAAGGCTTTTACTTTCAAAGCCTTGTCTTATTGGCTCTAAGCACCATCGGCAGCTAGCCTTGGGCCATTTTTTATGAAGTGCTCGCAGAACATGCAAGTGCCCTTCACGGCTGTCTTCCTATCCACCGTGGCATCTAGCAACAGCGCAACATCGGTGGCAATGACATGCTGAGGCCTACTGCATTCGGCAAACCTGCACTCCATTGGGCAGGGCGAGTATTTGTCTTTCACCTCGTGCGGACACCGTTCCATCATCTCGGTGTCGCAACCTCTAATTTCCCAGCAATTCAATTGCATCATCGGCTTTCAAATAGTTTGCAGGCGCTTTTCCAGCGAACGTTACGACGGCAAGCGCTACAAAACAGAATATATAAAGAGGCTGCAAGCTCAAAGCAGAACCTGCAGCCTCTCTTCTAGATATATACCGGCATTTACCAAGGCATTCCGTAAGGCATGTCCATCTGCGGAGTTTCGTTGCTCGGAACAACCTTCTGCACACCGGGCACGTTCTCCTTAAGAACGCGCTCGACGCTATGGGCAAGGGTCAGCTGCGACATCGGGCAACCATTGCATGCACCCTGCAGCTCAACCGTTACGGTTCCTTCATCGTCAACATCCACGAGCTGAAGATCTCCGCCGTCAGCCTGAAGCTGCGGACGAATGAGTTCAATCACCTCGGATACCATCTGCTTGTCTACCATCTCTAGCCCCTTTCATAGCAACCTTCGGGTGGCTAGACCCAAAGAATTTTTGACGAAATCGTCTCGTGTTTGCTTTGAAGTTAACATACAACCCTTTTGACAATGTCATGTTTGCCGCGAGCGTCGACGCTTCGGCCCAGACGGTCGTAAATCCAACACATTCTTTTCACAACGCTTAGGGTTTCTCGCTCAAATCATTCATGGGATAAAATATCGTATGAAATGACGATTCCAAGGGCTAGAGACATTGTTTTTATATGCACGCACCGTCAGCAAAGCCGTCGTTGCAACGATTAAAAACGCTGCAAGCGAGCCGCCGAGCTACCAAATTCCACGCAGCATTGCTGCTGCGCTAAAGACAAGACGATGCCAGACTGCCACATGTTCACCTTGCAAATCGTCCGTGGGACAAATGACAAAGTTTTCACAAACAGATAATAGAATTAAGCTGTTCAACAAATAGGGCGCTGATCAACCGCATTACGTGACAGCCGCTTACGTGGCAGACGCATAACTAAGTGACAGTTTTGCAGATCATCAGCTTCGCGGAGCAACCACTTTCGAAGCAGCCATCTCTAGCCAACAAAGCAACTGTTTTCTAATCAGCAACGCAACAGTCTCTAGATAACGCAATCGAGGACCTCATGGGATATTTGAACACAGACGATATCAATCTACCCCGCGAAATATACACTCCATCCGATACCCCAGGATACAAGCCCGCCTATACGGGACGCGAGGCCATGGACCTCAACATCGTCGTCGAAGGTGGCGCACTTAGAGGCATGTTCGCTGCAGGTGCGCTGGATTTCTTCATCGACATGGGAATCTGGGGCAAGAACGTGATCGGAGTCTCCGCAGGGGCACTATGCGGATTCAACTACGTTGCAGGTAGCAGAGGGCGCAACTGCTATATAAACGTACGGTTCTGCAACGAATGGAGATATCTCAGCATGAGATCCTATCTCGAAACCGGCAACGTCTACGGAATAAAGTTCGCGTTCTTCGATGTACCGAACCTCTATTGCCATCAGGACAACGAAGGATTCATGAAATCCCCCAGCAAGCTATACGCAGTTACGGCAAATCTTCAGACCGGTAAGGCCGAATACAACCTGGTGGTAGACCCGAAAACCGACTGGAAATATCTCCAAGCATCTTCCGCAATGCCGTTCGTCTCGCAGATTTCATACCTCAACGGCACGCCCAGCCTCGATGGCGGTATAGCCGATTCCATACCCATCGATTTTTCGCTAAGCCTCGGCGCAAAGAAGCACGTGGTGCTGCTAACCCAGACAAGGGATTTCGAAAAAGAGCCCGAGCCCCTCTACAGGTTGGGCAAGTACAAGTACAAGGATTACCCCAATTTCGTGGAGACAATGAACAACCGCCATGTCGTATACAATTACGAGCATAGCAAGGTAATAAAATTGCATGATGAGGGTAAGATTTTCGCAATCTATCCAAAAGAAACTCCGCAGGTAAGTCACATAGAGACAGACCGTTGCAAGATCTTCGATCTCTATATGGAAGGCTATCTGGAGGCCCAAAGGCAATGGCCGGCCCTGAAGGAGTATTTGGAGCTGTAGATTTAGACCGTATACTTCCAGCCCCACACTTCAAGCCGCAGGTATTGGCCGTGTGCTTCGAGCCGCAGAGCTCGATGCTCATATAAACCGTCCTCGAACTGTATGTTTCGCACGGCGGATGCCTTAACACGAAGCCAATTAC
>CADBOM010000047.1 GCA_902796325.1 uncultured Coriobacteriaceae bacterium
ACCAATGGCCACGAGGCTTTCATAGTTGACTACAAAACCGGCGGTTCGGACTCGGAGACTCCAGAGCAGCTGCACGAGAAGCACCTGCTGCAGTCACTGTGCTATGCATATGCCGTTCTCTCCTCTGGAATAAAGCATGTGAAGATGTCATTCGTGAGGGTGGAGAGAGTCGATGACAAAGGCCATCCCCAGACGGTGGACTACGAGTATTCGCTGGACGATTTCGACGAAATCGAAGGATGCATCGCTTCGGCTCTTGAACGTAAGGCGCAATAGGTGGGACGTGGGGCACGGGCGCAATAGATGGGACATCGGGCACAAAGGACGCGATGGGCCAGATATAGCGCACGGCAAGTGGAGAGTATAGCGCACTAAGGGAAGTATAGATTGTCTGGATATTGTGTATGCTCGCTATCCAGAATCGCTAGTGATGATAGAATCTGTAAATAGTTAGACGGCGTGTTCCACTGCTTGCCGTGTCATATACCTAACGAGAAAGTTGGAACCAAAATGGCTATTTTTCAGAGAATCGCAGATGTTCTAAAAGCTAACATCAACGACATGATCGACAAGGCGGAAGATCCCGAGAAGATGGTCAAGCAGATTATTCTCGAGATGGAAGAGCAGGTAGATGTTGCAACCCAGGGTCTGGGTCAGGCAATGGCCAGCCAGAAGATCGCCAAGAAGCAGCTCGATCAGGTTAAGGCAGATATCGCCGACTGGGATGAGAAGGCCAAGGTTGCCCTCAAGGCTGGCAACGAGGACCTCGCTCGCAAGGCTCTGGAGCACAAGGTCAACCTACAGGATCAGGAAGTTAAGTGCGAGGCAGCATACCAGACCATCTCTGCACAGGTCGATCAGCTCACCCAGCAGCTCAAGGAACTCAAGGGCAAGCTCGAAGAGGCACGCTCTCGCAAGAACATGATCATCGCTCGTAGCAAGATGGCAGATGCATCTGCTGCAGTTGCGAAGTCCATCAGCTCAACTTCGGCAGATTCAGCATTCTCCAAACTCGACAAGATGGAGGAGAAGGTTTCCGAGAAGGAGTCCATCAACGAGGCTTATCTGGAAATCAATGGCGACGCAGCCAAGGACGAGTACGAAGAGCTTCAGACCAACGCTGCTGTGGATGCAGAGCTTGAGAAGCTGAAGAAGGAAATGGGGCTTTAAGCGCTGCTCGAATTGCGTAAGTTCTACGGGGCGGGCTCAGGGCTTTGGGCTCTGACCCGCCCTTATGTTTGTTTAACTGGCAATCTATGAAGGACAGGATCTTCATATGTTTGGTTGGATAATAGTCTTGGTTCTCGTTGTGGCGGGCATCGTCGTTCTTGTCAATGGCAAGAGGAAGGGCAAGAAGGATGCCAGCGATTTCTCCGACATGGAACAGGACATGCGCTATATCAAGCGCACCCCGATTCAAGATGTTGCAGATATCGTCACGCAGCTCGATCAGACGAGCATGGGATACCGCCATTATGCGGAAATCCAGGGAACCAGCGGAACCGACGAGAAGGTCGTGGGTCCATTCAGCAAGCGCGAAGTGGCCTACTACGAGGTCAAATGCTATCAGGTTTCAAAAACCAGCACGGGAACCGAGGAAAAGTTGCTGGCGCATGAGAAATCATTCACTCCCTTCTATCTCAAGGATTCATCTGGCGACGCCAAGATCTATGCAGATGTGGATAGCTTCGGTGAGAATGTGATTCTCGTTAACTCGTGCGACAGGATGGAAGGTCCCAATTCTCAGTTTGCCAGGGAAGCCATGGGTCTTACCAGCAGTTCCACTGCGCCTTTTGGAACAGCGGTGAACATGGTTGCCAACGGGCCAGAAGTAGTTGAGCACCATGTAAGAAAAGGTGCCTTGGCGATGGGGGTTGCAGGCGAGGTCCTCGGAGGTTTCGCAAAGGCGCTCGACCCAGGCGGGATGATGGGTGGAGGTTCTTCGAGGCACCCGGCAATGGCAACCGCATATTCATCGGCATCAATCTACGAGCATCCAGAGTATTTCGACCCGGATTACAGGGCTGACGAAGATTCAAGTGCGAACTCCAATTTCGTGTTTGACATGGGAGGCATGGGCCCGATGGGGCCTGGACCCGGACATGGACCGGGTTTTGGTGGAAGACCGGGATCCGGTATGGGCGGACGCGGTCCGATGCCCCCAATGGGGAATATGGGCAGGCCACCCATGGGAAACATGGGCAATATGGGCAATGCCGACGACCTTGGAAGGGCCATCGGAGGCTTGGTAATTGGAGCCACCTTGGCGGGATTGCTATCCCAATCCAACGCCGGAGACTCCGTTAACCAGGAGACATTCCTGGGGTACAGAGTTGTAGAGAACGTCGTGCCGATCAACTCTCAGGTCTACGCCATGGGCGATGTCTATATGAATGGTGATAGGTTGACGATTGGCCGGACCACGGGTGGAGAAGGCAAGGCGTCGTATCTCTCGACAAAGCCTGAAGAAGAAGTCATCTCCACCATGAAGAAGAGCAAGGTTACCGGCAACAAGAACGTTGGCACCGCAACCGTCCTGTTCATAATCGCCGCATTCTTTGCAGCTTTCATGCTGCTTTCCGGCGGAAACAGCAACTCTAGCTACAACGATTCCTATTACGGAAGCGGATACGATTCGTATGATTCCGGATATTACGATTCGGGCTACTACGACGATTGGTATGGATATTAGTCTCGACATGGATATTAGCCTCGACGTTGGCCATTTGAGCCTAACGTCGATCATTGAAAATTGTCGAATCGATGGAGGATCGATATGGACATCATCGAGCAGATAGATGATATGTACGACCATCATACTCAGCAAGAGGTTGAGCAGTTCATGCTTGAGAAGCGCGATCAGCTCCTCATGGACCCAGAGGGGGTTGCCGACCTAATAGCGGTCTGTAATGAGCTTGGTGCCCTTTACAGGGAGCAGAGCCGCTACGAGGAATCTGCCGACAACTTCGAGCGCGCCCTGAAGTACACGGAAGGACTCGCTGGAACAAAGCTAACCGACGAATACGGAATCCTGCTCATCAATGTGGCCGGAACATACCGCTACAAGCGCGATTTTGCCAAGGCAATGGAGTATTACGAGGAGGCCCACGACATCTTCGAGAAGCTTGGCAAAGGTGGAACGTTCGAGTTTGCCAGTCTTCTGAACAACATGTCCAACACCTATCAGGATCTTGGCAACACCGACAAGGCGTACGAGCTGGCTTCCGCCGCATACGAGATCATCGAGAAACTGGCGGCAGGGCAAACCGAAGAGGCTGTCTCGCTCATGAACCTGGCTTCGATTGCCCTTAGAAAGGGAGACCTTGAGAAGGCATCCGAATACTCGAAGAAGGCGCTTGGAATTTACGATGCCCTGAACAATAGGTCGGGCCACTATCCGGCGGCCGTGAATCTTGCAGCCGTTGTCGCGTTCCAGAAAGGCGACTATGAGGATGCTCTTAAGGGCTTCCAGCATTCGGCAGAGCTGTCCCTCAACCACTTCGGAGAGAACCGCGATTATGCCTCGGCGCTTGCAAATGTGGCTGTTGCCTTGGAGAAGCTTGGCAGGACCGAAGAGGCTAAAGAAACTTTAGCCAAGGCGGAGAAGGTCAAGGCGAGCTTGAAATGACGAGGGCATTGGAACTCAGCGAGGAGTTTTTCAACGATGTAGCGCTCCCGTCGCTCAAGGAAAACTTCCCGGATTCGTGGAGCAGGATGGCCGTTGGACTCGTTGGAAACGGATCCGAGTGCATGGGATTCGATGACGAGCTTTCTCGCGATCACGACTGGGGAATCGAATTCTACGTATGGCTCACCGATGTCGACTATGCGAGCATCGGCGACGATGTTAGAGCTTGGAAATCCCAGCTAATAGCCGACAACCCCAATCAGCCGTTCAAGGTGATAAGCCCCTATGGCGTTAAGACCACGGTGCTCACATCGGGAATGTTCTACAAGTCTTTGATCGGGTTTCCCAAAGGTCCGCAGAGCGTGCTCGATTGGAGGCGTGCTCCGGAGGCCAACTATGTTCTCTGCACTAACGGCAAAGTGTTCACAGACCCTGTTGGCGAGTTCACGGAGACGAGGAACTATCTGCTGGGATACTATCCCGAAGACCTTAGGCGCAAGAAAATTGCCGCTAGGTGCCTCGCCATCGCTCAGACAGGCCAGTACAACTTCCTGCGCATCGCTCAAAGAGGCGACGTTGTGGCAAAGGAAGTCGCACTCTCCAAGTTCGTGGAAGACACGATGTCGATGGTGTTCATGCTCAACAAGAAGTTCACGCCTTACTACAAGTGGACTTTCAGGGCTATGAAAGACCTGCCGGTTCTCGCCGACAAGGTGGCTCCCATGTTGGAGCAGCTCTACACCGGAGAGAAGGCAGAGGGGGAGCTAGACCCCGGTAACGTATTGCTGAGAGATATCACCAAACAAGATAGAAATCGTGCGATAATCGTAGAAGACATTTGCAGGCTGATCATTGGCGAGCTCAAGAAACAGGGCCTAAGCCATTCGAGCAGCACGTTTTTGGTACAACATGGCGAGGAAGTTCAGTCGACGATCACAGATCCCGACCTCAAGAGACTTCCAACCCAATACGAGTAGGCCCGCAATGTCGGGTTAAGGAGATGATTAGGCATGTCTGAGAAGTACACAGACGAAATCGTGAAGATCGAGTTCGATCTTTTCGACAAGGTTCAAAACGAAGGCGGAAGGGCATCTTGTCAAGACGACTTCGAGACCTTCCAGATCATGAGAGGCGCTCAGTTCGATTCTTGGAACGAGGAAATGCGTGCCAGCTATCTCGACGATCTTAAGAGCACCAAGCAGGATGGCCGCAATCTCGTTATGGAGAAGTACGCTTATATGAGCGGTTACGGATACATGGGCGAGGAAGACGACATCATCGAGAAGCAGACTCTTCTCATGAAGATCATGAGCGTCATGAACGAGGACACCTACAACATGAGGCTCAAGTACCCGAAGATGTCGATGCACGCAAGGCCGTTCGGAGACCAGGGCGAATCTTCTGCAGTGTCCGTCGACAGGTACCTGCTGTGCGAGCTCATGACCTATTCCGTCAGGACCCTGAGGCTCTACAACGATTATCTGACCGAGCTCAAGGGAGAGGGCAAGAGCCTCCCTGTCATGACTCTCAACAACACCGTCAAGGCTTATGGCTACAAGGATCTTGATGACGCAGAGCTGAGGATGCCCACGTTCTAAGGGGGTCCGTGGAATTCCAAGAGTTCCTTGAGAAACGTTCGTAGATTGGTATTCGAATCGCTGGGGGATTGGTGATTTCCACGATTAGGAAATCTGCCCTGACGATAATGGCGTTAACGCGAAGATTAAAAAAGCAGGTGAGCAGTTGGTTGCTCGCCTGCTTTTGCTTTTCGGTAGGACTCGATGCTAGCTCGTGGTTACGGATCGTAATCCCGTGATTATATATGCTGGTCGTCGCTGATGTTGCATGCGCCTGTTGGCGCAGGTCAGTGCTGGTCGTCGCTGATGTTGCATGCGCCTGTTGGCGCAGGTCAGTACTGGTTGATGCTGCGCGGGCGCCTGTTGGCGCTAAGCGGCTCTCGCGGTAGATAGCCCGCACTGGAAAGCATGCGTTGGGTAGCTTGCAGCGGAGAATTCGGTTGCGATTTAAACATCAGTCCACGGTTCCGTAAACCCCGCCCCATCCGTGTGCAGTTATGGAGGAATTCATCTGGTCGCAAAGCTCCTGCCGGCTGTAGGTTCCCGCGGGAACCAGGTTGCAT
>CADBOM010000048.1 GCA_902796325.1 uncultured Coriobacteriaceae bacterium
CTGGCGTTAGCCGGGGATATGGCAACCCTGCACACCTCGTTGTCGGGAATGTTGCAAACGTACTCGAAGTCAATGCCCTTGTCCTCGGCCTCGGTTGTTCTGGAGTCAAAGGCGGTGCTCACCACGCTCGCGATATCGCACCATTCCCTCGTGCGCTTGGGAGCCTCCTGGTTCTCGAGCCTGGAGAGGTCGATGAGCTCCACGATCAGCGCCTGCAGCCTCTGAGTCTCCTTCTTCAGGCGGCTGCTGAACAGCGCCACGTGCTCTGTATCTCCATCGGCGTTGGCCCTCTCGATAGATTCGGAGAGCAGCGCGATTCCAGCAACCGGGGTCTTCAGCTCGTGGCTCGCATTGGCCACGAAGTCGGTGCGCACCCTCTCGAGCTGGTTCACCGGCTTGGATACTTGCCTGAACGAGAACATCGAAGCAAGTACCGCCAGAACTATCGCTATTAAGAGGAGGATGAGAGAGATCGTCCTGTATGTTTGCGTGATCGAATGGACGGAAGACACCGGCATCGAAACCCTGAGCGCGCAATCCTGCCCCTGGTACATCGATGGAACCGCCAGGTAGAGGTACTCAACCCCATCGGTCTGAGACATGCGTTTGTCAGTTCCGGATTTTCCAGACAAGGCGGCTTCGACCTCTGGACGCGATGCGTGGTTTTCCATGGCGTTGGCATCGCTTTTGCTATCCGCCATCACCGTGCCGTCCTTGCCAATCACCGTCACTCGCAGCTGGTCGTCGTTGCAAAGTCTGTTGGCAACTTCGTCTGGTGTTAGATCGCTTCTCTGAAGCAGAACGTCACCTGCATTGGCAACGGCTGTCAGGTTGTCGTATTGCTGAGATTCCTCAACGTCATCGATGGGGGAGAGAAGCGAGACGATCCACAATGCGGCAAGCACGACCGCGATGAAGATGTAGCTTCCGATGAGCCATTTTCTCCAGCCGGCTGCCTTGGCCCGGTCTTCCAATCCCAACAAACCCATTGTCTATTCCTCCGAGTAGCTGGCTACTCCGTTTTGCATGGCCGTGAAGCGGTATCCCATGCCGTATTCGGTCTGTATGTATGTCCAGCCGTCTTTCTCTATGGCCTTGCGGATGCGCCTAACGTGGGTGTCAATCGTGCGTGAGGTGCCGATGAAGCCCTCTCCCCAGATTTCCTTCAACAACCATTGGCGGGTGCAAAGAGCGCCTGGGCGAGATGCCATGGTAACCAGCAGCTGGTATTCCTTGCTCCTTAGGGACACTCGCTCGTTTGCCACTGTGACAACTGCGTCGTCGAGGTCGATGGACATTTCACCGGCTACGATGATTCCCTTGTTCTTAGGAGGGGCCGATTGCGTGCGGCGCATGTTCGCGCGAATCCTTGCCATGAGCTCGTCTGTGGAGAAGGGCTTGGTAACGTAGTCGTCGGCACCGGCGTCGAGGCCCTTGATCTTGTCTTCCTCGCGGTCGAGAGCCGTGAGCATGATGATGGGCACGTCGTCGTGGTGTGTCCTAAGGTCTCGTGCAACCTCGAACCCCGATTTCTTGGGGAGCATGAGGTCCAGCAATATCAGGTCCGGGTTCGTGGCATAGGCAATCTGAAGGCCCGCTTCGCCGTCTGCTGCAGTGTTCACCTCGTAACCGGTCTTAACCAGCGCGAACTCCACTGCCAGCCTGATGCTCTTATCGTCTTCTACAAGTAATATACTAGGCATTCGCTTGTACCCTGCTCCTTCTCACGTTCCCGCTTGTCCCGCCTGGCGTGATGCCGCAATGCGCTGCATATGCAATGCGCAACGGGTTCGGTTTTATCTGATCCGGTTCCTCCATGAAATATTCAATTTGGATGCCGCATATGTATCTGAATTGAGCGCACTTGTGTGCCAATTTTGAAATTCTGCTCAGATAAATGTATAAGATTGGATTCTCGATGCATATAAATTCGCCTCGATATTGCAAACCTTTGTAACTTCCATTACACGGATTTAACATTTACCGCTCGGGCCTTGTAACATACCGCTCGCACCCAGTGCTCGGAAGATCGCTTGTGACCCAAGCTGCCGCTCAATTCCAAACGTGGAATTCCCGGATGTTCGACGCGTCTCCCAAATGTTGCACGCAACCATGGCCCAAATTGCAAAACCCGAGGTCAAACCCCATTTGCATTTGGTAAACACCCGTCCAACTTGTTAAATCATATGCCGTGCCGTTCATGGTTGCGTCAAGGACATGTGAATTCATGTGAAACATATGTGAAATGTTGGATTACCTGCGTTTAAAGCGTATAAATTTTCGAGTTCACATTCTTGTAACAATAGTTTTCACGCAGACAACCACTCCAAATAGCGCCCTGTCTAGCATGTTCGTGGATGAATAAAGAGATAGATGGGAGCTATCAATAAACATGCAAGGACAAGCAGTCCAGTGCCCCCCGGCTCAAGCGGAAAGCTCGGAGCCTCATTTGGAAACGCAAGAGTACATGGAGAACGCAGGGGCGTTCACCCTCAAGGACGTTTCCGTTTCGTATTCTGGCGAAACCGCAGTTGCCGGTGTTAGCGCAGATCTCAAGGCAAAGGAAGTCACGGCCCTCATCGGACCTTCCGGATGCGGCAAGTCCACCATCCTCCGTTGCCTAAACCGCATGAACGACATGTTTCCCGGTGTGGAAGTTGGCGGAAACATCCTCCTCGATGGAGTTGACATCGTTTCCGGCGGCATCGACCCCATCACACTTCGCATGCGCGTTGGAATGGTGTTCCAGCAGCCCAGCGTGTTCCCCCTTTCCATATACGACAACATCGCCTACGGGCCGCGTCTGCTTGGCGGCAAGAGCCAGGATCTAGACGAGCTCGTGGAGGATTGCCTTAGGAAGGCCGCCATCTGGGACGAGGTTAAGGACGAGCTCAAGGAGAGCGCGCTCGGCCTCTCCGGTGGGCAGCAGCAGCGTCTCTGCATTGCAAGGGCGCTTGCCACCAAGCCCGAGGTTCTTCTCATGGACGAGCCCTGCTCGGCTCTCGACCCGCTCTCAACCGAGCGCATCGAGGACACGATCCTGGAGCTTAGGGGAGAGATGACATTCGTGATCGTCACCCACAACATGCAGCAGGCTCACCGTGTGTCGGACACCACGTTGTTCATGCTGCGCGAGACAATGGAGCGTCCGGCGGAGCTTGTGGAGTACGGTCCAACCGACCAGATATTCAACGATCCCAAGGACCAGCGCACGGCGGATTACCTGGCCGGCGCGTTTGGATGATGCGTTTTTAAAACTCGATCGCGCGGGGTAGGCTCCAAACGATCTGGTGATATAGCGGGTTATTAAAAATTGTTTTGAAAGGAAGGAAAGGCAAGAATGGAAAAGAAATCTTCGATTCATGGCAAGCTTCGCGCTGTCGCAGCAGCTGCTTGCGCTTGCGCTCTCGTGGCATCCCTTGGACTCGCAGGATGCTCCGGAAGCTCCAACGGCGGACAGACGGCACAGAACGTGTCCGGCAACATCACCGCAGTTGGATCCACCGCGCTCCAGCCACTGGTGGAGGCTGCAGCCGAGCAGTTCATGAGCGAGAACCCCGACTGCCAAATCACCGTCCAGGGTGGCGGTTCTGGCCAGGGTATCACCCAGATCTCGCAGGGCGCAGTTCAGATCGGTGACTCCGACGTGTTCGCCGAGGAGAAGCTCGACGATCCCAGCCAGGCAGCAAACCTCGTGGACAACAAGGTTGCAGTAGTTGGAATGGGCCCGATCGTCAACAGCGACGTTACCGTTGACAATCTCACCATGGACCAGCTGAAGGGTATCTTCACCGGCCAGATCACCAACTGGAAAGAGGTTGGCGGCCAGGATGAGGCCATCACCGTAATCAACCGTGCATCCGGATCCGGTACCCGTGCAACCTTCGAGAGCGCAGTTCTCGGCGACACCAAGGCACCTGAGAGCTTCAAGCCGCAGGAGCAGGATTCTTCGGGAACCGTTGCCAAGATGGTGGCTCAGACCCCAGGTTCGATTTCCTACCTGGCATTCTCCTATTACGATGACTCCTTCAAGGCCCTGTCCATCGATGGTGTCCAGCCAACCGCTGACAACGTCGTGACCAACGATTGGAAGATCTGGTCCTACGAGCACATGTACATCGCTAAGGACGCAGACGATGCAACCAAGGCTTTCATCGACTACATGATGGGCGACGAGGTGCAGAAGAATCTGGTAACCCAGAACGGCTACATCTCGATCAACGACATGAAGGTGGAGCGTAATGCAGACGGCGAAGTTTCAAAGCTCTAACGACGCCGGTGTTCTAAGTGCTAACCAGGGGTCGGTCTCGGGGAACGCGGTTGCGTCCTCCACCGGCCCCTCCGGTTTGCCTGAGGCCACCAAGCAGCTGGCGAAGAGCCAACTCGAGAGGGTTGGAAAATACATCACGGGATTCTGCGCGGCACTCGTTGTGCTGGTGGTTGTCTCGCTGATATTCCTCGTGGCACAGCACGGATTGAGCACCTTTTTCGTCGACGGAATTAACCCCATAGCGTTTTTCACCGGGGACACCTGGAACCCTCATAACACCGGTGCAGACGGCATGCCCCTCGTGGGCGCCCTGCCAATGATCGTGGGTTCGTTCTCGGTAACTCTTCTCTCCTGCGTCATAGTCATCCCATTTGCACTTGGCGCGGCAATCTTCGCAGTCGAGATCAACCCCACGTTGGGCAGCAAGATCCTTCGTCCGGCACTCGAGCTGCTCACGGGCATCCCGTCTGTTGTATTTGGTCTTATTGGTCTTATGGTCCTCGTACCCTGGGTGCGCAGCTGGGCAGGCGGAACCGGATACGGTATCCTCGCAGGCTCGCTGGTGCTCGCTGTCATGGTTTTGCCAACAGTTACCTCGCTTGCAATCGACGCTCTGGAGTCCGTGCCTGCAACCTACAGGCAGTCTTCCTATGCGCTCGGTGCAACCAGGTGGCAGACCATCTGGCATATCGTGCTAAGGGCAGCTCTGCCCGGACTTCTCACCGCAATCGTCTTGGGCATGGCCCGTGCATTCGGCGAGGCTCTGGCAGTGCAGATGGTTATCGGAAACGCGGCAATCATACCTTCGTCGCTAACCACGCCCGCGGCAACGCTCACTTCGATCCTAACCATGAGCATGGGTAACGAGGCAATGGGCACCGTTTATAACGACGTACTGTGGTCGCTGGCACTTGTATTGCTGGTGATGTCGCTGGTGTTCATCCTGATCGTGCATTTAATTGGCAGGAAGTCGGTGTCAAACAATGCCCAGTAACCTATCCGAGCGTGCGATCAAGGCCAAGAGGCAGGATAAGACCGCCACGGTTATCATCTCTGTGATCGTGGGGTTTATCATCCTGCTTCTGGCTGCGATCATCATCTACATCCTTGCCAAGGGTATTGGCAAGGCAGTGGATCCTTCGTTCCTCACTTCCAACCCGCAGCAGTTCAAGGAGGGCGGCGGCATTGGCCCCGAGCTCTTCAACTCCTTCTATCTGCTGGTTATCACGCTTATCATCTCGTTCCCGCTGTCGCTTGGTGCGGCAATATTCCTAGCGGAGTACGCCCCGGCAAACGCGGTGACGTCTGGTATCAAGACGGCTATAGAGGTTCTGTCCTCCCTCCCGTCCATCGTGGTGGGCTTGTTCGCGTTCCTGCTTTTCGTAATCCAGATGGGATGGGGCTTCTCGATCGCATCGGGAGCACTCGCACTCACGGTGTTCAACATCCCGCTGCTTGTACGTACAATCCAGCAGGCCCTGGAGTCGGTGCCCGCGCATCAGCGTGACGCCGGACTTGCAATGGGCCTCACCCGTTGGGAGACCACGATCCACATCATCCTCCCAACCGCCATGCCGGCAATCGTCACGGGACTCATCCTCTCGGCTGGACGCGTGTTCGGCGAGGCAGCAGCACTCATCTACTCCGCAGGACAGTCGGCGCCTGCACTGGATTTCACAAACTTCGACCTGTCCAGCGCATCGTGCCCATGGAACATCTGGCGTCCTGCCGAGACCCTTGCTGTGCACATTTGGAAGATTAACTCCGAGGGCGTCGTGCCCGACCTCGAGGCTGTTTCGGACGGCACCGCAGCAGTGCTTATCATCTGCGTGCTGGCATTCAACCTCCTGGCCCGTTTCCTTGGAAAGCGCCTTGGAAAGAAGTTGACGGCAGAATGATGAATTTTGGTAGCAAGGCATCAAAGCTCGAGGTGGTTGGCGATAAGGTTGCCGACCTCAACGTTACCGTCGATGGCACCATCATGCGCACCAAGGATGTTGGTGTTAGGTACAACGAAACCTACAAGGCCCTGAGGGACGTGAGCCTGAACTTCGATAGGGGACAGGTTACGGCTCTCATAGGCCCGTCCGGTTGCGGCAAGTCCACCTACCTGCGCTGCCTCAACCTCATGAACCGCGAGATACCTCACTGCCACATCGACGGCGAGATATATTTCCACGGCAAGCAGATCAACTTCAAGGACGTTAACGTGTACGACCTGCGCACCCAGGTTGGCATGGTGTTCCAGACCCCCAACCCGTTCCGCAAGTCGATCTACGACAACATTGCCTTTGGCCTTAAGAAACATGGCATCAAGGACAAGGCCTACATCGACGAGACGGTGGAGCGCTCGCTCAAGCAGGCTGCTCTTTGGGATGAGGTTAAGGACAAGCTCAAGAAGAGCGCATACGCACTATCCGGTGGCCAGCGCCAGCGCCTGTGCATCGCGCGCACGCTGTCGCTCAATCCCGAGATCGTGCTCATGGACGAGCCCTGCTCGGCCCTCGACCCAATTGCCACCCGTGCAATCGAGCGCACGATCCTGAGCATTGCCAGCAGGGGCATTGCGGTTATCATCGTGACCCACAACATCGAGCAGGCAAGACGTGTGTCCGACAAGACCGCGTACTTCTACCTGGGCGAGATGGTGGAGACCGGTGATACCTCCAAGATCTTCACCAACCCCGACGACCAGCGTACCGCCGACTATCTGGACGGTAGGTTCGGATAAGGGGCAAAGCCTAAATCCAATCGGCGTGTCGCTCAAACGGAGTGTCACCCAATCGGCGTTCCAATCAAGCGAAATCGGAGCTCAAACGACACATGCGCCGTTGATCGCCAGAAAAAGATAACGAAGCCGACTTTTCAGTCAAACCCCTTCTAGGCTTCGTTTTCGATAGAAGACGGTGTTTGCAACTAGATGAAACAATCATCTGGAGGCAAGTCACCGTTTTCGCATTTCTTGAGCTTTTTCAGCCCGTGCTGCGGCTAATTACGCTGACCTCTGCCTCGTGTTATAGCTTCGGGTTCTTGCTCCATATCTACGCCACATGTTCGTTCCCCGGATTGACCGAACTAAGCGGCCTCACCAGTGAGCCATCAGCCTTGTTGAAAAATACAACCTTCGAAGAATGATGAAAACGTCGTGCATGGCATGGGGGGTAAGTCATGAATGGCCGCGACCCATTTATCACAATTGCATCGTTAACTCTTAAGCAAAGCTGAATAATCAGAGCTTCGCTTCACGGAAAATTTTGTAACCCAGTATTAACAAATTCCTACTTATGAGCCATAATTTCGGACACTAATATATTAAATAAAGTTGCAAAAGATTGATTTGACGAATAATATCGAATCTCTACTGTGATTATGCAGTTTTGTTGCTTGGTTTTTGCGGTGTTGGGTATGCATGCGCGGGGGGTATGGACAGCATCGTCTCGGGGAAAGACCGGCTAGGAACGGCAGGTTTTCTAGTCTAGGGGATTGTCGAAATGAAGATTTTGTCCCGTGGGAGCGGGCATCGTAGAAATAGCGGCATTTCGGATATTACTGAGTCTAAGCTAGCTGCGGGTGAATACCTGGAGTCTAGCGGGTATGCGCCGGAATCGGATTTTTCAGACAGCATCTCCATATCTGCCCCCCAACTTTGGGAAGATGAGCTGTATGCGTTAGGCGTGCCAGACAACAGCGGCTCTCCATCATCTTCATCCCCGGTATCTCCCGCAACCGATTCCAGCGGTGATGCTAAATCCGCAGGCAATCCCCCTGCTTCTGAAGGCCAAAAGGCTGATTCCTGGGATGAGCCAGGTAGCCTTACGGGCTTTGGAACTTTGCCGTTGCAACCCGACCAGGCAAGCTCGCTCGAGCCACTCACGCTCGAATCCAAAGATGTCCAAGCGCGGTACAACGCGGTTTCCAGCGGAATAACGAGCACCTCTTATGGCGATGCAACATCATCTGCGGCATCTATGGTAGAAGTTGGCACTGGCGTAGAGGCTGATGCGAATGCAGAGTTTGGCGCTGGCGTTCCAGACGTCCCGGAGGTTCCGGAAAACGCGGCTCTTGATTCGGCTGCGGATCTTCAATCAAGCGAGTTGGAAGCGCGTGATGTTTCTGCCGAGATAACTACTGATAACGCGACGAACCAACCCGCCGAAGATGCGGCAGACCGAGTTGCCGACAGCGGGACAAGCCAACCCGTCGACAACGTGGCTGTTCAATCTGCCGACAACGCGGCAAGCCAACCTGCTGACGGCTACGCGGAAAGCCAACCTTCCAATAGCGCGGCAAAGCAGGCTGCCGACAACGTGGCGGGACAATCTGCCGATGATGCGGCAAGCCAACCGCAATCTTACGAGGACGATATCCTGGCGAGCGACGAAATTCCGCAAACCCACGAGGAGATTCCTGTATCCGACCTCAGCAAGCTAACCCGCATGCAGCTACTGCAGCTTTTGCGCGACGTGGTTTCCGAGAACCAGCAGCTTAGAAGGCGTCTTGTAGAAACCCAGAAGGAGCTCGATAACAGCCGCAAGCTGGCCGAGGAATCCCAATCGCTATCGGAAGCGTACTCGAAGCTGTCCGCTCTGCTGAGCGAAGCCCAGGCCTCGATGTCTAATGGTGGCTCGTATCTTCCTGGCGTAGATGGTGCTTACCCGGATGTCGAACTGGTGGGCAGCCATGTTGCCCAAACAGAGAGCGGCGATCAGCAGCGAGAAGGTAAGAAGAAAAAGAAAGAAGGCAGCTGTTAATGGAATTCACCGAAACCGCAGCGGTTAATCGGTTGAAATTCCAGGGGCCTTCAAAGTTAGATTACGAAGCCTCCGATTCAGCCGAAGAAAAGCTGCTAGAACTACCCACGATCGAGCAAATCGACAAGGA
>CADBOM010000049.1 GCA_902796325.1 uncultured Coriobacteriaceae bacterium
ATCCGCAAATCTAAAGGGCAATCCAATTAGAATGCGTAGACGTCTCTGCCAAGGTCCAGAGCAATCTGATATGCAGTGGAGGTTGCGGTATACACGTTGCTGGCGTTTACGCAGTCGCCGATCTCGTAGAACTCGGGAGCGCATCCGGAGAACTTGTGAGCCTCCTCGGTCAGAGGAACCTGGCCCACAGCATAGATCACGGTGTCAGCCGGAATCACGTGCTCGCCAACGCCCTTCTCGTCAACGAGAAGGCCCTCGTCGGTAACAGCCTTGGCTGCGGTGCTGCACTTGATCTCGTAATCCGGGTACCTCAGCCTTGCGTAGGCGATTGCGCCGCCCTGAACCAGCGGGTAGCCAGCAGGCAGACCCATGAGTCCGGTCATGCGCTTGGAGGTTCCCTCCTTCTCGGCGTCGCTTGCCGGGGTAGCGCAGGTTCCAGGTGCCATCTCAACCACGGTGACCTTCTTGCCCAGGCTCGACAGGTACAGGCCAAGCTCCAGTCCAACGAGGCCGCCGCCCATGATGGCCACGGTGTCGCCTGCAAGCTCCGGGTTCACGTACACATCGTCGGCGCACACCGCGTTCTCGATGCCCGGAATGGGGATGACCATGGGCTTGGATCCAAGAGCGGTGATCACGACATCGGCACCCTGGCTCTCAACCCAAGCGGGAGTTGCCTCGAAACCAAGGTGAACCTCGATGTTGGGGTTCTTCTTGCACTTCTCGCCCTGACGATACAGGTACTTCTCGAGATTCTGCTTGAACGGAACCTTCTCCTCGCAAAGCAGGCATCCGCCGAAGCGGTCGTTCTTCTCTGCGATGATAACCTGATGCCCTTGCTGGGCAGCGGTGAGAGCTGCCTGCATTCCGCCAGGTCCACCACCGATAACGACGACCTTCTTCTGGACGCTGGCCTTGTTGTTGGAGAACATGCCAGGAACCTCGCGACCAATCTCGGGGTTAACGGTGCAGTAGAACACGCCGTTGATGGTGGAGTTGTTGAAGCAGTTGAAGCAGCGCAGGCAGGGACGAATCTCCTCGATCTTGCCGGCACGTGCCTTGATCGGGAAGTCCGGATCTGCGAGAGACTGACGGGCCAGCTGGAAGAAATCGCACTTGCCCTCCTCGAGAACCTCTTCCATCATCTCGGGATCGGTGAATCCTCCGATGGCCGAGATCTTGGACTGCTCGATGTTCTTCTTGATCTCGTAGGTCATATCCAGCATCTCGCCGTCCGGATCGAACATCGTTGGCGAGGAATGCATGGATGCGATCGGATCCTCGTGGTGACCAGAGGTTACGTTGATGATATCGGCCAGGCCGTCAATCTGCTTGCAGATGGCAATTCCCTCGTCGAGCTCGTAACCGTTAGGCAGCCATTCCTTGGCGCTGATCTTAATCTCGATTGGCGTCCTGCGGCCAACTTCCTTGCGAATGCCCTCGATGATGTTCACCAAAACCTTGCAGCGGTTCTCAACGCTTCCGCCCCACTCGTCGGTGCGGTGGTTGAACGTTGGCGACAGGAACTGGTGAATCTGCCAACCGTGACCAGCGTGAATCATAATCTCGTTGAAGCCGGTCTGAACGGCAAAGCTAGCAGCGTCGATGTAACGCTGGATCATTGCCTCGATCTGCTCAGTGGTCATCTCACGAACCTCTACGCCGTCAACGCGGGTATATGCGCTGGGGCCGTAGGCAATTCCGGTGTTGCCCTCGGGATACAGCTCGGTGCTTGCGTTTGCACCACCGTCGCAGAGCTCGATAGAGGCGAGTGCTCCGTGACGCTTGATGGCAGTTGCCATGCGACCAAGGTTAACCTTGCCGCGAAGATCGAGACCGCGCATCTGGAATGGATGCGTACGGCCATGGTCCTGATCGACGATCATGTCTCCAACGGTTACGGAAGCGAATCCTCCCTGAGCCTTGCGCTCGTAGAAGTATGCACCTTCCTCCGTCACGAAACCCTCTGCGGTGAGTCCAGGATAATCCTGGGCAGATGCAAGAATGCGGTTGCGGAAGACCTGCTTGCTCAGAGTCATTGGCTCGAACAGCAGAGGATACTTCAGCTTGCTCATATAATCCTCCTGCTTTCCTTGGCAGCTACTGCCAAAACGTTATGGCCGATAATTGGCCCTTCATCCCAAGAAAAAACAAATCAAGTATAGTTTTGCCGCCGAATGTGTAACAAATTATATTTTCGCCGCAAGACTGCATGGCCTACGCGTACAAAAGTAAGGGGTGCCTGAGTTTTAACCCAAGCACCCCTGCAGGTTTCGCGCTGTCTATGCGTGTCGCATCTAGAGCCGCACACAGAACCACGCCTAGAACCGTATCTTGAAACGCATCTAGAACCACGCCTAGAACCGTATCTTGAGCCGCACACAGAGCCGTACCTAAAATTCCTAAACCTCTTCCATCTCGGTACGTGCGATGAGATCGTCCTTGGCCTCCTCGGAAATCTCCACGAAGTAAGCGGAGAACCCTGCGATGCGCACCACGAGGTCCTTGTAGTTCTCCGGGTTCTTGCGGGCATCCTTCATCTGCTTGGTGGACACGACGTTGATCTGCATCTCCATTCCCTTGAGGTCGCACATGTAGGTGGAGATGAGCTCGGCCAGCTTCTTCTTGGAATCGTCAGTGTTAACCGCGCTGGGGCTGAACTTCATGTTGAGGAGCGTGCCGTTGGAGAACTCGGTGCAGTCGATGTGCGACACGGAGTGCAGAACCGCCATCGGTCCGCTGGTGTCGCGGCCCTGCACGCCGGAGATTCCATCTGCAAACGGATCGCCAATGTAGCGTCCGTCGGGTCCGGCGAAAGACATCTTGCCCATCATCACGTGCGTGGTAACGGGATAGAGACCGGCATGGAAGGTTCCGTTGTAAGCCTCTTTGCCGTTGAACGCATCGGCATAAACCTGAGCTGCATAGGCGCCCAGCTCGTCCACGTAGTCGATTCCGTTTCCAAAGTGCGGCACCGACTTGAGGATGAGTCCGTGGATCTCCTCGGCCCTGGGGCTACCCTGCCAGTTCGACATCATGGCATCGTAGAACTCGCGGGTGGTGCACAGCTTCTTGTCGAAGCACAGGTACTTGATGGCAGCCAGGCCGTCGGCGGTGTTGCCCACTCCGATTCCGCCCATTCCAACATTGGTGTACTTGGCTCCCCTGTTCATGACGTCGCGGCCGGACTCCATGCAGCCCTCGATACCCGCGGATGCAATCAGAACCGGATTCTCCCAACGTACGATGTACTGATATGCGGACGTGCAGTTGATATGCCATTGCGCGAAGAACTCGATCTGCTTCTTGTAGGCCTGCTTGACCTCCTCGAACGACTCCATCTCGTAGAGGTATCCGGTTGGCAGACCCGTACGGGTTGGCTCCGGAGCACCCGGGAACCTCATGGGGTTGATGCCGTCGTTTATTGCCAGAAGCAGAGCGTTGGGCAGGATGAAGAACGAATCTCCACCATCACCGCCGCATTGCGGCCACTCCATGCCGTTACCAGCAGGCTCAACGCAACCGACGAGTCCGTAGTTGCGCGCATCCTCCAGCGACAAGCCCCTCTTCATGAGTGCTGGGATGATTGCCTCGTCAGACTCGTATGTAGGAACTCCACCGCAATGGCGGGTGGTTTCGATTGCGCACTCCCAAACCTTCTCGGGGGTGTTCTTGTGAATTCTGAGCGACATTGGCGGATCGTGCAGAACGAGCCTTGCCGAAGATTCCATGAGCATGAGGGTAACTTCGTTCGACGCATCGTTTCCGAGGGAGTCCACGCCACCGATGGTCACCAGCTGGCCCGAAGTGTAACCGGGATTTGCCTTGGTTGCACCCTCGCTTATGGCCTTGTTCTGCTCGGCCATCTTGAGCACCATGAAGTCTACGATTTCCTGACCTTGCTCGGGGGTAATGCGACCCTCTGCCAAATCCTTCTCGTAATACTTGCCCAGGTACTGGTCGACGCGGCCGAAGCTCGTGCCATGCAGCTGAGCGTCAAGCGTTACCAGCATCTGGTAGAAGTACACGCACTGTGCTGCCTCGAAGAAGGTCCTGGCCGGCTCCGCCGGAACCCTCGCCATGGTGCGGCTGATTAGCTCGAGCTCTTCCTTGCGCTTGGGATCCTCGCAAGCCTCCGCCTTCTCCTTGGCAAGGTCGCTGTAGCGCTGCGCCAGCGTCATCGCGCCCTCGAGAACGATCGAGATTCCCCAGTAGAAGTTGTACTCGTCTACATGGTCTCCGATGCCCTTCTCGTCCATGCGCGCCATCTTGGCCTCGGCCTCTTCCTTGATTGAACGCAGGCCCCTATCAAGCACCTTCTGATGTCCAACGATGAAGTGTCCCACATGGGCTCCTCCAGAGAACGGCCCGAAAAGACACACCAGGCTGCCCTCGTGCTCCTTGTATCCCTTGGGGAGCGCCGCCCTTACCTTTGCGCCGGAGCAGTTCTTAACCCAGAAGTCCACCGTATCCATGACGTACTTCTTGTCTTCTTCGGAAATGACATAGGGGTCCGATTGCCTGGTCTGGATGTAGTCGTTGGGAAACTCGTCGGGAATCCACTCCGCGGCGTTCTCGGGGAACAACGCCGAACCATGGTAGTACTCGGAGTGGCCGCCCACGATCATCTCGTGGTCGTGAATTGCGATGTTCATGTTCTCGCAAATGTATTTGTATGCGTATGCCCTCTTGAACAGGCCAGCCTGCTCTGGATGTGCCATGTAGTACTCGGTTAGGAGCTTGTATCTGGAGATGCTGATCCTCGGCTCCGTGTTCCTGTACATGTCGCGAATTTTCTGGATTCTATCCGACACCGGTTTGAATTCGTACATCGCTTCCTCGATTCTCATTTGAGCCAAATTGTTGGCGGAAGAATTTTTGCAGACCGTCAATCGCATCCACTTCTCGCATCCAGTCCCCGCATCGAGTTAACGAGTTGACCATGAGCTGTTTGAGAACGACTGAGCCGAGCTAAAAATTTGAACCCGCCAAACTTTATATGCAGTAAATATTACATCAAGCAGCCGGCCCGCCATTCACAACAAGAGAGCTCCGAATCCATATCGTAATGAAAATGACTAGAAGACGGCTCGAAAGGGCATGGGTGCAGATGCAGATGAACCTGCATTCTTTGTTGTCGCCCCCGATTCGAAAGGCCAGAGAGCCGATCCCCGCGGTACCGAGTCCCCTTTGATTCAAACCCCGCGGAGCCGAGACCCGCAGGACCGAAATCCACATGACCTAACTCCTTAGAGCCCAGAGCCAATCCCGTGAAACCAAACCCGCGCATGCTTGCTCTCTACCCCGACAATGAAAGCAAAAAATGCCAGCCACCATGCAATTTGCACGGCAGCTGGCATATTCAATCAGCTTGGAAGTCCTTTTCTGCTAGCCCTCAATCAGCCGCAATTAGCAAGCCCTTGCAGCTAGCGTGAACAGTCATCCAAATGTCCTAGACCTCTTCCATCTCGGTACGGGCGATGAGGTCGTCCTTTGCCTCCTCGGAGATCTCCACGAAGTAAGCCGAGAATCCGGCGATACGGACCACGAGATCCTTGTAGTTATCCGGGTTCTTGCGGGCGTCCTTCATGGTCTTGGTGGAGACCATGTTGAGCTGCATTTCCATGCCCTTCATGTCGATCATGTAGGTCTTCATAAGATCGGCGAGCTTCTTCTCAGAAGCCGGGGTGCTAACAGCGCTGGGGCTGAACTTCATGTTCAGGAGCGTGCCGTTGGAGAAGTCCTCGGAGTTGATGCGGCTAACGGATGCAAGAACACCGGTTGGTCCGTTCACATCGCGGCCCTGGACACCGGAGATACCATCGCTGAAGGCGTCGCCGGTATAACGGCCATCAGGACCTGCGAAGCTCATGCCGCCAAACACCACATGGGTGGTAACCGGGTAAGCACCTGCATGGAACGTGCCATTGTAGGCCTTCTTACCGTTGAATGCATCCGCAAACACCTGGATACCCCAAGCGCCCAGCTCGTCCACGTAGGGGTCGCCGTTTCCGAAGTGAGGTACCTCGTTCAAGATTGCTGCGTGTACCTTCTCTCCCAGCTCTCCCTGCCAGTTCGACATCATTGCATCGTAGAACTCGCGGGTTGTGAACTCCTTCTTGTCGAAGCACAGATACTTGATGGCTGCGAGGCCATCGGCCACGTTTCCGAGTCCAACTGCCGCCATACCGACGTTGGTGTACTTTGCGCCCTTGTTCATGACGTCGCGGCCGGACTCCATGCAGCCCTCGATACCTGCGGATGCGATGAGAACCGGCTGGTTCCAACGCATGAGATACTGATACGAGCTAACGTTGTCGATGTGCCAGTTGGCGAAGAAGTTGATCTGCTTCACATAGGCCTGCTTGACCTCCTCGAACGACTCCATCTCGTAGAGGTAGCCGGTGGGAAGACCGGTCTGCTGAGGCTCAGGAGCACCGGGGAAGTTGACCGGACAATAGCCATTGTTGATTGCATGCAGCAGTGCGTTCGCAATCAGGAAGTAGGACTCTGTTCCGGTACCGCCGCACTGCGGCCACTCGGTTCCGCATCCTGCAGGCTCTACACATCCGACGAGCGCGTAGTTGCGGGCATCCTCGAGCGACAAGCCCCTCTTCATAAGAGCCGGGACAATTGCCTCGTCGGACTCATACGAAGGAACTCCACCAGCACGCTTGTTGGTCTCGATTGCAGCCTCCCACAGCTTGTCCGGAGTTCCCTTGTGAACACGGAGTGCGATTGGCGGTGAGTGAAGGATCAGGCGAGCCATGGAACCAAGCACCATGTAGGTGACGTCGTTAGAAGCATCGTTGCCCCAGCGGTCGACTCCACCGATGGTGGTTAGCTGACCGGAGGTGTATCCGGGGTTAGCACGGGTGGCACCGTAGCTCCAGGGCTTGTTCTGCTCTGCAAGCTTGAGGATCAGGAAGTCCATGATCTCCTGAGCCTGGTCTGGGGTAATCTTACCCTCTGCCAGATCCTTCTCGTAGTACCTTCCGAGATACTGGTCAATGCGTCCCACGCTGGTTCCGTGAAGCTGAGCGTCGAGGGTCACGAGGTTCTGATAGAAGAACACGCACTGAGCTGCCTCGAAGAACGAGCGCGGAGTATAGCGCGGAACCCTAGCCATGGTGCGGCTGATGAGCTCGAGCTCTTCCTTGCGCTTGGGGTCTTCGCACTTCTCGGCCATGTCCTTCGCGAGGTCGCTGTAGCGCTGAGCGAGCGTGATCGCGCCCTCGAGGGTCTCGGCCATTCCGCGGTAGAAGTTGTACTGGTCGATACGGTCTCCGATGCCCTCCTCGGCAAGACGGTGCATCTTGGTAACAGCCTCGTCATGGATGGATTGCAGTCCGCGGTCGAGAACCCTCTGGTGGCCTACGATGAAGTGACCAACCGGGGACTCGCACGCTGCTCCACCGCCGCCCCAAGTGCAAACCATGTTGCCACCATGAGGCAGGTAATCGGTTGGCATGTAAGCGGTTACGGTTGCAGACGAGCAACGCCCGACCCAATAATCGATGGTGTCGAGCACGTACTTCTTGTCCTCGTCGCTCACGATATAGGGATCGATGTCACGAGTCTGAATGTAGTCGCTGGCAAACTCTTCCTTGGTCCAGATAGCGGAGTTCTCCGGGAAGATTGCCGCACCGTGGAAATCGGGGGTATGCCCACCAACGAGCATCTCATGGTCGTGAATAGTGATGTCGAGGTTCTCGCAGATGTACTTGTAAGCACCCGACCTCAGCAAGATACCATTGAGCTCTGGATGGCTCTGGTAGAACTCTGTGATCAGCCTGTAACGACTGGTGTTCAGAGTTGGCTGGGTGTTCCTGTACTTGTCGCGCACAGCCTGAATGCGGGGCGACAAAGGCTTCAGCTCAAACGTCATTGCTATTCCCTTCTTTCTTAAAAATCGCATAAGGGCCATATGCGGAGCGCATCTGGTCCCAACAATCTAGCCCAAGGCACAAAGCACCAAGGGCGCTCCTTATGATTTCAATTTATAACACTTTTAAAAATGCGGACAGACGAATGTCCAAGAATTTTCAATGAACTATATTTTCGGAAAAATATGGCGGTTTACCTGCGTAAACGCAGCAACAATCAAAAATAAATCACTACAAAAAGTTACGGGAAACAAAAAGCCCGCAGGCTGCGGTTGCAATCCTGCGGGCTTTGTTCTTTACGATCGAAGGTCTGTCATGCTGCTAGTGCATCACTGGCAGCTCTTCCAGAAAGAGATCCTAGACCTCTTCCATCTCCGTACGAGCGATGAGGTCGTCCTTCGCCTCCTCGGAGATCTCCACGAAGTATGCGGAGAATCCTGCGATGCGCACCACGAGGTCCTTGTACTCCTCGGGGTTCTTGCGGGCGTCCTTCATCTGCTTGGTGGACACAACGTTGAGCTGCATCTCCATGCCGCCCATGTCGCACAGGTAAGTGCGCATGAGCTCTGCGAGCTTCTTCTTGGAGCTCTCGGAGCTGAGGGCGCTGGGGCTGAACTTCATGTTCAGGAGCGTGCCGTTGGAGAAGTCCTCGGTGTTGATGTGGCTTACAGAGGAGAGAACACCGGTTGGGCCGTTGGTGTCGCGTCCCTGGACTCCGGAGATTCCATCTGCAAACGGATCGCCAGTGTAGCGGCCGTCGGGTCCTGCAAAGCTCATGTTTCCGAAGATGACATGTGCGGTTACAGGATAGAGTCCCGCGTGGAAGGTTCCATTGAGAGCCTTCTTGCCGTTGAATGCATCTGCGAACACCTGTGCACCGTAAGCGCCGAGCTCGTCCACATAGGGATCGCCATTACCGAAGTGAGGCACCTCGTTCATGATGGCGGTGTGGACCTTCTCGCCCAGCTCGCCCTGCCAGTTGTTGATCCATGCATCGTAGAACTCGCGGGTGGTGAATTCCTTCTTGTCGAAGCACAGGTACTTGATAGCTGCCAGGCCGTCGGCCACGTTTCCGGTTCCGATTGCAGCCATACCGACGTTGGTGTACTTAGCGCCCATGTTGGTAACGTCGCGACCGGACTCCATGCAACCCTCGATACCAGCGGATGCGATGAGAACCGGCTGGTTCCAGCGCATTACGTACTGATAGGAGCTCACATTGTCAACGTGCCACTGCGCGAAGAACTCGACCTGCTTCTTGTAGGCCTGCTTGACCTCTTCGAACGACTCCATCTCGTAGAGGTATCCGGTAGCAACGCCGGTCTGATGGGGCTCGGGAGCACCCGGGAACCTCATTGGGTTGATACCGTTGTTGATGGCCTCGTTGAGAGCGTTGGGAATCATAAAGAACGACTCGGTACCAGAACCACCGCACTGCGGCCACTCCATGCCGTTACCAGCAGGCTCGACGCATCCAACGAGTCCGTAGTTGCGGGAATCCTCGACGGACAGACCGCGCTTGCGGAGAGCCGGAATGATTGCCTCGTCGGACTCGAAGGTGGGCACGCCACCGCAACGACGGGTGGTCTCGATTGCAGCCTCCCACAGCTCTGCCGGGGTGTCCTTGTGAACACGCAGCGACAGTGGCGGCGAGTGGAGGATCAGACGAGCCGAGCCCTGAAGAATCATGTAGGTGATGTCGTTCGTGGCATCGAATCCACGGTTGTCGACACCAGACAGGGTGATGAGCTGTCCGGAAGTGTAGCCTGGACCGGACCTAGTTGCACCATAGCTCCAGGGCTTGTTCTGCTCAGCGATCTTGAGCATGAGCATATCGATGATTTCCTGGCCCTGCTCGGCGTTGATCAGGCCATCCTTGAGGTCCTTCTCATAGTACCTTCCGAGATACTGGTCTACACGGCCGAAGCTCGTGCCATGCAGCTGAGCATCCAGGGTAACCAGCATCTGATAGAAGAACACGCACTGTGTTGCCTCGAAGAAGGTGCGTGCCGGGTAACGCGGCACCCAAGCCATGGTGCGGCTGATGAGCTCGAGCTCTGCCTTGCGCTTGGGGTCTTCGCACTTCTCAGCCTTGTCCTTTGCGAGGTCGCTGTAGCGCTGTGCCAGCGTCATGGCACCCTCGAGGGTCTCGGCCATTCCACGGTAGAAGTTGTACTGGTCGATGCGCTCGCCAATGCCCTCCTCGGCAAGGCGGTGCATCTTCTCTACTGCCTCATCGTGAATGGACTGGAGTCCGCGGTCCAGAATCCTCTGGTGACCAACGATGAAGTGGCCGGTCGGCGACTGGCATGCGGGCATTCCGCCGCCCCAGGTTGCCACCATGTTGCCACCATGCGGCAGGTAGTCGGACGGCATGTAAGCGGTTACGGTTGCGCTGGTGGAGTGACCTACCCAGTAATCGATGGTGTCGTTTACATACTGTCTGTCCTCTTCGCTCACGATATAAGGATCGATGTCGCGGGTCTGGATGTTGTTGTTTCCAAACTCCTCCTTGATCCAAGTACCGTCGTTCTCGGGGAACATTGCAGCACCACGATATGTGGGTGCATGTCCTCCAACGATGAGTTCGTGATCGTGGATGTCGATGTCGAGATTCTCGCAAATGTACTTGTACACGCCAGACCTCAGCAGAATTCCGTTGAGCTCCGGATGAGCCTGATAGAACTCAGTCAGCAGCTTGTAACGACTGATGCTGATCTGCGGCTGAGTGTCCCTGTACATTGCGCGAATCTTCTGAACGCGCTCAGAAATAGGCTTCAATTCGTACATCGAGCAGCCCTCCTAACTTTAGTCTCGTCGGTTCCCCGCCGCGCAAAACATGAGCATTGCACGGCGAAAAGTCGTTTTATATACCCTAAAAATATATCACGTTCAAAAACTTAGTGTGCATCTTTGCAGCGCCGACACAAAATCCGCTCATATATATTTAACTTCCAGCTTTAAATGCATGTTTGCACTCTCCCGCATTAATTTTTACATCGGCACCTATATTTCGTCACGGGCAAGCGTAATCTTGGAGAGCTTGTTGAAGAGCCGTCGAGGCATAAAGGGAGGGTCCAAAAGTAAGCAGGGCCCGAGTGCCTGAACGCTCGAGCCCTGCCTAGTGTTTCTATGTTGTCAGTTCACATTCGCTGGCGTCTTTACCGCTATGCTAACTGACGAGTCAGACGAGGCGATTAGACCTCCTCCATCTCCGTCCTCTTGATGAGGTCGTCCTTGGCCTCCTCGGAGATCTCGACGAAGTAGGCGGAGAATCCGGCGATGCGGACAACGAGGTCCTTGTACTCCTCGGGGTTCTTGCGGGCGTCCTTCATGGTTGACGTGGAAACGATGTTGAGCTGCATCTCCATGCCCTTCATGTCGATCATGTAGGTCTTGATGAGCTCTGCCAGCTTCTTGGCCGAATCCTTGTTGGAAACAGCACTGGGGCTGAACTTCATGTTCAGCAGCGTTCCATTGGGGAACCACTCGGTGTCGATGTGGCTCACGGATGCGAGCACGCCGGTGGGGCCGTTGGTGTCGCGGGCCTGGACGCCGGAGATTCCATCGCTGAACGGATCGCCGGTATAACGGCCATCAGGCGTTGCAAACGAGAGCTGGCCCATCATGACGTGTGCGGTTACCGGGAACAGTGCCGGGGTCCAGGTTCCGTTGTAGGCCTTCTTGCCGTAGAACGCGTCTGCGAAAACCTGGGTTCCCCAGGCTCCCAGCTCGTCCACGTAGGGGTCGCCGTTTCCGAAGTGCGGCACCTCGTTGAGGATTGCGGTGTGGACCTTCTCGCCCAGCTCACCTTCCCAGTTGCTGATCCATGCATCGTAGAACTCGCGGGTGGTGAATTCCTTCTTGTCGAAGCACAGGTACTTGATGGCTGCGAGGCCGTCGGCCACGTTGCCGGTTCCGATTGCGGAGATCCCGCATCCGGTG
>CADBOM010000050.1 GCA_902796325.1 uncultured Coriobacteriaceae bacterium
CGAGGCCCCCTTCGAGGTGCTCCCCAGGACGGAGGTCGACCCCGAGCTCAGGCGCAGGCTCGAGCCCTACTACGACGTGAAGCCCCATGGGTTCAGCGATCAAACGGCGGCCGCTCTCTGGAATGGCAAGCTTCCCGATCCTCTCCCGGTTAAGCCCTTTAACCGCGACACCGCAGTGAAGGACATAAAGCATTGCGCAATCGGAAGGTTCGCGCTGTTCGTGTTCAGACGAATACTGGCCAAGGGCAAGGTCGATAGAGACGAAGGTGGGCTTAACCACAACGACGAGGCCATCTTCGACATGCCGCTGCGCGCGGTGACCATGGGAAAGATGACCGACAAGATGGTCGAGGGTGCCGTGGATGTTCTGAACGGGCATTGGATCAGGGGCTCCAAGAAGGTGCGCGAGGGCGTGCACGAAGGGCCCGGAACTTGGAAGGGATTGTTCTAGAGCGTTAGCGACGGGCCGGCTCACGAACAGGGCGGCAGCGATAGGGCTGCATGCGAGTGAAAGCGGCTGCAACAGAATAGAGAGCGGCCATGGAGGATTTCTCCGCCATGGCCGCTTTGTTATAAATGCCAGGTACGATACGCAGCATCAAGAAGTTCAATGCACCTTGAGATGTGCGACGCCGGAACCTTTACATGTGCAGGGCTGCCTGGAATGCGCTGTTCACGGCTCCGGAGATGTCGTCGCCAAGCCTCTTGCAGTCTCCAACGATGTGAATCTCGGTCTCCGGTGCGCAATGGCGCATGGTCTGTGCCTCTTCCCAGTTGCGCTTCACGCCGTAGGAGTACACCACGGTGTCCGCCTCAACCTCGAAGTCCTTCCCGTCCTTGTCGGTGCACACGACCTTACCGTCCTCGATCGACTTCACCTGGGTTTCGAGCAGCATCTTCACGCCGGCATCAATGGCATTTGCCTCCAGCTCGAAGTACGCCGGTCCGCCGTCCTTCATGAGCTTCATGTGCACGTGCTCGTCGTTGCCGCGGGCAATCATGGTTACGTCCTTGCCCTGCTTTGCAAATTCGTATGCCGACTCGTATGCGATGGCTCCTGCTCCAAGCACCACGACCTTGTTTCCAACCTCGATCTTGCCCATCTCGGCATCGGGACCCCAAGCCACGAACGGCTTGTCAATGCCGGGGATGTTGGGCACTACCGGTGATGCGCCAAGGGCGATCACGATTCCGTCGTAGTTCTCGCTTTCCAGAAGCTCGGGCGTGGCCTCGGTGTTGAGCCTGAAGTCCACGTTCGATTTCTTGGCCTGCACCAGCAGGTACTTGTAGTAGTCTGCAACATCCTTTTTGAAGCTCGGGTGGCTTGCGGGGATAAGCGCTCCGCCAAGCTCGCCGTTCTTCTCGTAAAGCGTTACATCGTGTCCGCGCTTCTCAAGCGTAAGCGCTGCAACGATGCCTGCTGGGCCTCCGCCCACGACGGCGCATCTCTTCTTCTCCGGCGCCTTGGGAACCTGTCCATCCGGAAGGTCGGTTGTAAGTCCCGAGAACGGGTTAACCGCGCAGTTGATAACGCGGGGCATCTGCAGCCTCTTGGCGCAGAAGTCGCAGCGCAGGCACGGACGGCGGTCCTCCGGGTGGTTGGCCGCATATTTGCGCGGCATGTCGGGGTCTGCCATGAATCCACGGGACATGGCGATGAAGTCGGCCCAGCCGTTCTTCAGGATCTCCTCAGCGTAGCCGAGGTCGCAAATTGATCCAACGGTGTCCACCAGGGTGTCCGGATAGGCTTCCTTCACCGACTTCGCGAAGTGAACGTTGAAGCCATGGGGCATAAGCCAGTTCTGGCACCAGTTTCGGTAGTACTTGAAGTCGAAGTCGCTGTGCAGTCCGGCCGACACGTTGAACACGTCCACCTTGTCCTTCAGAAGGCCGATGAGCTTGAGGGTCTCGTCGAAGTGCATGCCATCCGGGGCAATCTCGTCAGCCGAGATGCGGTACTCGATCACGAAGTCCTCTCCGCACTTCTGCCTGATGTTGTCCAGAACCTCCAGCGCGAACCTCGCCCTGTTCTCGGTGCTTCCGCCGTATTTATCGGTGCGGTGGTTGTACATGGGGGAGGTGAACTGCGAGATCAGGTTGCCGTGGCCGCCGTGCACGAGCACGATGTCCATGCCGGCGCGCTTCATGCGCATCGCGGCGTCGCCGTACTTGTTCACGGTCTCGTCAATCTTTGCCTGATCCATCTCGATGGTCTGGACGGGTTCGCGTCCAAGGCGCTTGGCGCGGCTGAGCTCGCTCGAAGGAATCATGGGCGATGCCGAGAAGGGCGCATGGCCAACCGTCTCGAAAGCCGTGTTGTGTCCGTTGTGGTTTATCTCGAGCGATGCATGGCAGTCGTACTCCTTGGCCATTTCGGCGTACCACGACATTGGGAGCACGCAGGAGTCAGAGGAGAGGTCGAGCTGGGTTTCCTCGTCCTTGCACTCGCTGATGTCGATGGAGGCATTGCCCGAATACAGCGTGCACACGCCTCCGCGTGCGAACTGCCTGAACCAGTTCACGAACTCGTGGGTGATCATGTTGTGGTTCGTGTCCGTGTGGTTCGCGGATGGTGGCGCCAGCACGGTGCGGTTCTTGAAGTCGATCCCCCTAATCTCGATCGGCTCAAACACGTGCGGGTAGTTTGACTTCATCCCTCATCACTCTCCTATTCGAATATCTCTCTTCCTTTATCTTCAGAAGAACCTCCCCAAGGGGCGGCTCCTGTTTCCACAAATGTGAGAATAGCGTTTTGGAACCTACCTGCAAGCTCCTCGAACTCTCCCGCATTAATTCCACTCACCATGTCGTTTCTTTCCCAATTTGCCAGATTGTCGAAGAAGAACGGAAGGTCCAAGCAATGACATGCCATGAGCAGCGGATTTGGAGATTTTCGGTTGAACCTGTACCCATACGAGTTGGAGAACCCCTCGAGCAACCTGTCGCTCGCCAGCCCGAAGAGCTGCCTCGTGGTTATCCTCACCATCTTCACGTACGGGTCTTCTTCGTCTGCGTAATCCTCGCAAGCCTGCGATGGGTCGTCGTCTCCGAAACCCGAAACAAATGCCAAGCGTTCGCTCTCAGACATTCCCCTTATGACATCTGCAAGCCCGGAGATGAAGAATGCGGATTCCTCAGATACCAGGCCGTCGAGCAACGGGACACTGCTGCCACAGGTCTCTATGGCCTGGCCGATGAGGTCGGGCTTTAGCTCTGGCGAGACGTTTGGCATAAACGATATGCCAAAGTGCTTGGAATCCCTTGCGGCTGAACGCTGCGCATGCAGGATCTTTTCAACCGATGCGCTGAAGAGCTTCTGCTGGTCCTTTGCATGGAGGTGCTTCATGAACGAAGTGGCAAGCTCGGTGGCATCTTCCTCCATAAGCGGGCCTGAGCCAGGGACGCTCATGAGCATGATCTTGCTGAAGCTTCCGGAGAGTTCCTCGCTAACAGCTAATGCCAGGACATACCATGCTCCCGCGGATTGTCCGGTAAGGCAGATGTTGTCCGGATCGCCTCCAAAAGCCGCGATGTTCTCGCGAACCCATGCAAGCGCCATCTTGAGATCTTCGACTGCCAGGTTCTGGTCCACTACTCCGGGCATATACAGGTTTCCGAGCGCTCCTAGCCTGTAGTTGACCCCAACCACAACCGCGCGCTTTGTACGTGCGATCTGGCTTCCGTCGTAGGTGGGCATCGAACATCCGCCTGAAGAGTACCCGCCTCCATGCACCCAGAAGATCACGGGGAGGCTCGCGCTCGTGCTGCTTGTCCAGATGGATAGGCGGAAAGCGTCCTCCGTTTGCTCCAGCTCCACGTATCCGCCTGCGCCTCCGTTGGCCTCGGCACTGTGCATCACGATCGGACGTGACGATTGCGGAAATATTGGGCCGGGTTTAGTGGCGTCTCTGCTGCCATCCCATGCCATTGGGGGGATGGCCTTCTTGAACCTTCCCCCATCTTGCGCGTAGGGAATGTTCTGAAACGCCATGACTCCATTCGTCGACGTTCCAACGAGGACTCCCTGCTTGCATGTGGCGGTTGCCGTGCGTGTGGAATCTGCCTCGTGCGCTGCGTTTGCCCCGTTCTCCGCCATTGGATTTCTGTCGATTGGCTTGCTGGGCTCTTGGTTTTGGCCGTCCATCTGAAACCTCCGGTCTTGTCGGTCTTGCCTATGATCTATGAGGACGATTGCTCCGATTGAATATGCTCCTATGTTCTAATAATCATACCCAACATCCAAGCGTTTGAGTTTGCTCGTGACCTTCTAGGGTCCGCCATACTCTCGCTCGCACACTTGCTCGCTCATTCATCCATCGAGTGGCTCCTGCCCGCTCCTATTTACATGTCCTTCAAAGTGTCATTCTGGTGGTCGCCCCGCATTACCGGTTCGGCAATCCGAGTGGCTTGTTCCCGCCTTTTACTGCTCAAGATATAAATTAATAGCGTTTAAAAAGTTGACAACTGTATCCTTTAGAAAGGCTAATAAGCGTTTAAGTTTCGAAGAAACAGATGTGTGTCCAAGCCGACATATATCAGAAAGCGCAAGTTCTACGAAAGGAGTCGATAAATGCAGGTAGGCATCTACAACCAGAACGCTCCGGTGCTCTTCGGTGCGGGTACGTTCGCACAGGTTGGCGAGAAGGCCAAGGAACTCGAGATGACCAAGGTGTTCCTGGTTACCGATAAGGGCATCGCCGCTCTTGGTCACCCCGATAGGGCAGCCAAGTTCATCGAGGAGGCAGGACTCGAGGTTAAGGTTTGGGACGGAGCGATTGGAGATTGCCCCACCGACAACCTCAAGGTTGGAGCTGCAATGGCTCGCGAGTTCGGCGCAGATGGTCTTGTGGCCATCGGCGGAGGAAGCTCGATGGATACCGCCAAGGCTCTGGGTGGAATTATCCCCAATGGCGATGAGGTTCTAAACGACATCATCGGATACCTCACAGGTGCCAAGAAGTTCGCAAAGCCGATCCTCCCGGTTATCAGCATCCCCACTACCGCGGGAACTGGCTCCGAGACCACGAGGATGGCAGTGCTAAACGACAAAGATCTTGACATGAAGGTCGGATTCCCGGCTGTCTCCACCCTCGCCATCGTGGATCCAGAGCTCACCGTTGGATCTCCGGCTGGTCTCACCGCGCTTTGCGGAATGGACGCGTTCGCCCATGCAGCCGAGAGCCTCTGTGCCAAGGGTTGCACCGCTCACACCGATATGTGCGCATACGAGGCAATCAGGCACATTTCCAAATGGCTGCCCGTTGCCGTTGAGGACAAGATGAACCTAGAGGCAAGGGAGCACATGTCGTTTGCATCCAACATCGCGGGAATCGCATTCTCCGAGGATAACTGCCACATCGGACATGCAATCGCCCACATCGTCGGACATAGGTTCGGCATCCCGCACGGACTGGCCGTTGCCGTCAACTTGCCTGCAGTGATCGAGTTCTCCGCAAAGGAACACCCGGGCAAGGTCCGCGGCCTTGGAGAGGCCATGGGAGTCGATGTCTCCGGAGTTTCCGACGAGCAGATCGGCGTTACCGTTGCAAACGCTCTCCGCGAGTTCATGAAGGGAATCAACGTCCCAACTCTGGCCGACAAGGAAGTCTCGCATGACGAGCTCATGGGAATCGCCGAGGAGGCCCTGGGCGCCGAGCTCACCGCCTACTACGACGGAACCGTGACGATCGACGACATCAACGCTGTTCTGGACAACTCCTACGATTGGCGCTGATCGCTAGTAGAAGTTGTCATCGCGAAGGATCGCTGTCGCTAGCCCGCCGCTAGCAGGCGTCCATGGATGCACGTAAGATGCACCCTCTTCATTACATCGCAGGTACTCGGACAACTGCTCCGATGCACTGATTTCGATGTGGAGAGGGTGCATTTTCTATATTTTCGAACCGCCGTCAGTAATCTCTGATTTGCTTTATATAGATCTGTCGCAGTTTGCTTATTGCATGCGAAAACAGCGTCTAAACCTAAGGTTTAAATTTGCAATCTTGGGTTCGTATCTACTGAAAAATTTCAGCTAAAACTTGTCGAAGAATCCGACCTTGAAAACGTTCAACAAAAAATCTGAGCATCTGTTTGATAGGTGGTTGGAATATTTTCAATTTGAGCTAAAGTAAATGCAAGAAACCGGGTGCATTGATAGTGGTGTGCCCATTACAGACAAAAGAAAGGACAACCATGGCAGGAGATTTCGGAATTTTCGATACTGTCGATGAGGCCGTCGATGCTGCATTTGCAGCTCAGAAGGAACTCGTCAACAACTTCAACATGGAGGACCGCGAGAGGTTCATCAAGGCCGTCCGCGACAAGGCATTCCCGATGATCCAGGAGCTTTGCCAGATGGAGTTCGACGAGACCGGATACGGCCGCGTTGAGGATAAGCTCGGCAAGAACACCGGTGCTCTTATGGCAACCCCGGGTACCGAGGCAATCCCCACCAACATGTATGCTTCCAAGAAGGGCCTCACCGTTGAGTACTACGTGCCCTACGGAGTAATCGGAGCAATCACCCCTGTCACCAACCCTGTCGCAACCCCATTCGGAAATGGTATTTGCGCTATGGCTGGCGGCAACACCGTGATCTTCAACGCTCACCCCAATGCTGTTAAGACCACCAGCTTTGCAATCCAGCTGTTCAACAAGGCAGTTGTCGAGGCCGGCGGCCCCAACAACATCCTCGTTGCTCCCAAGGTCCCGACCATGGGAACCCTCGACGAGATCATGAACAACCCGAAGGTCAAGCTGCTCGTCGGCACCGGCGGACCTGCAATGGTCAAGACCCTCATGAGCTCCGGCAAGAAGGTCATCGCTGCTGGCCCAGGCAATCCTCCTTCGATCGTCGACGAGACCGCAGATCCTGCAAAGGCTGCTGCTGGCCTGCTCGGCTCCTCTTCGTTCGACAACAACCTGCTCTGCATCGCTGAGAAGGAGATCTTCGCTGTTGACGCTATCTTCGATCAGCTGATGGAGGAGTTCAAGAAGCTCGGCTGCTACATCGCAACCCGCGAAGAGGCCGATAGGCTCACCGACGTCTGCCTGGTCAAGCTCGACAATGGTGGCTATGCTGCCAACAAGAAGTGGGTCGGCAAGATGGCTAAGGACATCGCTGCCGAGGCAGGCATCACCGTTGAGGGCGATCCTCGTCTGGTGATCTTTGAGGCACAGCACGACGAGCCGCTGGTTCAGACCGAGCAGATGATGCCGGTTATCCCGATCGTCCGCTGCAAGGACTTCGATCAGGCTGTCGAGTGGGCAGTCCCGACCGAGCACGGCAACTGGCACTCCGCTTCCATCTGGACCGAGTACACCCGCCGCGCCACCTACTTCGGACGTCTGATCAACACCACGATCTTCGTCCAGAACGGTGGAACGATGAGCGCATTCGGAAACGAGAATGGTTCCGGAACCAACTCCCCGACCATCGCAACCCCAACCGGCGAGGGTGTCACCGGCCCGCAGACCTTCCTGCGTCGTCGCCGCATCTGCTTCGCCGATGGCGAGAACTACATGGGTGCTTAAGTCGAACGACTTCTAGAGAAGCAACGACTTGCCATGACTAACAAGAGGGCCATTGAGAGCCGCAGAATTTGGTTCTCGGTGGCCCTCTTTACTGCAAAGAACATTGAACATGTTCAGTTAACCGCCTGAATCGCCCAAATCGGATGTTCAGGCAAACCGTCAAATAGGAGTAGTTGAAATGGCATTCAAGAATTTCCAGGAAATGATTGACGCCGTCAAGGCTATGGAGAACAAGACCAAGGTCTGCGTGGTCAACGCTCAGGACGAGCACACCCTGCAGGCTGTCTCCGAGGCTGTGAACGAGGGTCTTATCGATGCTATTCTGGTTGGCGACGAGGCTCAGATCAAGGAGATCCTCGAGAAGCTCGGACAGGATGTTTCGAAGTACACCATCGTTCCGGCTGCAACCTTGGAGAAGTCCCTCGCCACTTCCGTCCAGCTCGTGAAGGACGGAAAGGCTCATGCTCTGATGAAGGGCAAGCTGCAGACCGCCGAGATCATGCGTGCAGTCGTGCACGACGATTACCTCAAGGGCACCGGCATGATTTCCCTCATCGGCCTGTACGAGACCCCGAAGTACCACAAGCTGTTCGCTGTTTCCGACATCGGAATGAACACCTACCCGGACCTCGAGGCCAAGAAGAAGATCGTTATCAACGGCGTGAACCTCCTGCATGCAATGGGCGTCGAGACCCCGAAGGTCGGCTGCCTCGCAGCTGTGGAGAAGCTCAACCCCAAGATGCCCGAGACCGTCGATGGCGACGCTCTGAAGCAGATGAGCAAGACCGGCGAGATTCCCGGATGCATCATCGAGGGCCCGATTTCCTTCGACCTCGCAATGGTCAAGGGTGCTGCTGCAGTCAAGGGCTATGAGAGCCCGGTTGCAGAGGATGCAGACTTCCTGCTGGCTCCAGACATCGTTTGCGGAAACGTTCTCGTGAAGTGCCTCACCGAGTTCGCCGACGCCGAGACCGCTGGAATCATGTATGGTGCTGCAGTTCCAATGATCATCACCTCGCGTTCGGCTAAGCCTTCCGACAAGTTCAACTCGATTGCCCTCACCGCATTCGTGGCTCAGAACATGTAATTGAAAGGAATCTAAATGGCAGACAAGGTCTACAAGATTCTCGCAGTCAATCCTGGTTCCACTTCCACCAAGATTGCTGTTTTCGAGAACGACAAAGAGGTCATGAACGTCAACGTTGCTCATGAGGCGGAGAAGCTCAATGAGTTCCCGCAGGTTCAGGACCAGCTGGATTACCGTAAGGAAATGGTCGAGCAGGCCGTCAAGGATGCCGGCATCGATCTTCACGACATCGACATCTTCGTCGGCCGTGGTGGCGGACTTCACCCGGTTGCCGGCGGAACCTACAAGGTCGACGAGACCGTTCTCCGCGACGCTGCAATCGGCGTTCCCGGACAGCACCCTGCACAGCTTGCTTCGCAGATTTGCGCCAAGTTCGTGGAGGAGTACGGCGGAGAGGCCTACATCGTCAACCCGCCTGACACCGACGAGTTCGACGAGATCGCCCGCTTCACCGGACTCAAGGGCGTATATCGTCAGAGCCACATTCACGCTCTGAACCAGAAGGAGATCGCCCTTCGCTTCTGCAAGGCGCACGACCTCGACTACAACAAGGCCAACCTCATCATCGCCCACATCGGCGGCGGCATTTCTGTAACCGCTCACAAGCAGGGCCGCATGGTCGATGGCAACGACATCATCAAGGGCGAGGGCCCAATGACCCCAACCCGCGCTGGTGCTCTGCCCACCATCACCCTTCTGGGCCTTGCCTTCAGCGGCGAGTACGACCAGAAGAGCCTGAAGAATCTCCTCACCAAGAACAGCGGACTGGTCAGCCACCTCGGCACCTCCGATGCTCGCGAGGTTGAGAAGATGATCGCCGATGGCAACACCTACGCCAAGAAGGTCTACGACGCAATGTGCTATCAGATCGCCAAGTACATCGGCGACATGGCTGTTGTGCTCAAGGGCCAGGTTGACGGCATCATCCTCACCGGCGGTATGGCTCACAGCGACAACCTGGTGGCATTCATCACCGACTACGTTGGTTGGATTGCAGAGGTTACCGCTATGCCGGGCGAGTTCGAGATGGAAGCTCTGGCTGCTGGTTGCATGCGCGTGAAGAACGGCGAGGAAGAGGCCATGACCTATTCCGGCAAGCCGGTTTGGGATGGCGTCGAGGAGCTCAAGTAGTTTTTCGATAGCGTCGAGATATCACGATATTCGCGATGTTCGCATCGCTTGAATTGAATCGGAACCGGGGTGGTTGCATTCGCAGCCATCCCGGTTTTTCGTTTTAGCTCGTCACTCCAGGGATTGTTGGCACCTCCGGGACCTCCTTGCTGGAGCCAAGATGTTTTGCAGGCTGGCGCCACGTATGGTACTGGTGCTGTGAATGGTGTCGGTACAGCAGATAGCGCTGGCTCTACAGATTGCCATGCTATTGCCAATGGGGTTTGACGGGTGCTGGAGGCGCATGGCCAGCGGTTATAATCTGCCATGGAAACCAATTCTCGATAATTCTCGATATCTCGTTTCTCGATATCTAGATAGGAGAGTAATCATGGAGAAAATCGCCAGCTTCACAATCGACCACCTGCGTTTGGAACCGGGCATCTACGTTTCGCGCAAGGATGCCGATCCCACGACAGGGTCCGTTGTCACGACATTCGACATCCGAATCACCGCGCCAAACCGCGAGCCTGTAATGGATACGGCGGCCGTGCATGCCGTAGAGCATCTCGGTGCCACCTACCTGCGCAACAACGATGAGTGGAAGGACCGCATCCTGTACTTCGGCCCGATGGGATGCCGCACCGGCGCATACCTGCTGCTGTTCGGCGATTACGAGTCCAAGGACATCGTGGAACTGGTTCGCGGCATGTTCGAGTTCATCCGCGATTACGAGGGCGAGGTTCCGGGTGCCAAGCCACAGGAGTGCGGCAATTGGCACGATAGCGACCTCAACATGGCCAAATGGTGGTCAAAGCGCTTCTTGGAAAACACCATCTACTGTATCGACGATGCGCATATGACCTACCCGCAGATTTAGCTGCAAGTTGATTGGCTGCAACTTGGATTCTGCGGCATGCCGGATAGACTCCCGACGGCTCGAATCTTGACTATTAGGAAGGGAAACCCCAATGGACTGCAAGGTTGGAATAATAGGCGCCATGGACGTTGAGGTAAAGCACCTCAAGGACCGCATGGACGAGAAGAAGGTCCAGACCCGCGCGGGAATGGATTTCTGCGAGGGCAAGATCGGCGGTGTCGACGTTGTGGTGGCGCAAAGCGGAGTTGGCAAGGTCAACGCCGCCGCCTGCACCCAGATACTCGCGGATGTTTACGGCGTAACGCACATCATAAACACCGGGGTAGGCGGGTCCCTCGACAACAGGATCAACATCGGAGACATCGTTGTATCCACCGACGCGGTCCATCACGACATGGATGTGACCAACCTTGGCTACAAGCCTGGTCAGGTTCCCCAGATGAAGGTGTTCTCGTTCGAAGCCGACCCAGAGCTTCGCGCTCAAGCCGTGAAGGCCGTGAGGGAAGCGGCGTCAGATGTCGAGGTGTTCGAGGGACGCGTTCTCTCGGGCGACCAATTCGTTCATGACGATGCCCGCAAGCAGCAGATCTCCCAAACCTTCGGAGGACTTTGCTGCGAGATGGAGGGTGTGGCGATTGCCCAGACCAGCTATCTCAACGGGATTCCCTTCGTGATAATCAGGGCCATCTCCGACAAGGCAGATGGCAGCCAATCGATGCTCTACCCGGTGTTCGAGCGCAAGGCGGCAAAGCATTGCGCTCAGATTACCGAGTACCTTATCTCGAATTACTTCGCAAAATAGGGAACAGGGGATGCAGCATAGCGGGCTCGCAGCATAGCGGGCTCGCGGCAGCGCGGACTTGCGGCAGCGAAGACTGTCGGTATCGCAAGTCCTTCATTTAGAGCAATCGTTCGCTTTAACCAGGGAAATGCAGATGGAACAACAAGGGCATAACGGCATGGGGGGCAGTTCGCTGGAACGGGAGCACATGGACTGCAAGCTGGATTGCGAGCCGCGCTTGGACTACCTGCTGAGCTTGGCTTTGGGGGCAGGTGCAACTGAAGCCGGATATATTTCAGTAGAAGATTTGGAGTTCAACCCTGCCATACGTGATATATGTGCTGGCAACTCCTGCGGCATGTACGGCAGAACCTGGGCTTGCCCGCCTGCAGTTGGGAGCTTGGACGACTGCAGGGAAAGGTGCTCGAAATTCAATACCATGATGTTGTTCTCCAAGGTGTTCGAGCTAGAAGATTCCTACGACTTCGAGGGGATGGCGCAGGCTCTTCGCGATTTCGAGATCACGGCGGATGAGGTTCAGCAAGCGCTTGCCCCCGAGGTGGGGGAGTGCCTGGTTCTATCCAACGAGGGCTGTGGCCGATGCGCCAGCTGCACATTTCCCGATAACACGTGCAGGTTTCCAGACCTGCTGCACCATTCGATAGAGGGATACGGCTTCAATGTGACCAGGCTTGCCAAGCAAGCGGGGATGACGTATTCGTATGGTCCGGGTTCTGTGGTTTTCTTCGGAGCGGCGCTCTTCTGACCTATGTTCTGGACGATGGCATCGGCAGCATGGAAAAGCAGCAATGAAGCGGCTGGGAATCTGATTGATTCTCGGCCGCTGTTGGTTCTATTGGCTTTCTAGTGGCTTGGATACTCGCAACCAGTAGCTTGGATGCTTGTTGCGAGTGGATTGGCTGGCTATCGTCTGCTTATCGCATCGAGTTCACCCTCAGATACGCGTCTGCGATTATCTGAGCGTGGTCGAATGCAAACCCATCTTGCTCGATGAGCTTCGCGCGTGGGGACGAGTACGGCTGCTCTTCCGGCACGAACGTTGCGGAGAGCTTGGTGTCGCCATTTGTGGCGGTGAGGACGAGGTTCGACTGCTTGCGCTTCACGCTCACATTGAACCAGCGTGCGTCCTTGGCATCGTCGCCGGCTTTGGCCGTCGTATCGTTGGGAACCACCGCAACATAGGCACCGGAAACGGTCCATGCTCGCGGATCGCGGCCTGGCTCGCTGTAGATGCCAAGCTCCTCCAGCTCGATTCCCGAAACCCCGGTTTCTTCCTCGAGCTCCCTTGCAGCTGCGGTGTCAACGCTCTCGCCCTCGTTGACGAACCCTCCGGGCAAAGCCCAGCAATCTAGGAACGGGTGCCCGCCCCTTTTGACAAGGAGGATCATCAGGCTGTTCGAAATCGAGTTAAGGCTGTCGCGAATGGCCAGGACGTCGTCGGAATCCTTCTGCGCGAATATTGCAACATCGGCCGTAAGCGAAGGCTTTGGGTAATTCTTCTGCTTGTATTGAGCCAGGAATTCGGCCTCTGTCAGGCCATTGGCATCCCGCTTTTCCATGTTTGCTCCTTAGAATTTCTAACCGCCGTCTGCCTCGTGCAACGCGGCAGTGTTGATGACACAGTGAATAGTATAGACGAGTAACAGCCCTCGTATAGACGAAGAACCACACTCCAAAGTTTTGGAATGTGGTTCTCAATGCATCTTGCGATGCGGGCGTGGCGAACACACGCGGCCTAGACCGTAATCCGTGGCTTTGCCATGGTTACCGTGGATGACGTTACCATGGCCGGCGCATCTGCCTTAGCCGTGAGCGTCACCACTGCTTTTGCAGTAGCTTTCCTTTGATTTCGCCTGAGCCATGGTCATGGCTCAGGCGCTGCAGCCTTAGGCCAGATCTTTCTTCTTAGACCAGAACCTCGCAGTCGGGCTCGATCTTATTGAAGATCTTCACAGACTCGTCGAGGATCGAGTCGAACTTATCATCCTGCGCATCGAGCGTGAATTTTAGGGTCATGAAGTTCACACTGGCCTTGTTAACGCCATCAAGTCCATTGATCTTGTCTTGAATCTTTGCTGCGCAATTTCCGCAAATCTCACCGTCGAGCTTGTAAACCTTGTGCATCTTTCCAACCTCCAGATGACTTTGGTTGTATGTGTTTCAAATAACATATGAGCACATGTTCATATGTTTGGTTTGATTGTACGACGGCTCTATATGCTGTCAATAGGATTTGCGGAAGTATCTGGATAAAACGCGCATTTAATACGTGAAGTTGCTATGAGCTAACTTACGTGCCGGAAATAGCTAACTTACGTGCCGGAAATCATGCGTATGAAGGCGCATCGATGCAGGCTGATGCAGACTGCACGTCCGGCGAACGAACGTGCCGGCTATGGCCAGCTATAGACGGCTATGGCCTGCTATGGCGACTATGGCCAGTTATTGGCCAGCTATAGGCTGCGCTGCTGGTACAGTCCGTTCTCGGTGGTTCTGAATCCAAGCCCCCTGTAGTACTCGCGCGTACCAACGGAGCTTATCACGTTGATTCTCTCGTAGCCCTCTTCGCGGGATATCCTGCACGCCTCTTCCACCAAGGCCCTACCCAGCCCCATGTGCTGTGCGTTCTCGCCGGGCTTGTGAATGCGCTGCGCCTTCCCGTACACGTGCACCTCGCGTATCATGGCTTCGCCCAGCCCCACCGGCAGC
>CADBOM010000051.1 GCA_902796325.1 uncultured Coriobacteriaceae bacterium
CCCTCAGGCGAATATCGTGTCTCATGAAAAAACCGCACCTCCGAATCTTGGTTTTACTTTTCAGTCCAAGATTCGGGGTGCGGTTCAATTGGAGTGGGTGCCCGTTTTTGCTATTCGCGTGATGCTGCTGCATGGTGCGGCTGCAAGGCTTGCGCGGTGCTGCCGCGTGCCGATGGTGCAAGGCTTGCGCGGTGCTGCCGCGAAGCCTTACTCCCAGGTGGAGTTCTTGCTCAAGGCGTAGTAAGCGGCTCCGATCATTCCGCTCTTGTTGCCAAGCGCCGACTTTCTGATTTCGGTATTCCTTACCGGCTTGATGCTGTGCTCCTTGTATGAGCTGACTACCATTGGGAGAAACACGTCTGCCGAGCCCGCCATTCCCCCTCCCAGGAGAATCATATGCGGGTCGAATATACAGGCAGCTTGCGATAGCGCCAAACCCAGCATTTCGGAAAACGTCTGTATCGCCCTTATCGCGTACTCGTTCCCATCGGCATAAGCCTCGAACACCGAGAGAGAGTCCGACGGGTGCTTGGGATCATGCTCGTATTCGGAGGTATCCCCAGCTTCGGCCTTGAACTCAAAGTACGACTTCACGACTCCCTTGGCCGACGCGTACTGCTCCAGGCATCCGTGTCCGCCGCATCCGCATTCCCTGCCATCTGGCAGAACGTTCAAGTGCCCTATTTCGCCAGCTGCCCCATTGAATCCGGTGATGATGTGACCGTGCGATATCAAGGCTCCGCCTATTCCGGTGCCAAGCGTTATGTACAGCAGGCTCTCGGCTCCAACCGCGCTGCCCTGCCAAAGCTCTCCAAGACCAGCAGCGTTCGCATCGTTGATGTACACGACATTGGTCTCGGGGAATTCGTAGCTCATGGCGTTATGCAACATCTCGAAGTTGAGTCTGATGTTGGGGAGCAAATCGGGATTTCTCTTGCTAACCACACCCGGAATGGCAATTCCAACGCCGGCGATCTTGTAAACTCCCAGGGTATCCGCCAGATTCTCGCGAGCGAAGGTCGACAGGTCCCAGGCTAGCTTTGCGCAGTCGGATTCCGTTGTGTATTCGACGGTTGGAATGGTGGTGGTGGCAAAAAGCTGCCCATCTTCGGTAACCAAGCCGATTTTCACGGTGGTCCCGCCCATGTCCACTCCCAGGTACATGTCCTTGAATTTGCCTTTGCCCATTTGCAAATTCCTTTCTCCAAAATTTCCTAGACAGATGATAGTCCACAATTGGTCATAAACGTCCAAACGATATCCAATTTACTTTGCATTTTGAGTTGGAGTTTGCGCGCAATCGCGTGGCATGAGCTGTATCATATTAATTTACGAATTCGATTAACCGAATGATTGCAAGCCAACCGAGCGACAACCGAGCGACCTATCGGGGGTTCCAATGGATATAGATAAGATTCTCGATCAGATGACCATCGACGACGAAGCAGCCCTCCTAGCTGGAGAAAGCTTCTGGAACACGAGGCCGAACAAGGTTCTCGACGTTCCAAGCATCATGCTAACCGACGGGCCCCATGGCCTGCGCAAGCAGATTGGCAACGCCGACCACCTTGGCCTGAACGAGAGCGTTAAGGCAACCTGCTTCCCAACCGCAAGCGCCACGGCATGCACCTTCGACCCGGACCTCCTGTTCCAGATGGGCAGGGCCATTGGCGAGGAGTGCCGCAAGGAGGACGTGTCGGTGATCCTGGGCCCTGGCCTCAACATCAAGCGCAGCCCGCTATGCGGCCGCAACTTCGAGTACTTCAGCGAGGACCCGCTGCTCTCGGGCAAGATGGGCGCGGCCTTCATCCAGGGCGCGCAGTCGGTTGGAGTGAGCGCATGCCCCAAGCATTTCTGCGGGAACAACCAGGAGAAGGCTCGCCTGGTCTCGGATTCCGTGATCGACGAGCGCACACTGAACGAGATATACCTCACCCCCTTCGAGATAGCCGTGAAGGAGGGCCGCCCCTGGACCATCATGGCGGCCTACAACAGGCTAAACGGAACCCACTGCACCGAGAACAGGTGGCTGCTGGGGGAGAAGCTGCGCCTGGAGTGGGGCTTCGACGGCGTTGTGGTGACCGACTGGGGCGGGCTCAACTCCTACCAGAATTCTCTAACTGCCGGGCTGGATTTGGTTATGCCAGGTCCCGGACATGAATATTCGGAGTCCGTTGCGCGCGACGTTAAAGAGCATCTCATCCCCAGGTGGGGGCTGGAGGCTTCTGCGCGCAGGATTCTCAATTTGATCGATAAGACCGAAAGCTCGAAGGCAATTCCCTTCGAGTGCAGCATGGAGGAGCACTCCGACCTCGCCCGCAGGATCGCCGAGGAGAGCGCGGTGCTCCTGGAGAACGACGGCACGCTGCCGATCCGCCC
>CADBOM010000052.1 GCA_902796325.1 uncultured Coriobacteriaceae bacterium
CTTCTGTGATTTTCCAATGCGCTAAAAAGTGCTTTTCACGAACTTTGATTCCCGCTAGAACTCGAATTTTCACGAGAATTCGAATCCCACGCAGTTGAGCTCAAGGCCTGATTAGGCAAGCTCCACCATCTGGGCATCTCCCTTTCTCACGGAGAGCTCGAAACCGCGCACGGTAACCTCGATTGGATCCCCGAGAGGGGCAACCTTGCGGATATATACCTCGGCCCCCTTCGTAAGACCCATGTCCATGAGGCGGCGCTTTACAGCTCCGGTACCATGCAGGCGAGCCACGCTAACGGTTTCGCCAACCTTCGCGTCTCTCAAGGTTCGCTTGGCAGCAGATTCCTCAGCCAATTTAATCCTCCTTCCCTTACACGTAGATCCTGCGAGCCAAATCCCTGCTCACAGCAATTCGAGCACCACGAACATTCACGATGTATCCGCTTGTGGTCTCGGCAACGAGAGTTACCTCGGCGCCCTCGGTAAACCCAAGCCCGCTCAGATGCGCGCGTACCTTATCGTTTCCCGACACCCTGGATATCGTGTAGGTTCCTCCAATATCAGCAAAAGCAATGGGCATTTTCGCTCTCCCAACTAAAAGCTCGCCCTGCCTCGTGCAGCTCGCCATCCCGTGCAGCTCGCCGCATCATGCAACTCGCCATCCCGTGCAGCTCGCTGCATCATGCAGCACACAGCTTTCCCTAAGTTTGCTTCCACTAACATCTTTGTCGGGTAGAAGTTAGATGTCAATAACAATTTGTTAGAAATGGTGAATTTCTCGCTAAAAGTTAGCCAGGGCGACCTGCAAGGCATCAATTAATGTCCGGGCCGCGGATAATATAAGAGATACCCAGAACATGGGAGGAGCCCAAACCAACATAGCGAGCCAGAAGAGGAATAGGTCTAGGTGGAAATCTAAAATATAGGTTCCGTTATATAGATTCTGAAGTGCCAGACTTGCCTTAGCGCTCGCTATTAAAACTTGATTTGCGCTATTGAACCAAAAGCTGCTGGGTTTAGCGACGCAGGTGCTTAGAAAACCGCGCGCTTCGATTTATAATGAATTAAATTTATGCTTGCGGCTGGCCATCCGGCTCGCCGCCGACATCAGAAAATGGGAGTAAATATGTCGCAAGTAATTGATGAGGTAAAGAAGAACAGCAAGGCTCCGCTGCCAATCGAGCCTTACGACAAGGAGTGGGGCGTTGGCATTTCCGGCATGACCCCAGATCCATCTCCATTCCCAAGGATCAACCGAATCCTCGAGAAAACCGAGCGCACCACCAATGGCTTCGTGTCGGCCGACCGCGCTGAGCTCGTGACCAAGGCTTACAAGGATCACCCTGGAGAGAGCCAGGAGGTCAAGTGCGCATACGGAATCAAGTACGTTCTGGAACAGACCCCGCTGTTCATCTACGATGACGAGCTGATCGTAGGCGGACTTGGCTGCGATAAGAAAGGTGCACCCGTCCATCCGGAGTTCGGGCTCAACTGGGTGCTGGACGAGATGCGCGATGGCCTCATGGGCTATAGCGAGGAGCGCACCCACGACTACTTCACATTCACCGAGGACACCCAGAAGAGGCTCGAGGCGCTGAGGGATTTCTGGGACGGCCACACCGTTAACGACATGGTGCAAACCTTGGTCAACGACGACGTGCTCAAGGGAAGCCACGACGGCAAGGGCGTGTTCTTCTCCGACGCTTATATATACTGCGGTGCTGGACACCTCGGACTCGACTACGAGAGGCTGTTCAAGCTGGGCTTCGGTGGAATTCGCAAGCTCATCCAAGACCAGATGGCAAAGATCGATCTCTCCGATCCAGAGCAGATGAAGAGGAACAACTTCTATCGTGCCGCTCTCATTGCCAACGAAGGCTCCATCAACCACATCAAGCGTTATGCAAAGATGCTTGCCGAGAAGGCTGCAACCACGGAAGATCCGGTTCGCAAGGGCGAGCTCGAGCAGATGGCTGCCAACTGCGATTGGATTTCCGAGAACCCGCCGCGCACCTTCTGGGAGGCGCTGCAGCTGGTTCACCTTGCTAACTGCATGATTCTCATCGAGTGCAGCGGCCACTCCATCTCCTACGGATGCTTCGACCGCTACATGTATCCGTATTACAAGCACGATATCGAGACCGGCACTGCAACCAGAGAGCAGATGCAAGAGCTCATCGAGAACTTCTACATCAAGATCTGGGACCTCAACAAGCTGAGGAGCCACATCTCGGTGCGCACGTTCGGCAATGGCGGAATCGGCGGACCCTGCATGACCGTCGGTGGTCTCGACGAGAACGGTCACGACATGACCAACGACCTCACCTACATGGTTCTCGACGCACATGCACACGTGAGGGTTCCAAATCCATGGCTTGCTGTGAGGGTTAGCGACGAGACTCCATATGAGCTAAAGATCAAGACCGCCAACACCATCCGCATGGGAACAGGCGAGCCCAAGATCTTCAACGACGATGTTACGATTCCCAGCATGCTCACCTCCAACGTCAAGCTGGAAGATGCCAGGAACTATCAGGTTTGCGGATGCGTTGAGCCAGATGTTTCGGGAAAGACCGATGGTTGGCACGATGCAGGCCACATGAACATGGCCAAGGTGCTTGAACTTGCCATCAATGACGGACGCTGCCTGCACTGCGGACCAAGCTGCCAGCGCTGGGAAAAATGCGGGAAGCTCGGAAAGAGGCTTGGACCGCAGACCGGAGACCTTGCCAAGATGACCTCGTTCGATGAGGTTCTCGACTCCTTCGACAAGCAGATGCATTACTGGTGCGACCAGATGGTCACGCTCCTCAACGCAGTTGACATGGCACATCAGGCAATAAGGCCGCTCCCCTTCCTGTCCACCATCATGGACGGCTGCATCGAGCGCGGCGTGGATGTTACCAAGGGCGGAACCGACTACAACTTCACCGGCCCGCAGGGCATTGGCCTTGGAACCACCGGCGATGGCCTTTCCACCATCAAGCAGCTTGTGTTCGATGAGAAGAAGGTCACCGGACGCGAGCTTCTGGATGCCGTGGAGGACAACTGGATTGGCCACGAGCCTCTGTACATGCTGGTTAACAGCGACAAGGTCCATCACTACGGAAACGACGACGATTACGCGGACGACCTCACCAAGTTCGCCATGGATGAATACTGCAGGTACATCGAGCACAGGCCGAATGCGCATGGCGGATTCTTCCAGCCTGGCATGTACACGGTTACCGTTAACGTTGCGCACGGAAACCTGCAGTGGGCATCAGTCGACGGACGTACCGCTTTCGAGCCGGTCTCCGACTGCATGGGCGCCGTCCACACCCACTGCTGCTCGCACGATGTGAACGGACCTCTGGCAATCTGCAAGTCGGTTACCAAGATGGATCACGCAAGGGCAACCAACGGAACTCTTCTCAATTGGAAGTTCTCGCCCTCGGCGGTTTCTGGAGAGGCTGGACGCGATGCCTTCATAGCCCTTTGCGAGGAGTATGTGAAGCGCAAGGGAATGCACAGCCAGTTCAACATCGTTTCGCAGGACACCCTCAAGAAGGCACAGGCAGACCCCGCAACCTACAAGGATCTGCTGGTTAGAGTCGCAGGATACTCCGCGTACTTCGTGGAGCTGCACAAAGACCTGCAAGACGACATCATCGGACGCACCGAGCTCGAGCTTTAATTAACGGGCTAGTGGATAACAAATAAGTCCCCAAAGGGCCGGGACCCGCGGAAACTTCACGAATCCGCTCCCGGCCCTTTTTTCATGTAAATGCAAACTTGCCGTTGAGCTAACACGAGGTCTTTATGGAGCATACGAACAGAGATGGGCAACCAGTTGCGATAATCACAGACATCCAGAGATACACGATCCACGACGGCCCTGGAATCCGCACCGAGTTCTTCTTCAAAGGCTGTCCGCTCAGCTGCCCATGGTGCTCAAATCCCGAGACCGTGAGGCCATATCCAGAAATCGGCGTGTATCCAACCAAGTGCATGGGCAAGCAGAAATGCGGGTGGTGTCTGAAGGAATGCCCTCTTGGCAACGATTCCCCCATCGCATTCGATTCCGATGATAATTTGCTGCCAGTGATCATGCGAGACGAATGCAAAGGATGTTACAAGTGCGTGGATGCATGTCCTGGTGGAGGTCTTAAGCTTTGGGGCAAGTCGTACACGATGGATGAGATGCTGAAGCTCGCAAACCAAGACCGAAGCTTTTACGAGAGAACGGGTGGCGGAGTAACAGTCAGTGGCGGCGACGTGATGATGCAATGGGAGTTCGCAGCCGACTTCCTGAGGGAATGCCACGAGCAACTCCATATCAACACCTGCATGGAAACCGAGGTGCTATGCCCTCAGGAGCACCTAGACGCGGTTCTCGCACACACCGACCTCGCAATCTTCGACATCAAGCACATTGACTCTGCAGCTCACAGGAAGCTCTGCGGGGTTCCAAACGAGCGTATATTGGAGAACATAGCCCATGCTGCAAAGATTGGCACGCGCATTGTAATAAGAACCCCGGTTGTCCCCGGATACAACGACTCCGAGGAAAATATCCGCGGAATTGCATCGTTTATCAGAGACAGCATTGGCGGTTCCCTAGTGCAATGGCAGCTCCTGATGTTCCGGAAGTTGGGCGTAGAGAAACTTGACAGTTTGGGACGCGAGTACCAGATGAGCGATTACGAGCCTCCCAGCTCGGAGGACAGGCAAGCTCAATTGGAAAAATTGCGCGACATGGTTTCAAGCGAATACGGAATAGAGGTTGCAGTTGGATCGGATGGAAAACTGCCACTGTAGATTCGACGCTGTAGATGCTCCGATGCAGATTCTCCTCCGTAGATGCTCCGCTGTAGATGTGAAACAACCATTATAGGAACCTTGCGAAAGCCCGAATGTAAAATATAATCAAGGTTAACAAGTTAACCCGGCTTGCAAACAAATGAGAGGATGACGTTTCAATGAAATACGAACTGATCATCACCAAGCACCAGCCGTCATGCGGTGGAAAGTCCCCGACAGAGTCCAAGATCGAGAGCGTTGTTACCGACGATCCCGTGGCCTATACCCAGAAGCGCAACCCAGATGTAAAGCTCGAGGTCAGCTATCCTGAGAAGGGCGTTACCAAAATCGAGTTTGCTGCAGGCGATGACTACCTGCAGACCTATGAGTTCTCAGAGGACGATTAAGCGGTAGGTTATTCCAAGCTTTATGGCATCGCCTAGGATAATCGTTTCAGACGTTTATCCTAGGCGATTGCATTTGGAAGAGCATTGCACTAGTACAGCGGCAAATCTCCGGTAATCGGATCTATAACGTTGGCTGCAAGAGGCTCGAACGCCAAGCACGTGTATGTTGGCTCGCCATGGAACTCGGTGAACCCAGCATCGCGGATAAGTGACACTATAAAGCCCTTATTGCGACCCTGCTGGGCGATATCCAAGAGCTCTTCCTCGGAATCAACGTACACGCACACCTTTGCGATTCCAGCATCGAACCAGTCGCTCAAAGCTGAAGAGTCCGACCTGCTGTGCTCGAGCGCCACCCAATTGGGATTACCCTCCCCATCGGCCAGAACCCTCACCTGGTCCAATCGACCTTCCTTAGCAAGAGCCATAAGCGTTGCCTCCACGCACGCATGACCAGCCTGTGCGGCAATCTTGCCCTTGCGCATCTTGAGGTCGCGCCTCATCACAATCATCTGCTTTGCCTTATATGACGAAGACGGCATCTTTTTCCCAAATCCCTTTCTGAATGGCAACCACTTAGACCCGATCGATCCGACTCGTTCGAAAACCCAACCGGAGCCAATCAAACCTAAATCTAAGCTCAATCTAAACTCAATCAAATCTCAACCGAAACCCAATCAAAACCCAATTGAAGTCCAGCATCGAAATGGCAGTTTTCAAAGCGTCCAATCTATAAGTTTGACACTAAATAGAAGGACGCACCCGCCAGGCAATCGAAAAATCGACTTGCGAGCAGGTGCGCCCTGTTAGGTACCAACCATCAGTCCAACCGATGATACCACGAGATAATCTAGAAGCTCATCATCTCGGTAGTACACGGAGGAGCCTGCGATATTGGCACATCGGATTTATTACGCCTTATCGAGTGCAAAATCGCCGATATTCAGGCTCTTATCCAGCTTGACCTCCACGGTCTTGGTAGCAAATCCCTCGGCCTGCATCGTGACCTTGTAATCACCTGGCTCGACCTTGTTGAACCAGTAATCTCCAAGATCATCAGACGTGGTTTCGTCGATGACCTTACCAGAAGCGTCCTCCAGCACAATCTTCGCGCCGATAATGACTTCTTCCTGCGGACCCGGATCGTAAACGCTGCCGGCAATGAAAAGCTTGGGGTCGTTGAGATAGTAGACCCTCGGCTTGGTGCCATACTCGGGATGTAGGACCTCGGCCTTGGCAATCTCGTCTGCAAACTCCTCCTCGTCACCGAATTTGAGAGCCTCGGTGGCACAGAGCTCGACGCAATGCGGAATCTCGCCGGCATCTACCAGATGTGCGCAACCATCACATTTCTGCGGGATATTGAGCTCATCGTTCCAGTACACGGCACCGTATGGACACTCGTCCACGAGCTCTTTCATACCCTCGGACTTCACTGGGTCGATTGTCACCAAGCCATCGGCGCGCTTGGTAACCACATCTGGATGCTTCTCCACGAGCGGGCAGGCATCGCACTGCTGGCACATGATAGGCATGTAATCCATGCGCACCTTGGGCACCTGACCATGAACCTGTTCCACCATCTTGCACCAGAAATGGCCAAGCTCGGGCTGGGGCTTCTGATAGGGCATCCAGTCGTTACCGCAGTGCTCGTCCTTGCAAGCTATCTGGCATCCATAGCATCCATTGCAGTAGCTATGGTCGAAAACAAAAACCTTTCCCATGTTCTATACCTCTTTCGCTACTCAATGGCTGCTATTCGACGATGAAGTTATCGATGTCAACGCCTTCGTCGGCATTGAACGTACGACCGAAAGCAGCGGGATACTGCTTTGCCAGCTCGAAAACATCTACCTTCTCGATTCCAACCAGGAATCCAGAGGTAACCTCGCCAGCGCAGTTCTGGGACGAGGTCTCGAGCGGGGCGAGCAGGTTGTTGGCTCCTCCACGGTCGGACACGCCAGGCTCAATTGGGTCGATCCTAGCGCCATGATCTTGGAGCACGGCACCGGCGACCACGCGCTCGGTTACATAGACACCGCCAAGCACCCAGCCGCGGTCGTTGATGACCTTCACGATATCGCCATCCTTGACTCCAAGATCTGCAGCATCAGACGGGTTGATCCATACAGGCTCGTAAGCATAGCCATCGAGACCGATAACCTTGCAGGTGTGAATCTCACGCAGCCAGGAGTTGTCGTCGAAGTTAGCGTGAATACGCCAACGCGGATGGTTCGATACCAGCAGGTACGGATACTTCTTGGCCTTCTCGCTCTCGCGGTACTCGTGGAAGCGGTCGCTGTCCGCTATGTACTGAACGTAAGGACGGCGCTGATCGTCATCCGGGAAGTTCTCTGCAAGTGCGGTGGAATAAGCCTCTATCTTTCCGGTTGGAGTGGTGAGGGGATTCTTCTCGGGGTCATCCGCGAACTCGCTGAAACCGAACGGACGCTTCTCCCAATCCTTGGTGAATGGAGAGGTGATGTAGCCCTTCTCGAGCCACTCCTCGTATCCCATGTGCTCGCTCACTCCGCCGTTTTGCCAGGCCTCCTTTACGCAAGCCTCAACGTCGCGTCCGCGGGTATAACGATTGAACAGATCGGCATAGCGCCTCTCGGTGCTGCCATACAGCTCCTCGAGCTTCTTTGCAACCTCGCACACGCAGAACCAGTCGCTCTTGGACTCTCCGTAGGGCTCGACTTCCTGCTCGCAGTGAATCATCGTGCAGGGCATTCCGCTCTGGGAGTCAAACGATACGTCCTCGACCTCGTAGCGGGTGTTGGATGGGAGAATGATGTCTGCAAAGCGAGCATCGTTCTCAAACCAAGGATGCTGCAGCAGCACGAACTCCAGATTGGGGTTCTGGAGTGACTTGAGGTATTCGTTTCCGCCGTTCCAGCAGGTTGACCAGCAGGGAGTGTCAGACCAGATCATGTGGATGCTGGGCCCGTCCTCATGCGGGAACTCGAACGGCAGGAACTGATCCTGCGCAGGCAGCGAGCAGATAACATGACCATGCCAGTCGATCTTGTGATCCTGGTCTGCAAGCAATCCTTGCGGGGTCATGGTCTTGGGGATGAAGTCGTCGGTACCGTCGTTCGGAGCGCCGTTGTACGCAATCATCGGGTTGAACGAGTACTCGAAGCTCGGCAGCGGGTTGATTTCGTCGAGTCCGAAGGTCATCCACTCGATGAACTTGAGGAAGTTGCGTCCGGGCTTTCCGATTCCCTGCATTGCGTGGAGCATTACCTCCATGCGGGCCGGCTCATGCGAATAGCAGGAGCGGATGAACGATCCGCCATTGCAGTGAGCGGTGTAGGTTGGATCCTTCGTCCACTTGCGGGCAAGAGCCCTGATCACCCTAGCGGGAACACCGCATTTCTCCGATGCCCACTCCGGGGTCTTGGCAATACCGTCGATGCCGCCCAGGATCTCGGACTCCAACCAATCGAAGCCCTCCACGTGGGTGGCGACATATTCCTTGTCATAGATGTCCTCGGTAAGCCACACGTAGGCGATGCCCATCTGCAGGGCAAGGTCGGTGTTGGGATACACGGGAATCCAACGGTCGGCATGAACCGCCGCAGAGTAGTTGAGATCTGGCGAGATGAACACGCTGTAGATTCCGATATCGCGGAACCAGAAGCTCATGCGGGAGGGCAGCTGACCGGCCCAACCCCAAGTGGTGGTTTCGTTGTCGCAGCCCCAATAGAGCATCATCTTGCAGTTCTCGGTGGCATCGAGGAAGAGGTTACGCTGCGGAGCCTGTCCGTAGGGCTCTCCGCCCCATGCGTGCTTTGCTCCCCAGTACCAGCCCTCCCAGGAGTCTGGTTGCCTAGCCTGAATGGTACATCCGCCAACGAGATAAAGCAGGTTGACCTGGCATCCATGCGAAGGATGCACGACCTTGGACTCGCCATGTCCATCCTGCTGGGCAAGGATGGAACCCGGTCCGTAGGTATCGAGCTGACGCTTGATTTCCTTGGCGATGATTTCAGTGGCATCATCCCAGGAAATGCGGCGGTACTTGGAAACACCGCGGTTCTCAGGATGCCTGTCGCCCTCTGGGTCGAAGTCCTCGCGAATGAGCGGGTAAGGAACCCTGTTACGCGAGAACGCGTGGCGCTTGTATGCAGCAGAGGTAGGCGGAATGAGGTTGTGCGTGGGGCACTTGAAAACCTTTCCATCCTTCTCGTACTGGTACAGGTTCAACTCCTCTGGGCTGTACTCGACATCGTAGCGGAAAGGACGGGTACGCAAAATCTTGCCGTCCTTCACGTCGACGCATGCCAAGTTGGAGCCAACGCCAAATCCCATCCAATCCACGTTGTCGTAGACGGTTTTATCGGCGCCAAAACCCTTCTTGATCATCTCTCCCCTTTCGTCGAACTTTGTATTCTGTTGGTTAACACAAATACATTTGCGTAAATTATATAGGCTTCGAAGCGATGATTTGCCGAGAGTTGGATTTATCAGAGCCCATACAAAAATCTAGCAAGAAATTCGTCAAGTATTTAATCAACAGCATTGCAGAACAGCTATTTATTCGAGTCTGCGATGTATAAACACCAGCTCGTCGTCGCGTGAGCGCCCCTCATCAAATCCCCACGCTGGAGAGTCGAATCCTTTGAGCTGCTCCACCTCGGAAACCTCGTTTTGAGCCATGTAGCGCACCATCTCGCCCCTTGCCATCTTGCAGTAGACACCCTTCTGCACCAAACGGCCGTCGTCAGCAAGATCCGCGAAAGTGCAGGAAACCATCTTTACCCCGGGCTCCAAATACCGCGATACGGTTTTGGAGTATTCTTCCGACGCAAGATTGACTATCAAGTTTTTGCGGCGACTTTCAACATGGCCGAGCTCGGGCGGGTCAAACTGACCAGATTGATCAGACTGACCAGACCGCATGATGGTGCTGTAAATCCTTGACCCCCAGAACCCGTAGAGGTTCCCGCTTCCGTTGATGTTTGCCTTGGCCTGCATCTCCAGCCTGTATGGCACTACGGCATCCATGGGCCTGAGCACACCATAAAACCCCGAGATTATGCGAAGGTTCTCCTGAATGTAATCGAGCATCGCCTGTTCGAACACCGCGGGGGCCATGTACTTGAACGCGATGCCATCGTACGCGAGTATTGCCGGCGTGCACGCATCCGTCAAATCCATGCGCGGCAAGGACTCGTAGGCTTCCGAGGCAATCTTGTCGTTGCACTGCCAGAGTCTCTTCGCCTCTTCATAACTTAGACCTTGCAACCAGTCGAGAATAACCCGTGCGCTATCCAGCAGCTCCGGATAGCCCAATGGTTCCACGTTGTCATCAACCATGCGCATGCGTTTGGCGGGCGAAATAATGATTCTTAGCGACATTCCAACTCTCACTCCAAAAACGAGGACACATGCACGGTTACGAAGTTCGTGGATGCGCAAACAAGATCCAGGGTTTTCACCGTATCTTCCACAAGAGCCACCCTGCTCTGTGGAAGCTGCAGAGTCTTAGCCACCTCGTCTAGAAATCCAAGTTTCTGCTGCTTGTTCTCAACGATGTGGACATTCTCCCTTGGTATGTTGTAGTTGCGGAGCACAAAGTCAATCTTGCCATCCGCTTCGTAATCGCAGGCAACTGAGCAGGCAAACACATGCGAAGGATCCTTGGAATTCACAAATATCTGCAGCACCTTGGACGCCCTCACACGGGCATATGGGTCGTTTGACCGCACATAGCTCTCCCAATCTTCATCCGGGCATGCGCTGTGACATAGATCCCCGAACTCATATGGAGCCAACACGCCATCTATATCGAAAACCACGGCAGTCTGGTCTTCCAACAGATAATCCAAAATTTTCGATCTCATCATTTGCCCAGCCTTTCGCAAGATGCCGGTATCTCGAAAAACAACAAGAAACGTCTTTTGTTTGAATCATAATTGATTGAGCTAATCAGCATCCGGCAGAAAACCAATCGGATTCCAACCGAAATCCAATCAAAATCCGAAAGAAAACCAATCGGATTCCAATCAAAAAGCGATAATGCCCTGGAGAACCTAAGTGACAGACCGAACAACAACAACATCCGACCAAGCAACATACTATGTGTATATGGTCGAATGCCGCGACGGCTCGATATACACGGGAATCACAACCAACCTCGCAAGGCGCATGCAGGAGCACCTTTCTCGGTCCAGCCTGGCGGCCAGATACACTAAATCGCACGAAGCCAAGAAGCTGATAGCCGCATGGGAAACGGTGGGGAGGTCATCTGCCTCCGCCTTGGAATACAGAATAAAGAGGCTCTCCCATGTTCAGAAAGTCGAAATGTCAGAGCATCCGGAAAGTGCTTTGAGCATAATTCCCGGAATCCCTCGCGGAACCCATCTGGAATCAGACCAGAAAGACCAGAACGAAAACAAGGACGGAGATAAAAGCCCAGATCTACGAAGCTGCATCTATGCTCCCCTATCATCCGAAGAGATCGAGAGCATATGGCAGGCGGTGACGAATCACCCGAAGCAAGATTTAGGGGAAGAGGGCTCTTTCTGATAACTCCCTCTGAGGGTTTCCCTCCGATCGCTCTATCTGAAAGCTTTACCGGAGGGTCTTTCGAGAGCACTATCTGAAAGCTTTATCGGAGGATCCTTTCGAGGCTTCTATCGGAGGGTCTTTCGAGAGCGCTATCAGAGGGGTTTTCATTAGCTCTCTCGGAGGGACTTTTCGAGACTGCTCTGTAAGATCCTTTATGGGGCATCCTCCTTTTCTTCTTCATATCAACTGAGTCTAATAGTAGACTTAGTCTACTAGAGGAGAGAAACGAGAGGAATCACATCATGAGCATACCTATGGGAGCATGTCTTGTCTGCGGGGAGCAGCTCGAGTACTTCGAGCAGGCAAAGTCGATGACATGCGAATACTGCGGTAAAACCGAGCTGACGAACACCGCATGCAAGAACGGGCACTATATCTGCGACAACTGTCACAGGAAAGATGCCGTATCGAAGATAGCCGAGCTCGTTGAGGGCGTGGATACCACCGATCCTACAGAGATCCTGAACATCTTCATGGATCAGAAGACCACCCATATGCATGGGCCGGAGCACCATCAGCTCGTCGCCTGCGCAATGGCCGTGGCCTACAAAAATGCCGGAGGAAACATCGATCTTGAAAAGGCTCTGCCGGAAATCCTCCATCGTGGCGAGCAGCTTCCCGGTGGAATCTGCGGACTTTGGGGAAACTGCGGCGCTGCGGTTAGCTGCGGAATATTCCTGTCCGTGGCTCTTGGACAAACCCCTCTCAAGGGCGAGCACTACAGCGATGTGAACAGGCAGACTTCGCGTTGCCTGAATGCAATCGCAGAGATAGGCGGGCCGCGCTGCTGCAAGAGAAACGGATATCTGAGCATCGTGGAAAGCGTTGCCTACACCAACGCCGTAACGGGAGTTCACATGACGCTTCCAGAACGCATCGAATGCAAGTATTTCGAGCGCAACAACGAGTGCTTGCACAGTAATTGCCCGTTCTTCCCAGGATCCACCACTCCGGTACCGTCTTCCGAGGTCGCCGTAGTTGGAACGCCTGCGAAATAGGCAAGGCGGCAAAGCAACAAAGATGCAATCATCTAGGATCCTACTTCGACCTCCATTTCGTCATCCACCTCAAGGCAGCCACTGACCTAAGCTAGCGAGCGATTTAGCGCCTGCGCGCGCTCAATTCATATGCACACCCGATTGCAAGCGGGCATCTTGCGGAAGCCCTCCGCGAGGTGCCCGTTTGGTGTAATCTCTACCTAATTGGCGAGTGTTCTTATGTAATTGGCGAGTGTTTTATCGGCAGACATAGAACAGACAGTTTGGGGAGACGTGCGCATGCACCTGGTTAGCAAAGATTCGCAGCAAGAAATCGATGCCATAAAGCGAATGGCAGGCGAGGCGTTCGCAAACGACAACCTGTTCAAGGAATTCGGAGTTGGAGAAGAGCGCTATAAGCTGGTGCGCGCCTACATGTGGCATTACGTGGACTATGTTCTGAGTTACAAAGCCCTGTACGCAAACGACGACATAAGCGGTGCCGTGGCATTGATGCCGGATGACAAATCGAGCGCCATCAAGGACGGAAGGCTTCTTAGGAGGCTTAAGAAAGCCATCCCCAAAGACAAGTACGACAGATTCATGGAGTACTCGCGCGAAGTTACCGACATCAGATGCAAGTACAGGTACATGGACAACCTCGAGATGCTGATGCTGTGCGTAAGTCCCGACAAACAGGGGCAGGGCCTTGGAGGCAAGCTGATAAGGGAGTCGCAGCAATTGGCTGCATCCCAGAAGAGAATCTTGCTGATAGACACCGAGAACCCCACCAACTCCCTCATATACCAGCACGAGGGATGCACGTTGTACGGCCAGAAAACCGCCAGCAATGGGGTAACCCGATACAACCTGATATGGCGGCCGTAGGCGTTAGCGCGACGGGAAACTCCCTCGACCTGATATGGCGGCCGTAGGCGTTAGCGCGACGGGAAACTCCCTCGACCTGATATGACCAACCTGATACGGCAAGCCGCAATCGACACCCTCCAACGAAGGCTCGAGAACTGATTTCAATTCTCATACCCTTACCTATGTTTGACGGCATTGCAATATAATTCAATGAGAGCAAACGACGGCAAGGACAAGGTTATGGCTTCACTCCAAGAGCTAGCCAAAATGGCCAGGCTACGCAAGAACGATAAGGTTGGGGGCAGAGGTAGCAGGAAGAGGATCCGCGAGATACTCTCCATCCTCAGAAAATACGATGCAAGACATGGCCTCACCCCTGAAAAAGCCGTGCACATCCTCGAAGACCTTGGTCCCACGTTTGTGAAACTCGGTCAGATGGCTTCAACGCACCCGGACATGCTGCCACAAGAGTATTGCGATGCATTCGCAAAGCTTCAGGCCGAAGTTGAACCGATGGACTTCGAAACCGTGAAGGAACAGATTGAGCACGAGTTGGGCAGTCCAGCGGAGGAGATATTCTCAGAACTCGACCCGATTGCACTTGGATCTGCTTCCATTGCGCAAGTGCATAAAGGCACGCTCAAGTGCAACGGCAAAACAGTTGCCGTGAAAGTTCAGAGACCCGGGATAGTCAAGAAAGTGAAGACCGATCTTTACCTTATGCAGCAGACGATAGCGGTCTATGAGTTCTTCGACCCCGATAAAGGTCAGATATCGTTCGAACAGCTGGTAGATGAGCTGGTACGCACCACGAATGACGAGCTGGACTTCGACATCGAAGCCAACAACCTCATCAAATTCCATGAGAACAACAAGGACAGAAGCGACGTTTACTCGCCAAAATGTTATAAGGACTATTCGACAAAGGCAATCCTCACGATGGATTACGTTGAAGGCCCAAGAATCGGCGACCCAATGGTGCTGAAGGACTACACCCATGGCCAAAGGGACAGGCTGGCAGAAATCGTGGCCCAAAACTACATAGACCAGATTGTCGAAGATGGATTTTTCCACGCCGACCCACATGGTGGAAATCTCATCGTAGTGGATAATGGCGACGGCATCGAGTGGATTGACTTTGGAATGATGGGCACGCTTGACTCGCGGGAACGCGACACAATGAAGAAGTTCATGGTCGCGGTTGCAAAGCAAGATGCGTATGGGCTCAAGCGTGCGATTCTCCAAATTGTCACCCCAAAGGGGGCGATAGACCATTCAGACCTGTTATCTCAATGCGACACCCTGATCCAGCAGTATTTCTCTGCAGACCTGGACAGCTTCAGCACCGGATCGCTGTTGCAAGACCTCATGATGTTCTTCAAAGAAGACTACGATTTTCCGCCATGCATCATGATGCTTGGCCGCGGACTCGTAACGCTCGAGGGCACGGTTGCGTCGATTTCGCCAAAGGTAAGCGTAATCAAGGTTATCTCCAAATACATGCGAACTTCGATGAGCACCGAGGAACTCAAACTCAAGGCCCGCGCGATGGCCGGGTACGCTGCAGACAGTGCAGAGTCGATGACCATGCTCCCCACCAAGGTCATGGAAACCATCGATATGCTGCAGAAAGGCCAGGTCAAGGCGTCGATCGACCTCCGAGTAGACAAGAACACAAGATCGGCGATGAGGCTTTCGCTCGACTACTTCACGTTTGCAGTCATCGCGTCGTCGCTGTTCATAGGATCATGCATCCTATGCCTGACAGACCTGCAACCCCAGATATTCGGAGTGCCCCTCCTTGGAATGGTTGGATTTGTCACAGGATTCGTGATTGCAATAATCGACTTCTATGCCATGCGAAAGACGCACAAGCACTCGAAATAGGCGAACTGACTGGCAGCCGTACCGAATTTGGCGGTCCCTTTCGAGCCGGAGATTCCCTGGTTCCGTTGGCCTAGCGACCAGGCACAATCAATTGGATTGCATGCACAATCAATTGGATTGCATTATAGAGCCGCGGTTGCCTTGTAGAGCCGCGGCGGATGATCAATGAAAGGCTGATAAAAACATGCAGGATATAGCAACGGACATTGCGATAATCGGAGCAGGACCAGCAGGTATATTCACAGCGCTCTCCCTCATCGAGGAAAACTACGGCGGAAGCATCACGATAATCGAGAAGGGCCTGCCGATCGAGAAACGCTACTGCCCCAAAACCAAAACCGGAACATGCGCCAACTGCGTCCCATGCAGGATAACCACGGGCTTCTCCGGCGCCGGGGCATTCTCGGACGGCAAGCTCTCGCTTTCCTATGAGGTTGGCGGAGACCTGCCCGAGCTCATAGGACACCAGAAGGTGCAGGACACCATAGGGCTTGTGGACAAGATCTACCTTGGATTCGGCGCTGACCAGCATGTGGAAGGTCTTGGAGAAGAGCAGGGCAAGGCGGAGATAAGACGGCGTGCCATCAGCGCGGGACTGAAGCTTGTAGATTGCCCCATCCGGCACCTTGGCACGGAAAAAGCACAGGAGATCTACGGACGCATAGAGCGCGAGCTTCTGGACAACGGCGTTAGCATCATGTTCGAGAGCGAGTGCGGGGAGTTGACCATCGAGGACGGTAAATGCACTGGTGCGATCGTGCACAACGCCTCCAACGATTACACGATCCACGCAGGCCACGTTATCGTCGCAGCCGGACGCAGGGGTGCCAGCTGGTTCGAATACCTCTGCAGGGAGCACGGAATCCTGCACGCACCCGGCCCGTGCGATATAGGGGTGAGGGTAGAGGTTCGCGACGAGGTCATGGATGTCGTGAACAACGTTCTTTACGAGAGCAAACTCATTGGATACCCAGGGCCATTCCGCGACAAGGTACGCACTTTCTGCCAGAACCCCAGCGGGTTCGTTGCTCAGGAGAACTACGACGGCGGCCTCGCGGTGGTCAACGGACATTCCTATAAGGAGCGCAAATCCAGCAACACCAATCTTGCAATCCTGTGCTCTCATAACTTCAGGGAGCCGTTCGACCAGCCGATAGCCTATGCGCAAAAGGTGGGGGAACTCACCAATATGCTGGCTGCAGGAGGAATATTGGTGCAGAGATTCGGTGACATTCGCAACGGCAAGCGCACATGGCCTAAGGAGATGAGCAGGTCCAACGTCGTTTCGACTATGCCCGATGCACAGCCCGGAGATATCACCTCGGCCATGCCCTACAGAACTATGACGGACATCATCAACTTCATCCTGGCGGTAGACAAGGTGGTTCCCGGATTTGCAGCCGACGAAACCCTACTGTATTCTCCCGAGCTCAAGTTCTACAGCAACCGGGTGAAGATGGATCAGGAATTCAACACCAACATCGAGAACCTGCACTGTCTGGGAGATGCAAGCGGCTGGACCAGGGGGCTCATGATGTCTTCTGTGATGGGATACCTGATGGGAAAGGTGCTGGTAGGAAAATGAGCGTAGATCATCGCCCTGAAGACAATTCCACTGATTGTCGCTCCACGGATTACCACTCCACAGATCTTCACTCCACAGATGGCCACTCCACGGATTGCCAGTGCAAAACCCTGGTTGCTTACTTTTCGCATACCGGGAACACCGAAGCTATGGCCAAGACGATTGCTC
>CADBOM010000053.1 GCA_902796325.1 uncultured Coriobacteriaceae bacterium
CTATACCCGGCATCAGGGAATAGAAGACGTTAGGAAGTCCGGAGCCGCTGCGCTCAACATCATCGTGAGTCCCTGGCTTTTCAAGGGCCCTGCCAAAAGGTACGAGGAGAAGTTCGGGGTTCCCAGCTTGAGGTTCGACGGACTTCCGATAGGGGCAACCGACACGTCGGACTTCGTGCGAAAGGTGGGAGTGGCGCTCGACATCGAGGATTCGCTTATGGAGAGCGTTATCGAAGACGAAGAGGATTACGTGTACAGCTACCTGGCGCAGGCGATAGGGGTTCTGTCGTGGAAGCGCTTCGCCGTAGTGGCGGATGCCAACACCTCGATTGGCGTTACGCGCTACCTTGCCAACGATTACAGCTTCACCCCCTCCCTCGTAGTGGTTACCGATCCGGTTACATCGGCAGCCGACAGGGATCGCATAGAGAAACGCCTGACCAACCTCGAGTATGCGGTTCCCCCGAAGGTGGTGTTCACGGGGGACCAGTACCAGATCAACCAGACCATCCGGGGCGAGGACGACATAACGCTCCTCGTTGCCTCCAGCTACGAGGAGGAGGTGGCAGGTGAGAAGGACGTGCAGTTCATGCAGGTGGCCTTCCCGCTGAAGGACAGGCTGGCTCTGAATCGCGCCTACGCGGGATATCGCGGCAGCCTCACGCTCACAGAGGACCTGTTCGACAACCTGTAGGGGTTGAGCGACGGGTTTACACGGCGGGGTTGCCCCATGGGGCCGCCCAGCGCCAGACGAGGCTGCCCCACAGGGTTGCCACACGAGGCTTCCACACGGAGTTGCCCCATGAGGCCAAGGCCGCAATCTAAGAAGACGCAAAAACTCAAAGAAGACGGACAGTTTAGGAGACAACACAATGACTAACATTCACGATTCCATAGCAGAGCTGGTGGGCAACACCCCGCTGGTTGAGTTCCACAGGCTAGAGGAGGCTCTTGGCCTCAAGGCTCACATAGTTGGAAAGCTCGAGTACTTCAACCCTGCGGGAAGCTCCAAGGACCGCATCGCGCTATCGATGATCGAGGGCGCCGAGAAATCCGGAGAACTTGGTCCTGGAGGCACCATCGTGGAGTTCACGAGCGGAAACACCGGCATCGGCTTAGCGGCAATCGGGGCTGCCAAGGGCTACAACGTTAAGATCAGCGTTCAGCCTGGAACCAGCGAGGAGCGAATCAAGCTCATCGAGGCCTATGGCGGGCAAACGTTCGAGGTTTCGCTGGAGGGTGACGTTCTCGACGCTCTGGATCAGGTGCACAAATATGCGGAGGATATCCCGGGCGCATGGATTCCGGAGCAGTTCTACAACGAGAACAACTATCTCGCCCACTATCGCACCACAGGTCCGGAGATCTGGCGAGACACCGACGGCAAGGTTGGCGTGTTCGTGGCCGGAGTTGGCACTGGCGGCACGGCGTCGGGCACCGCGAAGTACCTCAAGGAGAAGAACCCGAACGTCAAGGTCGTGGCCGTGGAGCCTCATGTTGACTCCATCTCCAACCCTGCTGAGGGAAAGTTCGTGGAGGAGATGGCCGGAATCCACAAGTTCGATGGCGTGGAGGAGAGGCTGGTGCCGGGCAACGTCCATCGCGACGATTTCGACGAGATAGCAGATATCCACACGGAGGAAGGCCTTGCGGCTCTCCATCTGCTGGCCAGAACCGAGGGCATCTTCGTCGGGCCGAGCTCGGGCGGCGCGCTCTATGCAGCGATTCTCGAGGCCAGGAAGCCCGAGAACGAGGGCAAGATCATCGTGGCATTGTTCCCGGATGGCGGAGAGCGCTATCTATCGCAGAACGTGCAGAACATTCGCCCCGTGGAGACAACGGTGGATTTTGGAGCGGGCGAGCAAGAAGACACAGCTAAGAGCGCAGCACAAGATGCAGGTCAAGGCGCAGACCAAGATGCAGCCCAGCGCGTTGCATAAAACCCCGGGTCTCGCTTGGCGTAAGGCGCAACCTAGTGCGCGGGCAAGACGCTAGCTCTTCGGGTACCAAATTCTCGAACTCCATCTTGGCGGGGCGCTTAATCATTGAATCGAATCAAAAACTGAGAAGGGAATCCCAGGTGGTATTGATATGAGACAGATAGCTATATACGGAAAGGGTGGGATTGGAAAGTCCACCACCACCCAGAATCTCACGGCCGGATTGGCCGAGCTTGGCAACAAGGTCATGGTGGTGGGGTGCGACCCCAAGGCAGATTCCACAAGGCTCCTAATGGGAGGGTCTGCGCAGAAGACGGTTCTCGACACCATCCGCGAGAACGAGAATTTCGAGCTGGATGACATTTTGAAGGAAGGCTTCAACGGGATAAGGTGCGTGGAATCCGGCGGACCGGAACCTGGTGTCGGATGCGCTGGACGAGGCATCATCACCTCCATCAACTCCCTCGAGAACTTTGGAGCCTACACGGACGACCTGGACTACGTTTTCTACGATGTTTTGGGAGACGTGGTTTGCGGTGGCTTCGCAATGCCGATTCGCGAGGGAAAGGCACGCGAGATCTACATCGTAACCTCGGGCGAGATGATGGCCATGTATGCAGCCAACAACATTGCCAAGGGCATCAAGCGCTATGCAAGAAGCGGTGGGGTGAGGCTCGGTGGCCTTATCTGCAACAGCAGGAACGTGCTGCGCGAGCGAGAGCTTATCGAGGCCTTTGCCGCGGAGCTCAACACCCGCATGATCTACTTTGTCCCACGCGACACCGTGGTGCAGCAAGCCGAGATAAACAAGCAAACCGTGATACAGTTCGATCCTAGGTCCAAGCAAGCCCAGGAGTACCGCAACCTAGCAGCGGCAATAGCCGACAACGATTACTTCACGGTACCCACTCCCATGGTGCAGGAGAGGCTGGAGGAGATTCTCCTCGAGTACGGCACCGTGAACAAGGTCAACTACGCTGCGGCGGTGTAGACGATGGTTGCCGGAACACATAGTGTTGGCCCAAAGCACGCGTCCAACCTGCTCGTCGCCGTTTCCACGCCTGATGGTGTGGAAGTTGGCGGAGAGTTTGGCAAATGCCCCGAGTTCGCGATCTACGAGGTGAGCCGCGAGGAAGGGCATGCAATCTGGCGCTTGGTGGAGACCCGGCCTGCCGAAGCAGAGCCTGGCGGAGGTACTGGACGCGGCAGTGCAGGCGCAGAATGCGGCAGAGGAGCAGGTGCAAGCTGTGGCGTCGGGACTGGTGCGGGCGCCGGCAGCAGCGGTCCTGCTTCGGGCGCCGGCTGCGTCGGCGGGTCTGGTGCGGGTGCCGGCTGCGGTGGAGTAGCGGGCTCCGAGCAGGCCATTGCCAGGGTCGATCTGATTTCCGATTGCACTTGCGTTCTCTGTGGGAAAATAGGACCCGGCATGGAGAAAGCTCTTGCCAGACGAGGCATCTCTGCTTTTGCCATCGGCCTTGCAATAGAAGATGCCCTTCCCAAGATTGCAGCGTATTATCTGCGATAGCGAACTGGAGTGCGTAAACCGACCAAGATGGAGAATCCTGATGGAATACGATTTCGACAAGATAATAGACAGGCACGGCACAGGCTCACTGAAGTTCGATTGCGCGGAGCGGCGTGGAAAGTCTAAGGACCTGCTGCCCCTCTGGGTGGCCGACATGGATTTCCCCGTGCCAGACGAAGTCGTAGATGCCCTGGTCAATCGTTCCCGTCATGCGATATTCGGGTACACCGAGCCAACGGATTCGTACTTCGAGGCTGTTACAGGTTGGCTGGAGAACCATCATGGATGGAAGACCAATCCAAGGTGGTACGTTCTCACTCCCGGAGTGGTGTTTGCCCTGGCCGCAGCCGTCTGCGCATTCACGGAGCCTGGAGAGTCGGTGATTATCCAGCAGCCTGTGTACTATCCGTTCAGCGAGGTTGTAAACGACAACGGGCGCAAGCTCGTGAACTGCCCGCTCGTTTATTCCAATGGCGCATACTCCATCGACTTCGATGCGTTCGAGCATGCAGTGGAGCAGGAGGACGTGAAGCTCTTCCTGCTGTGCAATCCCCACAATCCCGGAGGCCGTGTATGGTCTCGCGACGAACTGCGCCGCCTGGGCGATATCTGCAACAGGCATGGGGTTGTGGTGGTGTCCGACGAGATCCATGCCGATTTCAACCGTCCCGGGTACGAGCACGTGGTTTACGCGAGCTTGGGCGAGGAATACGCCCAGAACAGTATCACATGCACCTCTCCCGGCAAGACCTTCAACATGGCCAGCCTCCAGGTTTCGAACATCATCATCCCAAACCAGAAGCTCCGCAGAACGTTCAGACACTCCAAGACAGCATTTGGGTACAGCCAGATGAACGCGCTTGGCCTGGCTGCTACCGAGGCCGCATATAAGTACGGAGAGAGCTGGTTTCTGCAGCTCAAGGAATATCTCGAGGGCAACTACGTGTTTCTGAAGTCGTTCATCGAGGAAAGGCTGCCACAGCTCACCAACGTGGAATTGGGGAGTACGTACCTAGCGTGGATCGATTGCCGTGCCCTCGGGCTTGACGACAATGGACTAAAGCACCTTGTTGAGGATGGCGCCAAGCTGTGGCTCGACATGGGGGACGTGTTCGGACCCGATGGGTCCGGGTTCATCAGAATCAATTTCGCAACGCAGCGAAGCGTGCTGGAACAGGCTCTCGAGCAACTGGAATCTGCGGTTAACGGGTATCTTGCCAGCAGGGGAGAGTAGAGTGTTCATTGCGCACGTGCGTCGAGTGTGCAGCATCGTATGTACTGCGCTCTTGTCGTGCGCCATATGCCACGCACGTGCGCCGCGGCTTGCCTCGCAAGGGAGTGTGGCCTCGCAGTTGCGTGTCGCATGGGCGCACCTCGCGATAGCCCTTACTCATCCGATTGCCAATCCAGCAGCTCGAAAACCTTCTTCGATGGCACCAAGATGCCCTCGTACTCGCCATAATCGGCAATTCTCCTTGCAAAGAGCTGTAGGAACTGATGGGACTGGACGCTCATCTTGCGGTCGACCCTGGTTATGTACCCAACGTTCATAACCTCGTCTGTCTCGAGTGGAACCGACGCCGTGCTATTGCCAGCGAAGTTTGGCAGGGCACCCGATCCTATGGTGTAGCCACGGCCCCTCGTTAGAAGCTGCAGCAGGGTGTTGTAATCGCTAACCGCTATCCTGCTGGTGCACGGGAGATTGCTAAGCGGCTCCTCTGCATAATATACGGAGCTTTCTCGTCCCTGGTCGTACACGAACCGTGGATACTTGGCCAGCTGCTTCACCTCCAGCTTGCTCTCCTCTGCCAGTGGGTGCATGGGGCTCACGATAACATGCGGTTTCGCCCTGAATAGTGATTCGAATTCCATGTGAGAGGTTTCCAGCAGCTTGGTAATGTACGAGCGGTTGGCGCTTCCCAGGTAGATAATTCCAAGGTCGCTCCTGAAAGATTTAACGTCGTCTATAACCTCGCTGGTATAGGTTTCGCGGTACGTGAACTCGCATCCCTCATTGAAGATGTCCACGATGTCGAGGAACGCCTGCATTGCCAGGGGATAGTGCTGGGCCGAAACCGAAAGTCTCGCCAGCGGTGTCTCCTTCTTGGCCTGGTAGTGGTTGAGCATGCGGTCCGTCTGCCCAATGACCTCGCGGGCATAGCCTATGAACTCAACTCCGTCGCCAGTTAGCTCTATCCCCCTGTTGCTGCGGTTGAATATTGTGATGTTGAGCTCGCGCTCCACCTCCTGGATTGCAATCGACACACTCGATTGCGACACGTAGAGGCGCTGCGATGCCGAATTGATAGAGCCGCATTCGGCAACCGCAAGTATGTACCGTAACTGCCTTAGCTGCATGGATTCCCCTGGTTATCGATTTTTCGTATAAATTAGAGTTTAGTCGATGGAGTAACAGCCGTATACGCGGATATTTTAAAGGCTGGTTATTCGATATATAGATAGCTAGCGTAGATTAATGCAAGAGTGCCCCGCGTCTGGCGATGCGCGCCCTGACTCAAGGCATCGATTGATTTCCACCATCATATTCTGCCGACGGGGTTGCTTCTGATTCCAACCGGCACGATAGGAAAATATGCGGCTCCCAACTTGGGTTATCGAGCTTCTAATTCCTGCTCTCTAAAGTAGAAGACATTCAAAAATAGTTTCTTTCGTAAACTATCCACAGGGAAAGAATCGAACAAGCATGCCTTTTAGCTGCGCTGCCTGCGAAGTTCCGTTTTTCATGGGTCTAATTGCAGTGCATTGTAATGCGCTCGAGCAATGCGGTTGAGCAACGCGCTCGAGCAATGCGGTTGAGCAATGCGCTCGAGCAATGCGGTTGAGCAAAGCGCTCGAGCAATGCGCTTGCATAATGCCGCCGCGCGGTGGGCATGCCTTACGCCTAGAGAGAAGGGAATATGGATTCGGAAAAATCGTCTCCGGTAAACGAGGCATCTCCGTCTTGCAAAAATGCCATACCGGGTAAGCCCTACATCACTGAGGAAGACGGCGTGATGAAGGTGCGCACATGCGCTTGGTCGCCCCCGGGAGACCATCCGGTTGGGTGCGGGATGTTCCTCTACGTTAAGGACAACAAGCTTGTGAAGGTGGAGGGCGATCCGGATAATCCCATAACCCAAGGACGACTTTGCCCCAGGTGCCTGGCTTTGGATGAGGTTATCTACCATAAGGACCGTCTGCAGCATCCTATGGTGCGCGATAGGGCAGACCGCGGCAAGGACAAGTGGAAAAGGGTGTCTTGGGATGAGGCCTACGACCTTATCGAGAGCCGAGTTCGTCAGATTTGGAAGGACTACGGCGCCGAGACCATTTTCACGTTAACCGGAACGGGCCGCGAGTCCACGCTGTACGCTCCCGTTTACGGCCCTGCCGTCCTCAACACATGCAACGGGTCTTCCACCTACGCGTTTTCCGGAGAGGCGTGCTACGGTCCCCGTGCAACGATCACGAACTACCTGCTTGGTGCAGGTGTTCCAGAGATTGACTTCGCGCAGTATTGGGAAGACCGCTACGACCATCCCGGTTGGGAATGCCCTAAGTACATTCTGGTATGGGGCAAGGACCCGCTGTACTCGAGCCCGGATGGATTCTTCGGTCCAAGCATCATCGACCTCATGAAGATGAGATCCAAGATCATAACGATCGACCCCCGTCTCACGTGGCTTGGAGCGCATGCGGAGTACCATCTGCAGCTTCGACCCGGAACGGACGCCGCAGTTGGCATGGGCCTTTGCAATGTGATTATCAAGGAAGGCCTGTACGACCACGATTTCGTCGATCGTTGGACATATGGATTCGAGGAGTTTGCTAAGGCATGCGAGCCATGGACTCCAGAGCGTGTTGAGGAGGTTACCTGGGTTCCGGCCCAGACCCTGGTCGCAGCTGCGCGTGCGTTTGCAACCAACTCGCCATCCACTGCTACCTGGGGCGTGGCTCTGGACCAGTCCAAGGCATCCACGCAGGCCGCCCAATGTTTCTTGGCACTCGTTGCAATCTGCGGATACCTAGATGTTCCGGGCGGCGTGACCATTACCAAACCCACGAGCTTCATCGGGCAATGGCGCTACGATATGATGGACACCCTCGATCCCCAGATGGCTGCCAAGCACATAGTGGACCGCGACGGCAAATACGCGCTGTTCAATGCCGGCGCCGCCATGGGAGGGGTTCAGGGCGACACCCTGCTCAACTGGCTCGAGGGAAAATGGTCCGACAACAAGCACTACTACAAGCTGCGCATGTGCTGGATTATCGGCACCAATCCGCTGGCCTGCATGGCCGACCAGCCCAAACGCTGGTATGACGCCATGAAGGACCTCGACTTCGTGGTGGCGCAGGACATATTCATGACTCCCACGATCATGGCCCTGGCCGACGTGGTTTTGCCGCTATCCACGTTTGCCGAGCACGAGGGCCTGGTTACACCAAACTACGGCCGCAACCAGCATTTCATCGGTGCCATGAACGAGGCGGTGCACAATGATAACACCAAGTCGGACCTCGAGATTCTAATCGATATGGGCAAGCGCCTTAGGCCCGAGCTTTGGAAAGATGTGGATAGCCCGGACGATTTCTTCGACCAGAAGCTAAAGGACAACTACGGCTATGGCTTGGACGACGTGAAGGCCGTTCCGGCAAAGATGGCCGGTTACGAGTACCGCAAGTACGAGACCGGCGGATTCCGCGAAGATGGCAAGCCGGGATTCAACACCTCCACAGGTCGAGTAGAGCTATGGTCGCCAGTGCTGCAGTCTTTCGGCGAGTCCCCGGTTCCATATTTCGAGGAACCCGAATACAGCCCGGTCTCCCGTCCGGATCTTAGGTTCGAATACCCGCTGGTCTATACCACGGGCGGACGCCACATCAGTATGTTCCATTCAGAGCACAGGCAGATTGGAAGCCTACGCGCCATGCATCCAGACCCGCTGGTGACCATTAACCCTGCTACGGCTGAGAAATATGGGATCCAGGAGGGCGATTGGGTTGAGATTGCAAGCCCGCTTGGGTCCATGGTTCAAAAAGCGCATCTCACCAACGAGGTAAACGAGAAGCTCATCCATGTGGAGCATGCCTGGTGGTTCCCCGAGCAAGATGGGGAAGCCCCGAATTTGTATGGAGTGTTCAAGGCAAACGCCAACAACCTCATCCCCCATGAGAGCGTAAGCGTTACCGGATATGGTGCGCCGTACAAGAACGGAATTTGCAAGATCAGGAAAGTCGATAGCCTCGAGGGCTAGAGGGGAGGACCGATGAAATACGGAATGCTGGTGAACTACGGCCTTTGCATCGGATGCCAGTCGTGCGAGATCTCGTGCGTTAAGGAAAAGAATCTCCCCGAAGGCGAGTGGGGCATCAAGGTAGAGCAGATAGGGCCTGAGAAGCTCGGTGGAAAATGGGAATGGGACTATGTTCCCGTGCCATCCAGCCTATGCGATCTTTGCGAGGAGAGGATGAGACAGGGAAAGCAGCCGTCTTGCCAGCTGCACTGCCTTGCGAAGGTCATCGAAGTGCTGCCTTTGGATGAGATGTCAAAGCGCATGCAGGAGATTTCCGACCACAAGGTTGCATGCTATTTGCCGTAGACTGTTGGTTGCCGCAACCTGCAGCGATGATGAAAACGGGGCATGGCCGAGTTTTCGACCATGCCCCGTATTTGTTGTATTTGGCCATGGACTGGCGCAGCTCACATGATTGGGTGGGCTCGGAAGACCAAATAAAACTAATTAGTTGAATCATTGATAGATTAGATTCACCTAATTAGTTTAAATACTTACGAAGGACCATGAAGCCCCTCTGGCTTCTAAGAATGAATGCAGCGAGTGCGCTATCTTTTTCTATTCGAACCTGGTTTTCTAGTGTTCGAGTGGTTGCTTTTACCTGTGCTTGAGTGTCCGTTGGCGCGGCTGCGGGAGCCAGCACCGCGGGCGTCAGCTCTTTTCTCCCGACGATATGCTGCGATATCCGCGGCGATGGTGGTGTAGTCGCGTTCGAAAAGCTCGTCGCATATCTGACGGTCGAGCAGCTGCGGGTCTACCTTCTCGATTATCTTGTCCACCACGAACTTCTTGCTCTTGGCTTCGTAACGGGGAAGATCGTTTACACGAAGAATATGTGCGAGTTCCGGATGCCAGAGTATTCCAAGCTTTAGCTTGCGGTTCATCTTGGGGTTGGGCTTGCATTCACGGATTATCTCGATATTGAGGTCGATGTTCCCATACCCGCTGCCGTGGAAGGTTGTTGGATAAGATTGGCCAGCGCGATCAGATGGTGCGGAGTCTGCGCTATTCGCTGCAGCATTGGCCTCGGTTGCATCATCTCCGTCGCTAGTATCCTCATTGCCCGCTCCTGCATTTCCTGAGGAACCGTTGTCCTCACACGAACTGCCTGAGCCCGCACTTCCCGTGCCGTCGTCCAGCTTCTTCACGGCCACGATGCCCCACCATTCGGGTACGTGTTCTGCCACCCTAGAATGAGTGCTTCCAACCACGACCATATTGGCGTCGAAATAGCGGTCGTAATCCTTGGTCTGACTTGCTAGTCTGGCGTAGGTATCGGCATCGCTTTTGATCTCTATGCCGGTGATCTTGTCCTCGGTAACCATGAAGGCGTCGCAGCGAGAGCGGCCGATGTCCTTCTCCTCGATGATTCTGGCCTTGCCATGGCGCAGCTCGAGCCATTCGAAGAGTGACTCGCGAATATCGGCGTCATGCAAGATGTCGAGGTTTGCGCGGGAGCTGACGCTGTTGCTGGAGTTGGTGCTGGGCTTGGCGCCGGCATTGGCGCCGGAGCTGGCGCTGGCGTTTGGGCTTGCCACTACAATTCCCTACGCCTTGCCCGCGAAGAACTCCACCACAGTGTGGATTGCCAGGTCCATGTACTTGGGGTTGCGGAATGGGTGGTCGGCGCCCTCCACTAGGGTGAACTCGATCACGTTGTTGTCGGCAAATTCCTGCGCCTGCTCGTAGGGCACGTACTCGTCTTCCGTTCCGTGCAGCATGATCATGTCGTCGGCCCAATCGAAATACTCGAGCTTGGTTACGTCGCCATCCTTGAGGTCGTGCAGGAACTTCTGGTCGATCTTCATCTTTCGCTCGAAGCCAACCTCGACTTCTTTGCCGCGCTCGAGCTTGGGAATGTCGTTGGGGTCGACGTTGTTCAGCATGAGCTGATACATCCCGATTCCGGAGGAGCGCAGCGCTATGCGCGTGAACGGATTACCAACGCGCTGGATGTAGAGCAGGGTGAGGTACGAGCCAAAGCTAACCGAGTAGTTGTAGACGTGCTCCGCGTGCAACTCGTCCTTTGCATAGCCAACGACCATTGTGAGGTACTCCAGGCATTCGTCAAGCTCGAGCTTCTTGCGTGCATCCTTGCCGTGGCAGGGCCAATCGAATGCGATTACCGCGCTGTTCTTGTCCTTGCCAACCTGCTTCTCGGCAAACTTCTGGATGCTGGATATGTCCTTGTTGCCGCCAAATCCATGCGTGCAAACAACGACGCGCTTGTGCTCTCGCGACTTGTCGCCGGTCATCAGCTTGCAGCGGACGCTCAAGCCGTTTTCGTTTATGTCGAAGTATTTGGTGTCCATCGGATTTCACCTGTTTATTAGGTTGAATGTTTCGCTCTGGTACCGAGCCTGCGCTTTTTGGTTCACCATCATGCAGCTCATGTAGCGGTAGCGGTTAAAGCTCTTACAAATGACTATAGCCGTAAATTCATGCGAACCTGCGCACGTCTGGGCGTTTCGGCCTGAGTATGTCTCGCGCTAGGTTAGCGTGGCGCAATCGATGCGTCGAAAACGACGTAAAACGAAGATTGCATCAGGCGTAAATGCAACGTAAAAATTTACGTTGCATTTGATGCTCGTCTAGCAGCACACAAGCATCCCGCTTACATATGGGATCAGACTGATTCTTCCTTTCGCAGATAATCGGCCAGATATGGAACGGCAAACGAAACCCTTCCTCGGCCGCTTGCACGTATAACGCCTGCGTCTATGAGCCTGCGTCGATATTTCTGGGCGTAATCTACGCTCACGCTCATGCGCTCCGCCACTTCGGAGATGCGGCTCTCGGAAGCGTCTTGAGACATTGCAATGAGGAATTCGGCATCTTTGTCCGAGAGTGCCGCCAAGGTGGTTTCACACACATCGGTTTGAAAATCGTGCCGGGCTGCCAAGATCGCCTGATCCACCTGCTGTTCTTCTGCCGTTCCGTCATCTTGTGCATAAACAGCCATGTAATGTCCCACAAGTTGGAGCATATAGGGCGATCCTGCTGTGGCCTCCACCGCTTTCCGTCGCAAAACATCGTTCACTTTAAGCCCAATGCTCGCGAAGGCTCTGCTGTAGAACGCGTCGATATCTCCTAGTGCCAGCGAGGGCAGAACGACCTTGTTCGACCGGTTGAGAAACGTCAGCACCCGATCATTGAGCGTTGCCGAGACGGCTGCGGGAAGCCCTGCCAATACCATGGCGATGTCGAGTCCTTCTCCTACGATTTCTTGATAGGCAATAACCAGCTTGCGTACGTCGGCGGAGTTCGCCTGAAGTTCATCGACGAGGATAAGGATGCCATGGCCCTCGGCAGTCAAGCGCTCGGCGAGCTGTGTGAGCTTGTATTCCGCGGACTTCGTCTCTTGAACATCCTTGGTGAACTGAAGCCCAACCGAAAACCCTAGAGCGCCAACGCTTCCACCTGCCAGGCGCTTATGATTCTCTTTTACGTAACGTTCTCCGTCTTTTTGGATTTTCTCGACAATTCGGTCGAGCATGCCTTCGGAAGTAACCGTGGGATTTGCAACGACGTAGCCACATTTACGCGCGCGATCGGCTAATTCCCACAGGAGAACTGTTTTTCCGCTCCCGCGTTGTCCCAACAGGACCGTGGAACGCTCGCGGCTGCCAGGTCGTGTCTGCAAGTTCTGGTCAAAACTCCTGAGGATTGCTTCTCTTCCCACTAGATATGATGGTCTGTTCCCGAATGAGGGTGAGAAAATGGTGTCCTCAACCATGCCCGGCTCCTGCTCCCTTTTCCTTTGCTTGCCCGTGGTCGGCAAGTTCTCGTTCGCTTTTCCTTTTTTTCCTTTTTTTCCTATTTTTTCCTTTTTTTCCTAATTGTCAATTTCCGGTACGGAAAGGCCACTGTGCCGCTGCGATGCTCCTTCGCGAAACCGTTGCTCAGCGGAAAGCGGTAACTTATACGTAGGTCAAAAGCAACTGACGGAAGACGAGCGAGTCGTCGAGGCTACTGGTTGAGAATCGAAGGGTTTGAAAGCCAGAGGCAAGGCAGAAGGAATGTCGATGATAAAAGTGCTTTTCGTGTGCCACGGCAACATTTGCAGGAGTCCCATGGCGCAGAGCGTGATGCAGTATCTGGTGGATAAACGCGGGCTTTCGGGGATTTTCGAGATAGATTCCGCTGCAACCACAACCGAGGAGATTGGCAACGGCATGTACCGTCCTGTCCGCAAGAAGCTGGCGAGTGAGGGAATTCCCGTTGCGGATCACAGGGCCCGCCAGATTTCCCGCCGCGAAGGCAACGAATGGGACTACATCGTGTACATGGATTCCGAGAACGAATGGCACTTGTCGCGGATATTGCCACGCGACCACACCGCGCGGGTTTGCAGCTTGCTATCGTTTGCAGGACGCGACGACGATGTGGCCGACCCTTGGTATTCCGGGGATTTCGATGCGGCGTTCGATGACATTCTCGAGGGATGCCAGGCTCTTCTGGAAGAAATTTTGGAGGAAATGTAGCTATCGGCTTGGTCAATCTCGAGCCGATATATAATGTGAGCAAATTTTTGCATGAACGAATTTTGGGGTAACAGCAGTTTGGGGGCAGCATGGAAACTTTGGGGAGCAGCACGAAAAACAGATGCAAGAAGATTCTCTGCTTGGTTTTGTCGGCCGTTTTGGTTTTGTGCCTGAGCCCGGCATACGCGATGGCGGGCTATGGCGACCAGTCGATTCAGCTGACAGATAGCGAGGGCAACCAGTACAGCCTCACTTACAACACCGGCTACAGCAGCAGCGACAGCAACTCAGTTACCATCACTGGATGTTCCGGGAATCCATCTGATATCTCGATACCCGAGACGATAGATGGTAAACCGGTCAGGACTATTGGCAATTTTGCTTTTCAAAATAAAACCGGGATAACTTCCGTGTATATTCCGGCTACTGTCACGAGTATCGACTATGACGCATTTTCGGGGTGCAGAGGTCTCAAGTCGGTGACATTTGCAGATGGTTCGCAGCTGAATACCATAGACAGCGGTGCATTCTCAGATTGCACGGCTCTAAGTAACATAGTGATTCCATCGGGGGTAACTTCTATTGGAAGCAACGCTTTCTCGAACTGTGCGTCCATCAAGTCTATTGTGATTCCTGCCGGTGTGTCTTCAATTGATTATTCAACATTCAGCGGTTGCAGCGGTCTCAAGTCTGTGATCTTCGCGGAAGGATCTCAGCTGAGCTCCATCGGCGATTTTGCATTCCAAAAGTGCACATCCCTGGAGTCCATCGTGATTCCATACAGGGTATCCTCCATAGGAAGCTGGGCGTTCTCTGAGTGCAGCAAGTTGAAGACTGTTTCGTTTGCCGAAGGTTCTAGACTCAGCTACATCGGGAATTACGCATTTTATAACTGCACGTCTTTGAGCTCCATCGAGATCCCCTCTGGAGTCGCCACGATTGAAGACACGGCGTTTGGTGGATGTACCTCCCTTGCTTCGATAAGGATTCCAGAAAACACTCAGTACAATCCACCGTCATATCCACCGAGCCCAACCGTAATCAGAGGCGAAGGCGGAACGCTGTGGACCCGCCTTTCTGGCGACACCAGATATGGGACCATGCAAGCGATAGTCAAACGTGGATTCGCAGATCACTCTGCCAATACGATTATCGTGGCCTCGGGAGAGAATTTCCCGGATGCCCTGGCAGCCACCAGTCTGGCGGGCGTGCTGGATGCGCCGATAGTTCTTACCAGCGGAAGCCAGCTCTCCTCCGAAGCGGGGAGCGAGATCAGCCGCTTGGCCAACGACAACGCCAAGGTCTACATACTGGGCGGCAACGCGGCGATTTCCACCACTGTGGAGAATCAGATTAGGTGGAGGGTCGGTTCCGTGGAGCGTCTGTATGGCAACGACAGGATCGACACTCTCTTGAGCATCTACAACGCGGGCAAGGGCAAATGGGGAGACACCGCGATAGTGGTCGACCTCTACAATTACCCGGATGCACTCTCCATCGGGGCTTACGCCGCATGCAATAATGCCCCCATATTCGGAACAGCGGATGGCGGAGGACTCAGATACGACGAGGTGCAGGCCATCAACCTCGGAGGGTTCGATAAGGTTCTCGTGGTAGGTGGACCGGCTGCGGTCGACTTCAACGACGTTAATGCCATGCTGCGCGATGGCATCGAGATCTCGAGGCTTTACGGACAGACCAGGTACGAGACATCGGCACAGGTAGTGGAATGGTCCTGCGGGATAAACTCGCACGATGTGCCGTTCTCGCCCGCAACCCCGCTCAAGCTCGATGGCATGGCAGTGGCTTCGGGCGCGAACTTCCCGGACGCCCTCGCTGGAGTGGACCTGCTGCAGAAGAATGTGTCGCCGCTTCTGCTGGTGGATGAAAGCGAATCAACTTACGCGAACATCCGCAACGTCATCAACAAGAACAAGGATTCCATCCGCAACGCCTACATCCTAGGTGGAAATGCAGCTATTTCGCAGAACCTGCAGACGATGCTGGAGGATGCCACGAAGTAGTTAGGTAGCCAAGAAGCATCCGGCTGCTTGGATGGGCGGATGCTTCGCGGACGCTTGGCAAGGCGGCTCAGAGCCGTCGGGTGCTCCCGCGAATGCGACATTAGATAATGTATATATGCACAGGCCCTCCCCAGGATCGAACTCGGGGAGGGCCTGAGTCTTTATTGGAGTTGCGTGTCTCCATTGGATGAGACTCAAATTTGTAAAATATGGAGTTCCACTCCAGATTTTACAAATAAAATCTCACTGTTTACAATGAATATCAGTAATTAGCAATCAAGATACACCGAGTTTTGGCAGGTACCGCTTATGTATATCGATCGAGAAATAGAGGGCAAGCTCCGCTCGTATCTCAAACAATTCAAGGTGGTGCTTGTTACCGGGGCAAGGCAAACAGGTAAAACAACGTTGCTTAAGCATTGCCTCGGCGGTGAATACGAATACGCAACGCTGGATGACATGAACAACCTCGACCTCGCCATTACTGATCCAAAGGCATTTTTGAACTCTGACAGGATTCCAATCATCGTGGACGAAGTTCAGCAGGCGCCAGATTTGTTCAGGCAGGTCAAGCTCGTGGTTGACTCTCTTGACCAGTATGGTGCAGTGATATTGACTGGATCGCAAACCTACCAGCTGATGCAGGGGGTTAGCGAGTCTCTTGCCGGAAGAATTGGAATACTGGAGATGTCGGGGCTCTCTCTAAGAGAGGTACTAGGAAGGAGTACCGGAGAGCGGTACATCCCTGTGAAGCTGGATAAACGCAAGGACGAGGCAAGGCTGAAACGGCCGGAAGGACTCGATATCTGGGAGCATATTCACCGCGGCAGCATGCCGGAACTGCAACGGGGCGAGGTAGATTGGTACGACTACTATGCCAGCTACATAAGGTCGTACTTGGAACGCGATGTGCGCCAACTCATCAACATCAAGGACGAAAGAAAATTCTTCAATTTCATGATTGCGATTGCAGCTAGAACTGGCCAGCTGCTAAACGTCTCGGATATATCTAGCAGCGTTGGGGTGGATGCGAAAACCATACAAGGCTGGATATCGATTTTACAGGCATCCGGCATCATCTATGTGATGCAGCCATTTTGGGCCAATATTGAGAAGAGGCTCGCCAAAACTCCGAAGGTCTACTTCATGGATACCGGATTGGCATGTCAATTAACCGGATGGTACACGGCCGATCAGCTAAAGCTTGGTGCTATGTCGGGGCACATGTTCGAGACCTTCGTTGTGTCGGAGGTGCTCAAGAGCTTCATGAATGCGGGACGCGATTTGCGCGAAGTGAGTTTCTACCGCGATTTGCAGAAGCACGAGATTGACTTGGTAATTCAGGATGGACGTACGCTGCACCCGGTAGAGATTAAATCCGGTGTGCAGGTGCGTGGAGACGCAATAAAGAGATTTTCCTGCCTTGAGGGGATTTCTGGCTACGAAGTTGGGTTCGGACATGTTATTTGCCAGACGCCGGAACCCTATCTGATATCAGAGAGCGTGCAGGCCATACCAGTTTGGGCCATTTAACGTTTTGGCGATTCGGCATGCTTGCATGCTCAATCATGATTTTGTGTTCATTGCTGGCTTTTGTTGTTTACTCGTGAGAGTTATGTCCTATTTCTACAGTCCTCGATAAACGTCTCTTCTCTGTCCTATCCGGAACAGCTCGATGATCAGCCTGTTGCCATCGGCTGTTCCGAGTAGTCGATATATGCCCACGCGCCATCTCCATCCATTGTCTATCCCTTGAAGTTTTTTAGCATTAGGTAGTGCGCATGGATTCTCGCATTTTTCAAGTTCATCGATAGCCTTGGATACCAGCAAGAGGTCTTTCTTTCCAAGCGAAGCCAGCTGCTTTTCTGCGTGGCGGGTGAGCTCAACAGAAAAGGACATGTCTATTCCTCAATGCCGAGGTCTTTTTTGGCCTGTGACCAGGTGATGCGCTCGCCATCATCTTCATGCAGTGCTTCTAGCAGGTCTCTCGCATCCATCTCATCTTCAAGCCGTTCTAGCGTCCATTCTCTAACTTGCGCGGAAAACGTGGTTCCATTCATATCTGCAAAAGCTTGGATCCATTCTTTTTCTTCGGGGCTGAATCGTATGGCAGATGCTTTCATTGCCATGGTGTGCCTCCGTTCTCTGATATCTGATGGGGAACTGCCAATATCGTGTCTCGCGATGAGTTGACATCGTAAACTCATATTACCGAGTGGAGTTGACATTGTAAACTCATTGATTCGTAACATCGCGACTGCCGCAAATCGAGGCTGCTTGCCGCAATCCGCATGCGTTTGGCTATTGGCAAATTTGAATCCGTGTGCCCGGCATCGTGCTTAAAAACTGCGAGAAAATACTTCAGTCTTTTTATCGAGAAAGTTTGGATTTACGCGAGCGACGAAGAATCGAGTCGATATATGAGCCGTATGGGTGGCAAGAATAAGCGAGCGGAGAAGGTAGAGGGCGGCATCCTGGTTGACGGCGCTCGAGCTGATGGCGCTCTGGTTGAGGAAGTTCAGGATAGCGCCGAGGCCGGTGCTGGCGTCGGGGCCGACTCGGACGCCGAGATGGGCGAGCTCAGCAAGTTCCACGGCAAGATCTCAATCGGCCGCGCCTTCCCATACGGAATCCAGCATGTTCTGGCGATGTTCGTTGCCAACTTGGCTCCAATCACCATCCTTTGCGCAGCGGCGGGGTTGGGTGAGGCCCAAACCGCCATGCTCATGCAGAACGCCATGGTGGTGGCGGGCATTGGCACGTTCATCCAGCTGTTTGGGATATGGCGCGTGGGAAGCAAGCTGCCAATAGTTATGGGAGTGAGCTTCACCTTCATCACGGTGCTGTGCGGAATTGCCGCAACCTATGGGTACCCAACCGTTGTGGGAGCCGTGATTGCCGGTGGAATTTGCGAGGGAATCCTGGGACTTTTCGCCAAGTACTGGCGCAAGTTCATAAAACCCATCGTTTCGGGCGTCGTGGTTACGTCCATCGGGTTCTCGCTTCTGTCGGTTGGGGCGGAGTCTTTCGCTGGAGGCTCCGGAGCACTCGACTTTGCATCTCCCGAGAATCTGATCCTCGGAACCTTCTCGCTAATCGCATGCCTCGTGTTCCAAGTTGTGCTCAAGGGGTCGAAAAAGCAACTTTCCGTGCTCTTCGGGCTCATTGCCGGCTACGTTGTGGCGCTGTTCATGGGCAAGGTTGACTTCTCGGCATTCAGCGGGCTATCCGCATTCAGCCTCCCGGCGTTCATGCCGTTCGTTCCGGAGTTCAACGTGGGGGCGATTGTCTCGGTCGTACTCCTATACCTAGTGAGCGCGGCGGAAACCATCGGCGACACAGCAGCCGTAACAGCTGTCGGGTTCAACCGCGAACCCTCCGAGCGCGAGTATCAGGGCTCCATTGCGGCTGATGGTTTCACATCGTCTATCGCGGGATTGTTCGGATGCTCGCCATTGACCTCATTTGCACAGAACATAGGCCTTATCTCCATGACCCACGTTATCAACCGCAGGGCAATTGCCTGTGGTGCCGCGGTGCTTGTGCTGGCGGGGTTCGTGCCCGCCATCGGCGCGGTGTTCGCGAGTCTTCCCAGCTCCGTGTTGGGAGGCTGCACCATCATGATGTTCGGTAGCATCATCGTTGCCGGATTCCAGATGATCGCCAGCGCCGGGTTCTCGCAGAAGAACATCACGGTGGCGTCGCTATCACTTGCAATCGGCATTGGATTCACGCAGGTGAGCGGCATATTCGCTAACTTCCCGCCAATGCTTTCCAGCATGTTCACCGGCAATAGCGTGGCTCTGGTTTTCCTGGTAGCGATAATCCTTGCAAACGTGCTTCCGGAAAACACCAAGATAAAGGCCAAATACGCATTGGAGGGCGATTCCAAGGTAGACGACGCTAGCGCAGTGGTTGCAGCTGATGCCGAGATTGGCACGGCGGGCGTCGAGCGAGCGGGCGCAATTGTCACGGCAGATGCCGAGAATGCGGGTGCCGACTGCACGGGAGACACCGAGCGTGCGGGAGCAGGCAGCGAAGTTAGCGACGACGTAGCGGATGCCCCGAAGTAGGCGGCTTTGCCTGCACGCTGCTTGGGCTAAGGCGCGAGCTTGAACGCGGGATAGAGCGCGGGGTTGGTCGCGGGCGAAGCCTGGGTTTAAGCTCCCAATGCTCGAATTGGTATCACGAGTATCCCGTCCTCCAGTTCTCGAGCATATTGAGATATGCCAACGACAGCCATGAATTCCGGTTCTCTTACCCGAGCCTTCGAATTCCATTCACTAAAATCCGGGTTTTTCATTCACTAAAATCCGAATGTTCCATTTAATAAAATCCGAGAATTCCATTCATCAAAATCCGAATTTATCATTAATGATTTTCCGGATTGCGCTGGGATGTTGATGCAATGCTGGTC
>CADBOM010000054.1 GCA_902796325.1 uncultured Coriobacteriaceae bacterium
CGTATGCTTTCTGGTTCCACGGACGATGCCGCCATACGGCATGCCAGGGTTCTTCTTGCGGGATAGCTGCACCATGGCGCGTGGTAGATGGTAGGCGAAGCTGGCATGACGGTCACTGGAAACGCAAAAGTTGGAAAGGTTACCAAGCATCTTGCCCCCAACATCAAGGCGGGCGAGATTGCCGTTATCGACCATGAGGACATCGATAGGCTTGGTGCGGAAAGCCTGATCGAGGCCCACGCTGCCGCGGTGGTAAACGCTTCCAGATCCGTTTCTGGAAAATTCCCCAATCTTGCCCCGAAGATGATATTGGATGCTGGCATACCGATAATCGATTCGGTTGGGCAGGGGATATTCGAAGAGGTCCAGGATGGCGACCAGATTTGCATCAGCGGATGCGAGGTGCACCGCTTTGACGAAAACGGGCCTGTAGTCGCAACGGGAATTCTCCTAACCTCGGATGAAGTGGAGTCGAAGGTCAAGAACGCCGAGGAGAGCATCGACGCAGATATCGCGGAATTCGTGGACAATACCGCCGAATATCTGAAGATGGAGAAGGGCAAGGTTCTCTACAACCCCAATGTTCCGAAGGTGAAGACCAAGATTTCTGGAAGACAGGTTCTCGTGGTTGTGCGAGGGCCCGACTATAAGGAAGACCTGCACACGCTCAGATCCTACATAAGCGAGATGAAGCCCGCAATCATAGCAGTAGATGGTGGAGCCGATGCCGTGATAGAAGCCGGGTACACTCCCGACATAATAGTTGGCGATATGGATTCGGTGTCGGATTCTGCGCTCAAATGCGGCGCCGAGGTAATTCCGCATGCTTATGAAGACGGGACGTGCACATCACGCGAGCGCTTGGAATCGCTCGGCATCGAGTGCAACCCCTGGCCGCTTTCCGCGACCAGCGAAGACCTGGCCTTGCTCCTTGCTTGGGAGAACAATGCCGACCTCATAGTGGCGGTAGGCACGCATTCCAACCTCATCGAGTATATGGAGAAGGGGAGGAACGGCATGGCCTCCACGTTTCTCGTGAGGCTGAAAGTTGGAACAAAGCTCGTCGACGCCAAGGGAGTGAGCAAGCTATACAAACCCGCTCCTCCCGGAAGATACGCACTGATGGTCATTGCCTGCGCTCTAATAGCGATATTTACGGTTATATTCATCTCTGAGCCGCTTCGTAATGCCTTCATGGTAATGTGGCTTTCGTTTAGAACCCAGCTGGGTTTTTAAGCGCGGGGCCGATGTTCGCACGGATCCGATTTTCGCGACGCTATTGGACACCAAATTATTTTGAAAACGCAAGTTATAGAGTTAGAGAAATTAGAGAAACGAAAGCGATATGTACAGCTTCAAATACCATCTGGTCACTATATGTGCGGTGTTCCTGGCGCTTGCCGTGGGACTACTGCTTGGAGCTGCCATCGGCGGAAGCGGTTTCCTGAACTCGACCACCTCGGATTTGGTTGATTCACTATCCAGCCGTTTCTCAACTCTCTCCAACCAGAATCAGGAGCTGGACCAGAAATACCAGCAATACTCCTCGCTTTCTGGAAGCTTCGTCAACCAATGGCAGCAGGGCAAGCTGGCCGGCAAGGACGTCATGGTGGTGGCCGGAGCCACGAGCGATCAGGACAACATCTCGCGCGAGATTGCTGGATACGTGCAGAATGCTGGCGGCAATTGCGTTGTCGTGCGAGTGAACAAGGAGTCGTTTGGCACCACCGACCAAGCCACATTGCAGCAAATCCAAGCAGTTTTGCCAAATGCCAGCGGGTCTTATGAGGACTCTCTTGCGCAGGCCCTTGCCAACGAGTGGACCAGGGGCCAAAAAACCATCAACGTCTTTAGCGGAGATACCCTAACTTCATCCAGCACGCTCTCCGTGTCCGACCAGACCTACTACCCGATCACCTGCACGCTCATCTCCAGTGGGGTCATAACGCTAGATGGAGTTTCATCGGTTCCAGACTCCATCGATGGGTATGTGAATATCTACATGGATGAAAAGCCGCAAGCTGCTTCAACGTCTTCTGCGGATGCATCGTCTGGCTCGGACGGATCGGCAGCCGCAGCCGAATCCGAAGGTTCTGGTGCCGTTGGATCTGCCGGAACCTCCGCGGCTGGCGACGGTTCGGGCTCCGGAACTTCAGACGGGTCTGAAAACTCTGCTGACTCCACCCAATCATCGTCCACGACCTACTCCATCGATTATGTTGGAGCCTCGATAGGGTCTGCAATGCATGTCAAGAAAATCCCGGTTGTATTTACCCAGGACATAACCGTCAGCGCCAAGCTGATGGACGAGGCATCGTCTAGGGGAGTTGCGGGCGTGAGCTCATATGAGGGCAGCATGGGCAGGTATTCGATAATCGCCCTCCTGCTCAGCGGCTCCGATGGAGTGTACGGACCGGATAGAGACCAATCGTTCTGGTACCCTCAGATTTCGTAACGCGCCTGTACTCGCGGGCTTGCACTTGCGGTTTCTACTGGGGGTTTGTTGGATTTGATGCGCTCGATGGACGCTTCGGCAGAAATCAAATCCCGCTACAGCTTGATGCCAAGCTCTTTGACTGCGGCCTTCACGTCTCGGTATTGGGCTGCGCGGTGCTTGAATCCGGCAAGGTCGTTTCCGGTTGCACGGTGATACATCGATGTCTGAACTTCCCCAACCCGCATTCCAGCTCTAAGCGCGCGCACGGTGAGGGCAACCTCAACGCCGTAGCCTTGGGCGAGCGGCAATACTGCATGCAAGCAATCCGACGTCATGACTCTTTGCCCGGATAGAGGGGCTTGGCAGTCGAAGGTAGGGTCAACTGCCGCAATAGCGCTTCTTGCAAGGCCCTTCACCTTCCCGAATCCAACTTTCTTGGCAGGCTTTGGGAATCTCGCAATCGACATGTCGAGCTCGCCGCTCAAAACAGGCTCTAGCAGCAACCGAGCTTCCGACGCGCTCTTGCCAAGGTCTGCGTCTATGAACAGACAGTAGTCGAACTCCGCATCCGAAACACCGGCGGTAAGAGCCGCTCCCTTCCCGCTTTGCTCCGATAGGCTCAGCACGGTGGCGCCTGCGAGAAGAGCCTGCATCTTCGTGTTGTCTGTCGAGGCATCGTCTATCACGACGACCTTGCTCACGCAATCGATTGCAAGGAGAGAATCCACGGTGTCGAAAACCCTGTCCGCCTCGTTATGGGCGGGAACGAAGGCGACCACGGCTGGACCATCGCTGCCGTCGTCAACTTCGGGAGGTTCCGGCCAATCCCAATCGTCGTCTGTGATTTCCTTCGCGGCCATCTAGTGCCTCTTCACCTTTTGCACGACCCTGCGGAAGCCCTTGGTAATCATGTCGGTTTCCGGGACCTTCAGCAATTTAGAGATTCCATAGAATATCGCAAGTCCAACGATTCCAAGCACGACGATGGCCAGTAGCGCTCCCAAGATGGTCCCCCTGCTTGGAAACAGCACTAGCAACGGGGTTATCACGGCAGCCGCAACTAAAGACGCGATTGTGGAGCGGATTGCCGTGAAGAACACCTTGCCCAACCCGTACGACCCAACCTTCTTGCGCATGACTAAGCACAGTATGAAGAACATCGCCACGTAGAATATGGTGTCGGAAACCGGGATTCCGACAAGGCCAATGCCTTCCCATCCGCCTATTCCCATCGTGAAGATGGCATACATTGCCGCCTGAACAATTCGGCCCGTACCGTCTATCCAAGTGATGAGCCCGAGGTCTTTCATCGCGCTGAACGATCTGTAGAGGTACATGTATCCGGCATAGAAGGGGAGGGATATTAGCCAACATTGGAGTACTTGAGTTACGGCCAGTACGTCTTGCTCGTTGAATTGCCCGGCATGATAGAGAGCTGTGAGCGGGTATGCCAGGCAGAACATCAAGATGGCCATGGGGATGATGAGGTACATGGTTCCCGAGAGGCCCGAGCGCACGTTTCGCCTGAACAGCGGCCAATCCTTAACAGCCGCGGCACCGCTCATCTCGGTGAGCATTGCCGTGGATAGGGCAACTGCCAGAACGCCATATGGGAACTGGTACCAAAGCCAGGCATAGCTCAAAGTGGAGGGGCCGTTTGGCACGACTCCCAGCGAAAACGCATTCCTAACGCTAACCACTATCAGGTTGATCACCACGAACACCGTTGCGGGCAGTGCCAACCTCAGCGTTTCCTTGATCATGGGGTCGTGGAGGTCTATGTGAATCTTAACGGGAATCTTGAGCTTCACCAGCGCCGGTATCTGAACCGCCATCATCACGGCAACGCCAAGCGTCGTCCCTACTGCCAGGATAATGCGGGCAAGACCTGGGTTCATGGGGTTGATGAACACATAGGCGAACATCGTTGCGATAACCACGATATTGTTGAACACGGGTCCCAGCGCCGGCCACAGGAAATCCTTATGCGAGTTGAGGATTCCCGATATGATGGCGCCCACTCCGTAAAACACAACCTGAACCGCGAAGAACCTGAAGAAGAAAACCGCCATCTCGGTATCTTCCGAGGACGACATGAATGTCTGCGTGAACACTACCTGGGGAGCGAAGATGGTTGCGAGAAGAGCCACCAACCCAAGCACTATGAGGCCAAGGCCCAGCAGGTTTCCGGCATAATCTCCTGCGCCGTCCTTGCCCCTGGTCTTTAGTTGCGACACATAGATCGGAAGAAACGATGTGGTGAGGATTCCTCCCGCTACGAGCTCATACAGCATGTTGGGCATGTTGTTTGCAACTTGGTACGCCGAGGAAAGCAGCGTGTTTCCAAGTGCGAACGCCATGGCCCATGTGCGCACGAATCCGGTTAGCCTCGACAGCAGCGTTGCCATCGACATCGTAACCGTGGATTTCATGACAGACGAAGTATCTTCTTCGGAGTCGCTAGCAATCTCGTCTGAAGCGCCTTCGGTTTTGTCTTCGATTTCTAGCTTGGAATGTTTTGCAATTGGCTCGTTTTCCTGGTTTTCTTTGTTAGACATATGATCTTTTCTGCTGTTTTATCTGCTGCAATCGTTGTGGAGATGCACTGTTTGCTTGGCCAGCCATGCATGGGGCTACTTCGCATATGGCACAATAATCTGATGATATCAAACGCTAAGATTGCCTTGTCCCAATTGGCGCGCCCGGGCTATAAAAGGCGCAGCATGATGCAGAACCGGCATGGTGTCTGGCTGTAATATTTACGTTGATGGCCATACGGCGCACGGCGTTTGCGCAAGCAATGAGGGGAGCTAGCATGGACCAGCTGTTGC
>CADBOM010000055.1 GCA_902796325.1 uncultured Coriobacteriaceae bacterium
AGCCGACGAATCAAGCCATAAGAGCACCGCTTCCGAAGAGTAGAAGGGCAGACTGCACATGAGGCACCTCATCATATGCGTTGACGACACCGACGACGAAAGCAAATCCACATCCACCGGAGAAATTGCCGAGATAATTGCCAGCAGCGCCCAGGAACTGGGAGCAACCATCCTGCTTGGCATCTCCAGACATCAGCTTTTGCTCGATCCAAGCATCCAGTACACCTCGCACAACTCGTCTATGGCCTTCGAGGCGCTAATCGATAACGACAAGTACGAGCAACTATACAAGCTTGCAGTCAGGGCAATCGATGAGAACAAGGTTGCTGCAGCCGACCCAGGCCTGTGCATTGTCGATCTTCCATCTGATACCGACGATGCCCTCGCCAACATCAACAAACTCATAGCATTCGGCCAGAAAGCCAAGAGGGAAGTCTGCAGCAAGGACGAGGCATATGCATTGGCAGACAGCATTCCCTGGGTGGATCTTAGCGAGCACGGTGGAGATGGTTCAGGCGTTATCGGCGCCATTGCAGGCGTTGGGCTCCGACTCTCGGGAAATGATGGCAGATTCCGCGGCAAATGGAATCTGAGCAAGCGAATGGATTCCGGCCATACGATAGATGAAGCCAAGCAAATCCTATCCAAGCAGGTGAATGGCCCAGTGCGGATAGTGGGCCTGGACGGCTCTCCCCTGCCGGGCGATATTGAACTCAGCCTCGACAACCATCAGGTAAAGCCAGTGCTTATGGGAGGAGCCATCACCTTGCTTTGCACCATTGAAGGTGGCCTTGCCGTGCCGTGCTCAAAGAATCAGATCGACGATATGGGCGGCGACGAAGCCCTCTCCAATGTTTGCGACCACTTTGAATGGGACAACGATGAGGAGGAGATGCTCGACAAGGTTCGAGCATGCCGCAACTGCCTGCATAGACGCAGGACCAAAACCGGATTCGTCTGCATGTTGGGCTAGTTATCTCCCTGGCCTCCACCGGTGGAGGTCTTCCTCATGCCCTGACCGGACAGCATCTGCTGATACAGGGCATCGTCGACGTCCACTCCAAGAATGTCGTGGTAGATGGTGGTAACCTCCTGCTGCAAATCCACGTCGGCATAGTAGTCGGGGTAGATGGTCTTGCCAAGCCATAGCATGGCAAAGTACGTCTCAACATCTCCACGCTGTCCCCACCTTGTGGCTCCAATGGGAAGCATATACACATTTCCATTAGAAACCGCCCCAAGTCCTGCCCATTTGCTATCCCTCGTGAATATCTGAACGGCATTCGGATCGTTGCAGATAATCACATCGGGATTCCACACAAACACCTGCTCAAGCGTTGCGTTGTAGTCGGTCTCGCCAGACTGAACGGCCTGGTCGGCAGACACGTCGATGGCGCCCACCTTGGTAATCCAATCGGCACCAAGGGTGTCGACGCCGTCCGTTGTGGTGGTTTGATTGATGGAGTGGTACACCTTCACCTTCTGGCTGTCGGGAATCTGCGACGCCTTCTGCTCCACCTTTGCAACCGTGTCCTGGTAGTAGTCGATAAGCGAATTCATCTTGTCGAGGGAATCGCCGGAGAGAACGTTGCTTAAAACCTGCAGCGCCTGGATTTGCTCGTCAATGCTGGTGTAGCCAATCACAAGATACGGAATTCCGAGTTGGTCGAGCTTATCCGACTGGTCGGAGCCGTACAGGGATGATTTCACCAGCACGACATCGGGGCTAAGGGATGCCAGAGACTCGATGTTGATGCTTCCGGACGACATGGGCACGGGCAGGCTGGCAAGATCCGGATCGATCTGTTGCAGGATCACATCCGATGCAACGCCGCCGGTAACAGCGCAAACCTTGTCGCCTGCGCCCACCATCACGAGAGCCTCGCCGGAAAACGCATCGAGAGCTGCAATCTTGTTGCACTCCACGGGAATCTGCACGGTGCGGCCAGCGCAGTCGGTAACTTCCTTGGTTTCCGTAGACGAAGCTGCCGTCGTGCTCTGCTGGCACCCATAAAGCGGAGCCAGAACCGTGAAGCACATGGAAAGCGAGAGCACCAGCGCCAACACGATTCGGGTTGCCTTGCCCATCCAGCTGCTGTTGGTTGCAGCAAGCTCTGAGCTTACTGTCTCGAGTTTGTCCTTGTCGTTTTCAGAATGCCCGAACCTCATGTATTTCCTCCCCTTGCAAAGGATTTCGAAAACCTCCGTGTTGCCTCCGTGTTGCCGTGCCAGTGAACGCCGCAGCGGATTGTCATCTCGAGCTGCCTTGCGAGCCGCTATTTCGAGCTGTCTCGCAGCCACTATTGCGAGCTGCCGTCTCCCTCGCCAGCCTTCGCCGTCGACACCAGGGCAATCTGGCTCAAATGCCTGCCGTCCTCCAAATCCGTGCTCAACACCTTGGCCTCTATGCCGTAGATGTTGCGCAGTGATTCCGTGTTCAGAACCTCGGATGGCTTGCCACGCTTGCAAATCTTACCATCTGCCATGAGAGCGGCCGTTACGTCAAGTCCGCACGATTCGAAGAAAAACGACTGGTTTGGCGAGTGGGTTGCCACAAGAACCCCAATACCAGAATCGGCCACAAGGCTAGTCACCGTCTCCATGAACATGAGCTCGTTCTTGAAGTCCAAGTGGGCAGTGGGTTCGTCCATGATTATGAACGGGGCGTTTTGAGCGAGAGACCGCGCCAGCAGAACCATCTGCATCTCTCCACCGGATAGCTGCGTGTACGGCCTGTCGGCCAAATGCTCGATGCCGCACTGCCTGAGCGACTGCATCGCAATCTGCTTGTCATTGTCATCCGGACTGGAGAACTGACTCTGATATGCCGTGCGTCCCATTAGCACGACATCTTTCACCAGATACGGGAACGCCCTGTCGTGAACTTGCGGAACGTACGACACCAAACGTGCCAGCTCGTGCGGCTTCATCTGGTGCTGGGGAACGCCATTTATCTCGATGCTCCCCGCGGTTATGTGGTTAACGCCCAAAATGCAGTCGATAAGAGTGGATTTACCGCAGCCGTTCACGCCCATGAGGCAGCAGATCTGTCCCTTGTCGAGCATGAGGTCAACCGAGTTCAGCACGTTGCGGACTTCTGCATCGCGGCCATCGCGACTATCGCGTTTGTCGCCATTGCGCCTGCCATCGCGGCCTTTGGCGTCGCGGATATCGCGGCCTTTGGCGTCGGCATCGTACGAGAACTCCGCTCCCCTCACCTCGATAAAGTGATGCTGCTGAACTTGCGGCACATCCATAGCCTGCTGCGACTGTGACATTTGCGGCACCTGCTGCTGCGACGCCTTCCGAGATCGACCGGTTCCCATTGCCATCACCAATTCCTGCCCTTCGTACGCTTGAGCAGGTACACGAAAAACGGCGCGCCCACAAGCGCCGTGAGCACTCCGAGCGGCACCTCGCTCACGGTGATGACCCTCGCCAGCAGGTCAATCACCATCATGAAGGAAGCCCCGATGGCAGCCGATGCTGGCATGAGCTTGCGGCTGTCGGATCCCACGATCATGCGGCCGATATGCGGAATGATGAGTCCAACCCAACCCACAACACCGGACATGCACACGGCAGACGCCGTGCACAGCGTTGCGCCTCCGATAACCAAGAACTTGTCGCGCTGTGTGTCCACTCCCATGGAGCGAGCTTCCTTGTCGCCCATCGACAGCACGTTTATGCGCCATGACATGAGAAACAGGATAGCCGCGCCCGCAATCATCGGGATTAGCGCGACGAACTCCTCGTACCCCACGGCATCCAGGCTGCCCATGAGCCAGTAGACGAGGTTGGGCAGTTGGGTTTCGGGATCGGCAAGGTATTTCATAAGGGAGACCAAGGCCGAGAACACCGACGACACGATGGTGCCGCCGAGTATGAGCATGATGGTGGGAGTGCTCTTGTACACGCGGGCTATGAGGTAGCTTGCGGCAACGGCCACGATTCCAAACAGGAACGCGAACGGGTAGATTGCAACCGACGTTGCCGAGAAGAACACGATGGCCAGGCCCGCGCCAAATCCTGCTCCGTTTGAAACTCCCAGGATCCCGGAGCTTACCAGCGGATTCCTAAACACGCCCTGGAACGCCGCTCCACTGATTGCCAGGGCTGCTCCAACCGCTGCAGCTGCGATAACGCGCGGGAACCTGACGTTTATCACGAGCGTGTATACCTCGCTCGTAACCCTGTAGCTACCAAGCCCGAAAACATTGGCGAAGGCCGTGACCACATCTTGCGGAGGTATGGGATACCTCCCGATGAACAGCGTGGTGACGATCAAGGCGAATGGGAGCGCATACATCACGATCTTGACCGGCAGCTTGCCAGCCCGCGATGCACCTGAATTCACACGCTCCAGATATTCTGCCGTGTCGTTGATGCCGCCACCTACGATTCCTGCGTGGTCTTGCCTGCCGCCGGCTCATCATCCGCCGCCGAATCATCATCAGTCGTCGACCCATCATCATCAGTAGTCGGCTCATCGAGCGATGTTGCGCCATCGGCCTCGGACTTCGCCTCAGTTGGCGCCACGGCTGCCTGCTCGCCATCGGCCTCTGCGCCCTCGGCTGCAAGCTCAACATCAACCTCGGCCTGATGCTTCAGCGCGTGCTCTTTAGCCAGCTTCTCGTAGTTCTTCTCGTAAATGTACTGCAGGTACACGATGATGAACGATGCCAGCAGTCCGAAGATTCCCATGTAAGGCTTGATAACACCCGGAATCGCAAATGCCAGAACCATACTGATTGCAAAGAGCAGCGCAGCGCTGGCGATAACGCCCTTGCGTCTCCACTTGATCTCGACTATCTGCACGATGAGCGCGAACGCCATGGCGTAGTAGACGGCAGTCTTATCAAGCTCGATGTCTAGGCCCTCGCAGAACAGCACGAATCCGATGAACGCAATGAACGACAGGGCAAGAATTTTCACTCCGGAATGATCGTTTATGAAGTCGGAAATCGGGTCCGCGAAGATAATCATCACCAGAACCGCGATCATAACGGCGGCAATCATAATCGGCAGGTCGTTGACCATGCCAACGGCGGTTATGACGGAATCGAGCGAGAAGATCACGTCCATGACCATGATCAGGCCCACAGCGTGAGCAAGACCGATGAACTTCACCTTGGAGGTGTCGCCGGTAATGGCCACCTCGTCCTCCTTGAGGGTGAGCTTGCCCACGAGCTCGCTTATTCCCTTGTAGATGAGGTAGATGCCGCCGGCAAGCATGATGAGGTCGCGCGCGGTGACCTCGGCCATGTCGCCCGAAAGGAACGGGATTGTGAACAGCGCATTATGCAGGGATGCCAGCCACGACACGCAGCACAGCAGCAATATTCGCATGCACAGGGCGCCCAGCAGTCCCAGCCTACGGCCAATATGTTTTTTGTTGTCCGGAAGTCTATCAGTGGTGATGGCGATAAAAACCAGGTTGTCGATGCCAAGCACCATCTCCAAGAAGATCAGTGTTGCAAGCTCAACCCACGCTTGCGGCGTCGAGAACACGGATAAAAAGTCAATCACTCGCTGTCAATCCTTTCGTCAGATTTGAAGTGTGCGCTGCGAGAACATGCTGGCCTAGCGTCGGGCACGCATTGACCACCGTTTTGTTTCGCAACCCTGAAAGCGTTTGCTTTGCAATCGAGAAGCGTCTGTGTAAGGAGCGCTACAACCGAGAAACGCTCGCACTCCCATCGAAAAACAAACGTTAACTTAGTATATATGCGCCGTTGCAACGGCCAAAACGCAAGTTGGCCAGATGGTGCCAGAGCATGAAAACTACATAATTTGAGGGCCAGCCTCCAAGCCGGCCCTCTAAAATCGTACACGCCCAGACAGGTTTCGGCCACTGTGCTGGTCGCCGCATAGGTTTATGACTGAGTTCTCAGCTAGCCCGTCCACTTGTCGACGCCGCGCGGGTAACACGCGAGCAGCTGCATGTAAAAAATCCCAGTTTGTGCAGACCAAGCGCCCGAAAATCATCGTTTTGCGTAAACTTTCCCCGTTTGTGCGAACCAGATGCAACCTGCCTCGCCGCCAATTCGAAAATTTCGGGCTTCTCGGCGCTTTTTTAATAAACACACTCCATAGATGTGTTTATTAAAATTTCTCACTATTGGTATCGACGACTTCGTCGGGACGCCTTTTACCTGCAGCAGCACGCACAAACTGGGAAAAGTTACATTGCGAAGGAGTTTTGGGGCGCTCGGATCGCACAAACCCGGAAAAGTTACATCGGTAGTAGGCTCGCCATCACTGTGTGGTCACCCAATGGGGAGCCTTGCCGACAATGCACCCAGCTCGTCCGTGCAGCCACGCGGTTGGATATTTTGCCAATGGCACACCCGTGCCAGCCGGGTGCAGCAACGCGGTTATGCCCGCGTTGCCCGCTGCTAGCCTGGTACACTCGATTGGCACATTAACCCTTACGGCAAAATTGCCCCATGCTTCAGAAGCTCGGCACGCAGCTTGCCGTAGTCCACGTCACGCACCTCGACGCCGTCCTGAACGGCAATGGCGGCTGCAGCACCCGCAGCCTGGCCAAAGCACATGCAATGCGGAATCAGGTTGAAGAACTCGCTGAAGTCGTTATCCATCGATGCAGCGCGGCAGGCAACAAGCATGCCGTCGATGTCCTTGGGCACCAGAGCCCTGTACGGGATGTACGTCACCGGATGCTCCAGGGAATCGTCGCCGCGGTCGTTGTCGGAGAACTCCGCGATGGTGTCTTCGAACGGCTCCTCTGTATTCATGTCCTTCTCGGTTAGGAAGTACTCGCCAACCAGCCTGCGCCCGCCGGAGGTTCCAAGTTGCGGGCAGCTCAGCGTTATGAAGCTGTTCTCGAATCCCGGCATGTACTTCTTCAGAAGCTCCCAGCTGTGGACCGACTTGTGGCGCGTGGTCACGTCGATGTAGGTCATCTCCTCGGCTTCGGTCTGATGCAGCGA
>CADBOM010000056.1 GCA_902796325.1 uncultured Coriobacteriaceae bacterium
AGCAAGACGCAGCATGGCCGAGTTATATGGGAGCGGCATCCTATGCATTCCGAGGGGCAGTTGGGGTTGAAGTCGCAGGTGATCGCGGCATTCTCGGGACGCTCGTCCTCTAATATGGAGCCGTCGATGGGGCTGTCGGTTCCAGATGGGTCCTCGTTCTGCGAGGTGCCCGCATCTCCCCATTCTTCGGCTTCTATGCAGTTTCGCCATATCACCTCGCGCGTCTCGCCATGCTCGGGGCAATTGCGCACTAGCAGCACGTTGCCGTCATCGTCCCTTTCATACGACGCCTCGAGCTGCCTCAGGCATATGGGGCAAACGCTTCTGGTGTCGGTTTTATTGTCGTTGCCGCATCTGGCGCTGTTGCCTCTGATGCTGTCGCTTTTGACATTGCTGCCTATGACGCCGCTGCCTTCGACTCCGCCGCTTTTGACGCTATCATCGCCCTTAACGCCGCTGCCTTTGATGCTGTCGACGCTCCCGATGCTGATGCCGTTCTCGATCATGGCTTGAGTCTGCCCCCGATCCTCTTGGTGCGCTCCAGTATCATCTCGGCAACTATCGATACCGCGATTTCTCCCGGAGTATTGCCACCAAGCTGAATTCCAATGGGTGCATGGACTTCGTCCAGCCTTTCCTGCGAAACTCCTTCGGAGCGGAGCTTGTCAAACACGAGCCCGATCTTCCTGCTGCTGCCGATCATCCCGATGTAGCCGGCAGATGTTCCAAGCGCCCAGGAAAGGCATTTCCTGTCGTAGAAATGACCTCTTGTAACTACGACTATGAAGTCATCGGGGTTGATTTGAAGCTGGTCTAGGCCATCGAATTCCGGCATCACATAGCATGTGGAGTAGGGGAATCGCTCGCTATTGGAAAATTCCTCCCTATCGTCTACCACCACTGTGTCGAACCCTGCAATCCTGGCAACCGCCTCGGTGGCATACGAAACATGTCCTCCACCTAGCAGATACAGATGTCCTTCTGGTCGTATGCGCTCGCAATACCAGTCTCCATCCACGCTGGTTCTGAATGGTTCCAGGTTGTTGACCATCTTCTTCAGGCTGGATGCCGTCTCCTCGTCATCCACGATCCCGTCGCTGCAAACGAACTTGCCTGTGGAGACGTTCGCGCTGTATAGCCTGCATTTGCCGTCGCTCACGTTTGCCATGAACTGCATCTCGGAGTTTCCTCGCAGTCCTGCAACTATATCGTCTATGACTGGCTTCTGCGATGGCGTTACAAGGCAGATCATCACGGTGCCGCTGCCACCGCATATCGGGGCCATGACTTCCACGTTATCCTGCGTGAGGTCGTAGGTTATGACATTGGAGGTGCTGCTAGCGAGAGCTTCCTTACAGGCGTTGATAGCCATTCCCTCTGGCGATCCGCCTCCAATCGTGGCAAAGGTTTTTCCGTCTGGATATACAAGCATCTTGGATCCAACCTTGCGCGGCGCAGAACCCCTGGAGTCCACGATGATTGCAAGCGCAAACTCACTGCCTGCCTCGAGGTTCTTCTTCATTTCTTCGTAAACATGCTCTGTATGTTCCATAGTCGTAGTTCTTTCTATATCGTCGTTCTCAAATGACTGCGGTTGTTTTAAGTTGCGCGCATTGTTATGCCAATCGATTTCGTCATGGCTGTAGCCTGCGTATCAGCTGTCGATCCCTCGACTGCCGTTTCTGTGTTAACAACGGCCGCCCGTTGCCGCGCCCAACCGCCTCGGTATAGGCTGCCATCCTAGACGGCCGTCTTAGTCTGAGACGCCCGGTCAAAGCCGTTTTCGCATGACGCACGCCATGTAGCCAACGTTCTTGGAATCCACGCCTTCGATGGCAGGGCACCAAGAACCTGCGGTTTTAATGTCAAAGCCAGCCCATATGAGGGAAATAACGAAGTCCGAGAGAGTGCTGCTCTTATCGTCATGCCAGACTGCGTCAAAACCCGTTTTCTCCATCTCGCTCAACCATCCGTCATAGCTTGGCAGTCCCCATGGGCTCTTTCCACCTTTGTCATACACATCCGAGAACAGAAACATTCCGCCGGGTTTGATGCAGCTTGCGCAAGAGGCGAGAGCGTTCGCGATGCCGTTCTCCGCAGCAATCTCGGAAATGGAACATTGCGCGATTGCAGCGTCGAAAGTCTCAAACATGCCCGGGCATTCCTGCAGCTCAACCATCTCGAATCTAACTTCGGGATGCCGTGCTCTGGCTTCGGCTACGAGCTTCGGGCTGGAGTCTATTCCAAGGACACGGATTCCAAGGCTTTGCAGCATCGCGGTGGTTTCGCCGGTGCCGCAGGCTATATCCAGCATCGAGCGGACGTTGCTCGGGAAGCTGGCATATGAACGTTCTCGTGAGCCGGATATCCCAGCCCTCTCCAAAAGCTCATTTGTGAGCTCGGTTCCACCTGGGCGCATAGCTCCGCCCGTCTCGTTGCCAAGGCTTTCCCAATCCTCGGATTCATAGGGATTCCGGGTAATCTCGCTTGCACGGGACATCTCAGCCCACCTGCATCCTATGGCTGTATATGTTGTGCACCGCGAAAGCCCTGTCTCCTGTTTGCTCGAACATCACCCACAGTGTGATCACGCCAATCTGCAGGTGGGTTATAGTCCATCCGGTGCTCTCGTCTAGTAGCTGCTCGCCGGTTTCGAATGAAGATTCGATTGCCTGCACCAACTCGTCTTTAAGGATGAGCTGCTCGTCCATCTTCTCCAGCACTCCGCTGTCGAGGACAACGTTGATGTCTTCTCTCAAGCTTTCTGCGGGTTCAGATATCTGCTCCGTGCCAGTTTCTGAGCCAACTTCCAAGCCAACCAGTTGACCAACTAGTTGAGCTTTGAGAACTTCCCTGTTCTCGCGCCTTTGCCCAAGGGAGGGCCTTGCCGGCGGCTCGGTTCGCCCGAGCATAAGGTCGAGCATATGAAACGCCGTGGAGCCTTGCGATGCGAAAACATCTCGGCAGTTGGAGCAGTATGTGACCACGTTGTGGTGTGCGCTTTCCAGCCGCTTGGATGTGATTTCCCTCGCGTAGTCTTGGTCCACGCTGTAGATGAGCCCTCCGAATCCGCAACATCTTGCCTGCGATCCATCGCCGGACATCTGCTCTACCTCGTAGCCCATCCTCTGCAGGAGCGTTCTCACGGATGCCCGCGCGGCATCGTCGTATCTGGCCGAGCAGGGGTCGAACAAGCTTATTTCCCGCTTGGCACCGCCCGGGCTGTCAGTGCAACCCGCGCTTGAGCCACCCGGGCTTATGCCGCGTGCGCTGCTGGTGCTGTCTGGGCTGCCCGCGCTTTCGGTGCTGCCCGAGCATGCGCAACTCTGCGGTAGCTCTTGGTTGGCCATAATCTCCCAGAACGACACTATTTCGAAATCGGGGTTGGCAGGGGCGAGCATCTTCCTGCATGTGGGGCAACTGGTTATCACGACCGGCTTGCCGAGGGATTCCCATTTATCGCGCGTGTTGCTGTTCACGATGTCGAACAGACCCTCGTCTCCCGCCCATCTTGCCGGTGCACCGCAGCAGCTAACGTCTATTCCCACGCTCTCCTTGCCAAGGACATCTCCCAGCATCTCGTAGGCACCAATTACCAGGCTTGGGTCCGATGCCCCAAGAGAACATCCGGGGAAGTACAGGTAATCTACCTTCTCGACTCCATCTGGTGTGACCACGCAAGATGCCTTCTCGCTGAGCGCATGGTCCATGTCGCGTAGCCAGGAATCGTGGAATGCCGGTGGCAGTTCTCCACGGTCTCGCATTATCCTACGCGACTCCAGGTACAGCTCTCCCATGTCCAACCCCGTGGGGCATCGGCTGCTGCAAAGATTGCAGAGGGAGCACATGTTCATCTTGCGCAAGGCTATCTTTGCCGTGTGCTTTGCAACTGCCGAATAGGTTTCGGCCAGGTCTCCAATGCAGCGCTTGGGTTTCCGGTTATCGCGCGACATAAGGTCGCATGTTCTAACGCAGAAATCGCATTCGCACTGTATGCAGCGGCTAGCCTCGGCCACGGCCTTTTCCTCGGTAAGCATTCCGATCGGCTCATCAGACTCTATTCGCTTGCATGGCTCTACACCTTCCAAGTTGATGTTGAGCCTGCTGCACTCAACGGTTTCCCTGTCGATATACAGCGATCCGCCTCTGAAGAAGCGGTCTATGCTGCGGCAAGCTTCGATTGCCTGGCTCATTGAGACAACCGGATCCTGCTCTCCAATCACCCCACCTGCGGCAAAGATGTGCTTCTGAGAGGTTTCGAACGTTATGGGGTCAACCTTCACTTTGCCGTTTTCGCAATTGAGGTCAAAGCACTCTCCTCCAAGTCCGGTTACCACGAGGCAGGCGTCCCATTCGCGGTCGCTCGGAGATCCCACAGTGCTCTCGAGCTCTATGCTGGCCAGTTCCGAGACGGATTCGATGGCCTCGTCTATCACATTGGCTGGAAGGACTTCTCGGCTGGTGTTCCACAGGGCGCCTCCGAGCTTGGGGTCCTTGGAAACCAGCTCGACGGCGTATCCCTTCTTCGACATCCAGTATGCGGCCGTCATACCGCAGATTCCGCCGCCAATGATAAGCAGCTTCTGCTTTTTCCTGTGCTTTGTGAACCTGAGCTTCCTAACCGTGCCATAGGTCATGCAGGCAAGTTCGAGCGCGCGGATGGAGATGCTTCCGCCAAGCTCGTTTCTGGCGCATGCTAGCTCGCAGGGTTGGCTGCATATTCTGCAAACGATGCCTGGAAGCGGAACATCCTGCTCGTATTGAGCGCGGGCCGAATCGAACTCTCCCCTGGAGATTCTCGCCAGCATCGTCTTTATATTCAGATTCAAGGGGCAGTGGAGCTCACAAGGCACTGGGTCGTCTGCTGTGCAGAGCTTTGTGTGATCCACTACCCACGATGGAGTTTCTGTCATGGCTTTCGATTCTCGAATGTGGCACTTTGAATGCCTGTAAATGCCCCTATACGTGTGGTCTGTCCCCTACACATGAGGGCTATACATGTGGGCCAGCCGGATTTTCGCGATTGCCTTAGGCTTGCGCGATTCCCAGCTGGCCCTAATCAGTAGCTCATTCCGTCTGGATTAGATTGGATTGGCATCGAACTCTGCGAGGCGCTCGTGCAAATCCTCTCCAAGCCACCAGTGATCGTCCTCGAAAGGCTCGCCCTTGGCCTTGGCCTCGAGTCCCGCCTTAACCTTATCGGGGGTTGCGGGCAGCTGCCTGACTCTAACGCCCACTGCATCGTAGATTGCATTCAGAACAGATACGTGGGCTCCGGACAGGTAAACCTCGGATGCTCCCGAAGATCCGTGGGGTCCGGTTGGACGCGGGGTCTCCTGGAGAACAACCTCGAGGTCGTCCGGAATGTCCTCGATGTACGGGAATCCGCACTGGATGAGGCCCTTCTGCTTGATCGGGTCATCGTAGTACTCGCTGAGTGCGAATCCGATGGACTGGGCCATGCCGCCCATTGCCTGGCCTTCGAGACCCTGCTTGGTGGACACGATTCCCACGTCGGTTGCTCCGTGCATTGCCAGAACCTTGGTCTTGCCCGTCTGGGTATCAACCTCGACTGTGGTTACATAGAATCCGTAGGTGTACTCGGGGCTCGGGTTGCCCTGGCCGTCGTTCTCGCTAACCGGGGTTAGCCAACCGGTGGTGTCGCAAACACCCAGGTACTTGGTCTCGATTCCCTCTGCAACCATCTCATCGTAGGTTCTGAAGGTTCCGTCTTCCTTGCGCATGGCGTTGCAGAGCTGCGTGCATGCATCCAGAATGGCGTTTCCAACCATGTAGTTCGAACGGCTGGCTGCTGCAGCTCCCGAAATCGGGGTGATTCCCGTGTCGTTCATGATCAGATGGATGTCCTTGGGGTCGAGCAGCAGACCGTTGGTTCTAAGCGACTCGTGAGCATGCACCAGCGTTCCGATTGTGCCTCCCTGGCCCTGCTCCTCCCAGGAGTCAAGCACGTTCACGCCACCATCCGGCCTGAGCTCTACCGCGGCCTCGGAATGGTCTCCCGGGGCACCAGAGCAGTTGTAGTGTGCGCAGGACACGCCAACGCCGCGCCTCTTGGTTTCATCGTGCGATGCATTCCACTCGGCAGCCGCCTTCTTCTGCTCCTGATAATACGGGCGCATCTTGTCGATGAGTCCTGCCATCGGGTAGCAGCTGAAGGTGTGGCCCACGATGGACGTATCGCCCTCGCGGTATACGTTGTTATAGCGGAACTCCAGCGGGTCGATTCCGCACTCGTAAGCCAGCTCGTCAACCGCCGACTCCGATGCCGTGAATGCCTGTGGCGATCCAAAGCCCCTGAATGCGGTGCTGAAGGTGTTGTTGGTATATGCGATTTCGGAGATTCCAGCGGCGTTGGGGATATAGTAGGGCGATCCCACGAACCTGAGTCCTCTGGAGCAAACGTCGGAGGTCTCAACATAGCAGCCCTTGTCGTAGCAGATCTCGTAGTCCATAGCGGTGATCTTGCCGTTGTCGTCTGCTGCCATCTTGATGTTGGAGTATGAAGCCGACCTCTTGCCGGTCCAGCGGTTGTGCTCGGCGTAGTTCAAGACCATCGAGCAAGGCTTGCCTGTTGCAAGGTGGCATGCGGCCATAACCGCAAACGTTCCAGGGGAGAGGGAATAACCAAAGCTTGCGCCGGTTGGATTCTCGATCTCGCGCATCTTGTCCATCGGTATGCCGAGTCCGTCGGAAGTGATCATTGCTGCCATGCTGAGGAACAGCGACTTCGTGTGAACGGTGAGAAGCCCGTTCTCGTCAGTGTAGACCAGAGCGCAATCCGGCTCGATTACCAAATGCGGCTGCCTGGTGCTGTAATAGCTGTGCTCGACCACATGAGGGGGCTCTGCGAACACCTCGCGAGTATCCCTGCCCCTGTGGAGCGGCTGCTCCTCGAACAGGTTGGGGGATTCCGGGAAGATGCGCTCGGCATCTGGATCGATTGCATCCAGAACGTCGCGATACACTGGCAGTGGCTCGTATTCGACTTTCACGGCTGCAGCAGCGGCACGTGCGTGCTCCTCGGTGTCTGCTGCAACTACTGCCACGCAGTCTCCAACCCTCACCACTTGCTCATCGCAGATGATTGGGCGCAGGTTGAGCGGCGAATATATACGCTTGGCTGCATCTGGGAAGAAGATGCGGTTGGATCCGGGAACATCCTTGGCGGTGATTACCTTTTCCACACCGGGCATCTTCTCGGCCTCGGAGTAGTCGATCGACACGATCTTGGCGTGGTATTGATCGGACTGCACCATCGCAAGGCGAAGCACACCCTCGGGGAGCTTCATGTTGATGTCGGCACCATAGTCGCAAGTTCCGGTGACCTTGGCCAGTGCATCTGGGCGTGGATAGTTGGTTCCGTAAATGCGGCTATCCTCGGGCATCTTGAACTGCAGGTCTTCCATGGTCATCTCGCCGCGCATGACCTTGGAGGCTTCCATGACTGCATCTACCAGGAACTTGTAGCCGGTGCAACGGCATGCGCTGCGATTCTTCTGGAACCAGGCGCGAACCTCCTCGCGGGTGGGGTCTGGATTCTCGTCGAGAAGCGCCTTGGCGGTGACGATGAATCCAGGCGTGCAGAATCCGCACTGAACTCCTCCGCACACAATCCAAGCAAGCTGCAGCGGGTGAAGGTCGTTGGGTGTTCCGATACCCTCGATGGTGGTGATGTGAGCGTACTCGGGAACGGTCTTCATCTTGCGAACGCAGGAGCGGACGACTTTTCCGTCCATAATCACGTTGCAAGCGCCGCACTGTCCCGTGCCGCATCCAATCTTGACTCCAGTGCAACCCAAACGTCGCAGAACAGTAGCAAGAGTATCCTTCTCAGGATCGCATACGAGTATGCGCTCTGCTCCGTTGACGTTTAGGAACATTTTTCTGAAAGCCATGAAATGCTCCTAACTATTCATTTGTCGATTCCCTTGCGATGGTATTTTCTTTACAAAGATTTTGCACGGAAAATGCCATTTCCCATTTTCATGATATCCCAGAATTTCGAGCGGCTTTCCATCAATCTCGAAAATATAGCTTGTTAAATTTGTGAACGATTTCAGAATTATGAAATTCCATGTGGGTTTCGGGACGAACGCGCAAGATTTGTAGTGCTCGAATTTGAAGATAAAGAAAGGTCCCCGTGCGCAAATCAAACGCACGGGGACTTCCTGCTGAATCTATGTTTCCGGCTGGCGCCCGATGATCAGGTCAACCGCTTTGAATCATCTTCGGCTGCGTACTCTATAGCTCCATTGCCATGTCGAAGCCAGAGCGGGTTGCCTGCCACACGGTTCCGCCAACGCTGGAGCAGTCGCCGATTACGTAGGTCTCGGGCACGATTCCCTTGAACTCGTCGAGCTTAGATGGATCCTTACGAATTCCAAACGACACAACGACGGTGTCGCAATCCATCTTGCTCTGGCTGCCGTCCTTCGACTCCACGGTCATTCCATCTTCGGTGATGTCGACGATCTTGGTGTCGCACACGAACTTCACGTTGTTCTTGGCCAGCAGCTGCTTCAATCCGATGACGTTCATCGGGGTTCCGCCCTTGCCCAGGAGCGACTCTGGGATCATGTCCACAACGGTTACGTTCTTGCCGTTCTGCGAGAACTCCAGCGCAGCCTCCAGTCCGGTGAGCCCGCCGCCGGCAACTACGACATCCTGTCCAAGTGCATCGAGGTTCTTCTCGGCATTGCCCACCCAAACGACCTTGGAGGTGCCGCTTGCCGTGAACCTCGGGATGATGGGCTCGCCGCCAATGGCAATTACAACCACATCGGGGTTCTCGGCCTCAACGAGCTCGCGCGTAGCGGTTGTGTTGAGCCTTATATCGATGATGGGGTCGTTGGAGATGGTGCGAACAGACCAATCCAGATACTTCTTGAGGTCCTTCTTGAAGTCTGTCTGGGTTGCGAGAACGAGTTTTCCACCAAGCTGGCTCTCGCGCTCGAACAGCACGACCTTGTGGCCTCGCTGGGAAGCGGTGCGGGCGAACTGGAGGTTTGCCGGGCCGCCTCCGATGAGCACGACCTTCTTGGACTTTGCCGCTGGCATGCCATAGGTGGGGTAGTATACCTCGCGTCCTAGCAGCGGGTTTACCGAGCAGCGCAGATCCCACAGCTTCGCGTGGGTTTGGTTGATGCAGGTGTTGCAGCGGATGCAGGGCCTGATCTGGTCTTCCTGGCCGCGGATAGCCTTTGTCATGCAGGCGGGGTCTGCGATGAAGTTGCGGGCAGCAGCCACGACGTCTACCTTGCCCTCGTCCACAATCTGCTCTGCAAGTTCGAGATTTGCTCCTCCAACAACGGCTACCGGCACATCCAGCGCCTGCTTGAACTTGGCGGCATACTCAACGTTGATTCCACGAGGGAAGTAGGTTGGAGTGAACATGAAGGGGAGCTGGGAATCTTCTTCCAGAAGTCCACGCGATATGTGCAGGAGGTCTATCCTATCCTGGATGGCCTTCGCAAACTCGATGGTTTCTTCAAGCTCGGCTCCGCCATCTACCATTTCCTCGGCGCTCAGCCTGTACTCGATGCCAATCCCATCACCGCATTTATCCCTGATCTTATCCAGGGTTTCGAGCGCAAATCTCGTGCGGTTCTCGAAGCTCCCGCCGTACTCGTCGGTGCGATGGTTGAACCTTGGGCTGAAGAACATGCTGGGTCCATTGCCGTGGGCACCGTGAATCATGATGAAGTCGAACCCTGCCACCATCATGTTGTAGGCGGCGTTGGCGTAGTCGTCCTCCCAGTCCCTGATCTGATCCTTGGTGTAGGTGGAGGTTACCTCCTCCGTGGGCATCATCATCTCAACGCCGGGGAACAGCTGCATCGAAATCCTGCAGTCGAACTGGTGCATGAGCTCGGACACGTTCATATAGTTACCGATGAGCATGGGGTTTGCAGGTAGAGCAACCGGTACCCCGCCAGTGCCGTTGCGGTTGATGTTGCCCGATCCGATGGTTGCCATCGCAGCTCCACCGCGCGCGATGTTCTTCATGTGCGCGTACATCTTGGTTCCAACGGAGCAGTCCCTTTCGTGAAGGCCGGATCCGTAGGGTGCAACCTCGAACCTGTTCTTCAAGGTGAACTTTCCGAGCTTGATTGGCTTGTACAGCAAGCTATCTGGGTTCATCGTCTCTCCTCTTGATGAGTTCTCTACAACTTTGCTAGTTTGCTAGCGAATTGCCTGGAATCTTCAGATGGAATTTCATAGATGTTGAAATTTCACCGACCCACTAACTTTACAGCTATAGGGGAATTACAGCCATAAGCGCGACGATGAACGTATGCGATAAATATCAGGTGTTGGGGCTGGGCGTTGACGCGCCGCGTCAAAATCGCGCGCCATCACCGTGCAGTTACCATGCGGTACCGTTGCTACTCAGCACCGTTGCTGCGAGTCAATCTCGCGGCATACAAAAAGCCCCCGGTTTCCCGAGGGCTTTTCGAATCGCTTTCGCGCTTTAGTTTGTGCGTTTTCGCGCTATTCAAGCAGTGGCTCTAATATGAAGCCTTTTACTACTTGAGCTGGAGAAGGTGAAGGAGCTCCTCGAGCTTCTCCTTGTCGTCCTCGGCAACGCCAGCCTCGGCAGCGGTTGCAACGAGCTTCTTCTCGTCAGCCTTGAGCGGACGTCCGAACACGCCGTCGCGGAATGCGCCGATGTACTCGATGCCCATCTCGTCGTTGTCGATAAGAGCGTTTGCTGCATACATGATGCCCTGGAACTCCGGGATCAGCGGGTCGATGATTGCGCTGTCCATGCCAGCCTCCATGGCCAGTACCAGGAATGCCATGTTGATCATGCGGCGATACGGCAGGCCGAAGGAGATGTTGGAAAGACCAGAGGTGATGTGAATGCTCGGATACTGCTTCTTAACCTCGCGGGTAACATCGGCGAACATGAGCAGCGACTCCTCGTTAGCACCAAGGGTCTCCACCAGTGGATCGATGTAGATGCGGTTAGGAGCGATCTCGTACTTCTTCATTTCCTCCATGAGGCGAGCGAAGACCTCGAGACGTCCCTCAGCATCCTCGGGGATTCCGTTGTTGTCGCAGAGAAGTGCCACAACGCCCCAGTCGGTGCCCTGGATCTTGGGGAGAACGATGTTGCACTTGTCGCCCTCCATGGACACGGAGTTGATGATTCCGGGCTTGTTGCAGAACTCGAAAGCAGCCTTGACGCAGGTGTCGGGGCTCGGGCTGTCGACGCAGATCGGCAGGTCGGACTCCTCCTGGATCATTCCGATGAGCCACTTCTGGATGTCAATCTCGCCCTCGTTGCGCGATGCGCAGCAGTCGAGGAAGTCGGATCCAGCAGCGGTCTGCGCCTTGGCGAGATAACGGATATAGGCCTCATCGTGATCGTCGATGGCCTTGCTGGTCTTGGGGATCGATCCGTTGATCTTCTCACCAATGATGTACATACCTTCCATGTGTTTCCTCCTGTTGTAGAAACTTTGTGCTTAGAAACTTAGCAATACAGGCTATATATCATTACTCTATGCAAGCTTCTTAGCCGAGTCTATGACGTGGCTAATCAGAACGCTAGTGGTAACACTGCCAACTCCACCTGGAACCGGGGTGATGGCGTCGACGATTGGCTCGACCTCGTCGAACTTCACATCTCCGCAAAGCTTCTGCTTCTCCTCGTTCCAGCCGATTCCAACATCGATGACGGTCTGGCCGGGCTTGAAGTACTCGGCTCCGATGGTCTCCATCTTGCCAGCGGCAACGATGACGATGTCGGCTTCCTTGGTTACGGACGGCATGTCCACGGTCTTGGTGTGGCAAATGGTGATGGTTGCGTTCTTGTGCATCATCATCATTGCGACCGGGCGGCCGATCACGAGGCTACGGCCGATGATGGCGGCACGCTTGCCCCTGGGGTCGATTCCATAGTGATCGAGAATCTCGATGCATGCCTGAGCGGTGCAAGGGGCAAAGCCCTCTCCGCTCTTCATGTAAACTCCAGCTGCAGAGCCAACGGTAATACCATCGATGTCCTTTGCAGGATCCATGGCAGCAACGATTGGCTTGTCGTCGAGATGCTTGGGAAGCGGGCGGAACATCAGGATGCCATGAACCTTGTCGTCATGGTTGATGTCTGCGAATGCCTTCTCCAGCTCCTCCTGCGAGACATCCTCGGGGAGAACGACGTTCTTGACTGCAACTCCGATGGAGTCTGCGCGCTTGGTTGCGCCCCTCTCGTAGGAGAGGTCGTCTGCGCGCTCGCCAACGCGGAGAATTGCCAGCGTTGGGTCGATGCCAGCAGCCTTAAGGTCCTTAACCTCGGCGGTGAGCCTCTCGTTAAGAGCAGCTGCTACATCTTTTCCGCTCAAAATCTTGGCCATGCTAATTACCCCCTGACCCTTGTGAATACGTCACCGAAGACCTTGTCAGCCTTGTTGGTGTACCTCACGAGGAGGTCGTTGGCCTCATCTTCGAGCTGTTTTGCAAGCTCCCTGTCCTTCATGGACTTGGTGTTGATGAACACGTTGAGGGAAGCTGCCTCCATGGATGCCTTGCAGCAGACTGCTGCGCAACCTGCGTCGGAAATCGCGATTGCGGTTCCGATCTGGCTCATGCGGTCGATAAGATCGATCGCCTTGCCAATTTCGCGCATGATGTCCATTGGCACTGCGCAGGCATCCTTGAGAGCCTTGGCCATGACCTCATCGCGAGTTGGGTCATCCTTGGGTATGCCATAAGCCTTCGACAGCGGCTCGAAAGCCACAGCGTCGGCGTCAATCAGCTTCAGCAGGTTTGCGCGAACCTCGTCGCCCTGCTCCATGAGCTGCTTGACCTCATCCTCAACGTCTGCGTACTTCTTCTTGCCGACGGTGAGGCTCCCGACCATGTTTCCGAGGGCCATTCCAATGGCAGCGACGAGAGCCGAAGCCCCGCCGCCGCCTGGAACTGGTGCCTTAGAAGCCAATATGTCGGTGAATTCCTTGACATCTTTGTCGAGAAAACTCATTGATTGGACTCCTTAAACAGTTTGATTTTCGATTAGAACAGGCCGGAAATCTTGCCGTTCTCGTCGACATCGATCTTCTCTGCAGAAGGAACCTTCGGCAGACCCGGCATGGTCATAACGTCACCGGTGAGTGCAACGATGAATCCTGCACCAGCGCTGACCTTGAGGTTGCGGACGCTGATCCTGAAGTTCCTCGGAGCACCGAGAAGAGCTGCGTTATCGGAGAAGGAGTACTGGGTCTTGGCCATGCAGATGGGGAGCTTGTCGAAGCCGTTTGCCTCGAGCTCCTTCAGCTGGGCCGGAGCATTGCCAATCAGATCCACGCCGTCTGCACGGTAGATCTTGGTAGCGATGGTGTTGAGCTTGCTCTCGATGCTGTCGTTCACGTCGTAGAGGAAATCGAAGGTGTTGGGCTGCTCGACCAGCTTCACAACTTCCTCGGCCAGAGCGGTTGCGCCCTCGCCACCCTTTGCCCAAACCTCGGACAGGCAGACGTTTACGCCGAGCTCCTTGCACTTGTCCTCGACAAGCTTGAGCTCTGCCTCGGTGTCGGTTGGGAATGCGTTGATAGCAACGACAGCCGGAAGACCGAAGACCTTGGTGATGTTCTCAACATGCTGGAGCAGGTTGGGGAGGCCCTTCTCGAGAGCGTCGAGATCCTCGTGGTTGAGGTCGTTCTTGGGCAGTCCACCGTGCATCTTGAGTGCGCGGACGGTTGCCACGATGACCACTGCGTCAGGACGCAGGCCGGAGAGGCGGCACTTGATGTCCATGAACTTCTCAGCACCGAGGTCTGCACCGAAGCCTGCCTCGGTAACGACGTAGTCGGCAAGCTTGAGAGCGGTCTTGGTTGCCAGCACGGAGTTGCAGCCGTGTGCGATGTTTGCGAATGGGCCGCCGTGGACGAGCGCAGGATTGTGCTCGAGGGTCTGGACCATGTTGGGCTTGAGTGCATCCTTGAGGAGTGCAGCCATTGCGCCGTTTGCGTGGAGCTCTGCAGCGGTGACGGGCTTGTCATCGTAGGTGTAAGCAACGACGATGCGGCCCAGGCGCTCCTTAAGGTCCACGATGTCGGTAGCTAGGCAGAAGATTGCCATGACCTCGGAAGCAACGACGATGTCGAAGCCATCCTCGTGCGGCACTCCCTGCTTAGCTCCGCCGAGACCATCGACGATGTGGCGCAGCTGACGGTCGTTCATGTCGACGACGCGCTTCCAGGTGATCTTCTTGGGGTCGATGCCCAGCTTGTTGCCCTGCTGGATGTGGTTGTCGAGCAGTGCAGCGAGCAGGTTGTTGGCAGCCTCGATCGAGGGGAAGTCGCCGGTGAACTGAAGGTTGATGTCCTCCATCGGGACGACCTGTGCGTATCCGCCTCCAGCAGCACCGCCCTTGATTCCGAAGACCGGTCCGAGGGAAGGCTCGCGAAGAGCGATCATTGCTTTCTTACCGATCTTGTTGAGGCCATCGCCAAGTCCTACCGAAGTGGTGGTCTTGCCCTCGCCAGCCGGCGTAGGGGTGATAGCGGTAACAAGAATCAGCTTGCCATTTGGCTTGTCGGCAAGGTCCTTGAGCAGCTGGTAGTCAAGCTTGGCCTTGTACTTGCCGTACTGCTCGAGGTACTTCTCATCGATGCCGGCCTTAGCGGCGACCTCGGTGATCGGCAGCATCTCAGCAGCCTGGGCAATTTCAATGTCCGACTTAATTTCTGCCATGTTTACACTCCTTCTTCAGTGTATTAAACGGGTAAAACACAATTGAAGATTATAACGGGTGGATAAAAATTGAATGAACTCCATGTTTAATAGGGCGCAGATAATATGGTTAAAGGGGCGTTATTTTCGTGTTGCATGGTGGTTTCGTGAATGGAATTATGCAACCCTGAACAGCTGTAAGGGATGTTTTGGAATTATTCTCTGGCGCAAGTTGCCGTTGTAGTACGTTTAAACGGCGATATGCGGGGAGTTTGCACTGGGAAACTCCAAGGCATTAAATGGTGAGAATCCGCATTGCCC
>CADBOM010000057.1 GCA_902796325.1 uncultured Coriobacteriaceae bacterium
CTTGCCAGGCAGTTCTCGCGGGTGAGCAATGCGATCGAACCGAACAGCGGGGGAGAAACCATCGTGCCGGTAATCGCAACTCTCGCGACTTGGAACACCTTGCGGGGCTTTATCTCCATGCGTTCGGGCACTCCGCGAAGCGCTGCTTCGATGGACTCTGCATCCCAGTTGAGCTCCGGATTTGCAAGTGTGCTTCTCAGCTCTGCAAGCATCTCTGCCGCGCTCTCCAGCTTGGCGGTCTTCTCAACCGACTTCTGGTCGAACTCCACCTTGTCGCCGGAGAACAGGAACGCGATCATCGGGGCAAGCTCGGTCATGACCTTCACGCGCTCGTTGATCAGCGGGTAGATGGCCTCGAACCAGCTGCGGTTTGCCTCAACGTCGGCGCGGGTTGCAAGCCCGGCCTTCTCAAGCCACGGGATTGCGCGCTCGGTAAACTCTGTGGCTCCCATCTCCTTGATGTACTGCGAGTTCATCCACTCCAGCTTTGCCGGGTCGAACACCGCCGGGCTCTTGTTAATGCGGTCGAGCGAGAAGTGCTCGAACATGGTCTGCGTGGTGAACATCGTGGTCTCGCCGTCGAGCGACCATCCAAGGAGAGCCAGGTAGTTGAGCATGGCCTCGGGCAGGAATCCGGCATCGCGGAAAGCCTGCACGGAGGTTGCGCCGTGGCGCTTGGACAGCTTCTTGCCGTCGGGCCCGTTGATCATTGAGAGGTGGGCGAATGTTGGAACCTTTAGCCCCAGTGCCTCGTACACGATTATCTGGCGAGGGGTGTTGGACAGGTGGTCGTCGCCGCGGATAACGTGGGTGATTCCCATGAGGCCGTCGTCAACCACGGTGGTGAAGTTGTAGGTTGGGGTGCCGTCGGAGCGCATGATCACGAAGTCGTCCACAACGTCGGCGTTGAAGTGGCACTGGCCGTAGATTTCGTCATAGAACTCGATGTCGCCGCGGTCCAGCGGAACCTTGATCCTCCAAGTGTGGGGCTCGCCTGCATCGATGCGCCTCTGAGCCTCGGCTGGGTCGATGTCGCGACAGGTGCGGTCGTAGCCAGAGTATCCTTGCTTCTTCTGGTTTGCCTCGCGCTTGGCAGCAAGCTCCTCGGCTGTGCAGAAGCACGGGTACACGGTACCGTCGGCCTTCATCTTCTCAAGAGCCTTGCGGTAGATGTCCATGCGCTGCATCTGGTAATAGGGTCCGCAGTCTCCGCCAACCTCGGCTCCCTCGTCCCAATCGATGCCAAGCCACTTCATGGCGTCCAGGATTACATCAACGTTCTCCTTGGTGGAACGCGTTGGGTCGGTGTCGTCGATGCGCAGAATGAAGGTTCCGCCGTTGTGACGTGCGAAAGCCCAGTTGTAGATTGCGGTGCGAACTCCGCCGATGTGCAGCTGTCCGGTTGGGGAGGGGGCGAACCTTACCCTCACCTTGTCGCCGAACCTGCTGGTATCGAAGCTGAAGTCTTCTCCGGAAGTGGTGTATCCGGAATTGCTCTGTGTCATAGAGTAGCTAGTTCCTTTCTGGGATGCGCTCCCTTAGGTAGGGCAGATCAAGTTCCTCGAGGTCGCAGTCGACCAGGAAAGTTGGCACCGTAATGCCGCCCGCGTACCCAACGATTATGCCTTTTTGCCCTGCTCTGTTGAATAGTCCCCCGAATTTTCCTCCGTAATTGTAATAGCCGATGAGGTTGTTCCAAGGGGCCAGCGGCTCGTCAGCGGAATTCGGCTTGCAATTGGGGGTGGCGTATTGCTTGCAGTAGGTTTGCACGATGTGGTCCATGCCGGTGTTCTGCTCCACGAGCTTCTCCCACTCTGCCTGCTCGTAGTCTATGCCGGCAAAAACCCCGGTAGATCCATAGCTGTCGGATGGCTTTATGATCCATTCGTCCTTGTTGGCCTTCACCTCGTCGATGTTCACCTGATTTGGCGTGAGAAATGCCGTCATGGGAACATGCTCGCGCACGAAGTCGCGCTCTTCGGGCGTGAGAATGGCAGACGTAGCGTCGTTGTGCAGCACTTGGAAAATCTGCTTGCAGTGAGCGATCTGCGTTTTGAACGAGCCGATGAGGCACACCTCGTGGCGCTCGTAAGCGCGAACCAGCGCCTGCGCCCCGGCTTGCTCTTCCGGGGTGCGCTTGCCCTCCAGCGCCTCCATTATCTCTGCGGTAACGGCCCTGCGGTACACCACGTCGATCTTCTGGCCGCCCTTGGTATAGAGGCCCGCGTCGCCGCCCGCTTCGCCCTCGCGATATTCCAGCTCCGGAACCCAGGCAATCACGGTGTGCATGCCCTTTTGCTCGAACCTGCGCTGGAACTCGTCGAACTCCGTGTGGCTGGCGCTGTGGTCGAAGTCCACTATGGCTATGGTGGGGTTCTCAACCTTGGCATCGTAGGAATCGTAGATTTCCATGAAGGCGTCTACCCATCCGTCGAACAGCTCCTGCGGAACAATCTTGTGCTTTTTGGAGAACGCATCGAAAGTGGGGGTGCGGCTGAGCGAGTTCGTGGACTCCCTGTCCTCGTTCATGGCGGAGCTTCCGTCGGTGTTGAACTCGCAGAACTTGAAGCTCAGGTCCTCCTCGTTTAGGAATATGTCGAAGCGCCCGATGGGGATCTTGCAATCGTAGCCGCATGGTATGCGGATGAGGCGGTCCAGTTCATCCGAGAACTCGAACAGCTTCCTGTACTCTGGGTCGGCCATGTACTTGTCGATGACCTTCTCCAAAATGTGGTAGGTGGTTTGCTGGACGCTATCGATGAACTTGAGCATCGGCCCGTCGAATAGCTTCGGAATGTATCCTATCCTTATGACCTCGCCCTTGTAGATGGCGGTGGAGTGCTCGAGGTAATCCTGCGCGATGGCCTTTCCCGCGGCATCGTTTCCGTCGAGCGACTCCATGCATCTCGCGTACTCGTCC
>CADBOM010000058.1 GCA_902796325.1 uncultured Coriobacteriaceae bacterium
ATATAGCATTTTCGAGGCTTGGGCATGCAATTGGAAGCAACGGCATGGCAAAGTTACCGGTAAGTTGGGATTGATGGTTTGAAAACAAGCAACGCACCGGACTGAACAGCCCGGATGGACTAAACAGCCCAGTGCGTTGCGCACATGGTTTATTTATCGACTTGGCGAGAAGTCTTGCGATGAGAAATCTCGTGGCGAACCTTGCGAGACACACTTACAGGTGCACCTGTGAAGTTAGCAGGCGGTTCTCTCTGCAACCTGTGCCGCTTGCTCGGCTTCGCGCCTTTCCTTCTGCATCTTCGCCACTTCCATGAGCCTCTCATACTCCTCGTCTCCCACGCAAGAGCGGGCGTACTTGCACCACTGAACGCAGCTGATGGCATCGTTGTAAACCGTATAGCCGCAGTTTTCGCAATCTACCGAGGTATCTGTGGAGAAAACCTCTACCTCTGCACCGCAATTCGGGCACTTCTTAACCTCGAGGGTGGGGGTGTGATCTCTTCCCTGGCATCCGAACATCTGCATCGACATTGCCAACATCGCCTTCCGAACATTGTTCCCGTTAATGTTGCGTTGAACCTGAATTCAACGTGTGTTTCTTCTTTTCAGCCTGTGACAAGAAGTCTATGACCCCATGAGTATGGTTTCTGTTGTATTTGCAACATTGAACAAAAATTTACAGCCAAAATCCGGTGCTTATCTTCAAATTTTCTGCTTGCAAGTGTGCTGGCAATGTGCGGATAAAGGCAGGAACGGAAAAGGTTTGCGGGCAGATGTTGCGAACGTATATCTAACATATATGTGAGCGCATATTCAGACATGGCGCTCTGCATGAATCTGAGTTATTGGAAGAAGCGGACAATATACGGATTGAAATAATATCCAGATGGTATGATTTAACTCAACGAAGAGCGCGTTGTCGCGAGCAGCTTAACATTGATGCAGGTGGCATACATATGGCATACAGGCAGTCGGCTTGATTTACAGGCATCTCTAGAGTTTCAGTGTTTTGCTCGGCTCTTTCAATAATTCCCCGAGTCTGCGATTGGCCGGTTTAGGGCATAAATGCGGTAAGTTTGATAACACAAACTGTATCGATAGACTATTGATGCAAATTTAAACACATGACAACTTATGAAACCTTTAGGGTCAAAATTAATAAAGGATAGCGTATTGGGTTTATTATTTAAAGTTAAAAATGCAACGTGTTTTTCAAGGGGAGTGTGTTAAATGCACAATCATGGTAGTTCGGTAAATGCGGGGCAAAATCCGGATGAGCAAACGGCCCTGCTTGCGTACATGGTCAACCATAATCGCAGCCATGCTGAAGAGCTGCACGAGCTGGCCCACAGCCTCGACGGCGAGGCAGCCGAGCTCATTCATTCCGCTGTAAGCCTTTTCGATCAGGGCAACGATAAACTCGAGCAGGCCCTCAACATCATGAAAGGGGAGAACTAACATGTGCCTTTCTACAGTATTCGTGCTGGGCGAGGGGGAGCCGGAGGAAATCTGCTCCCATATCAGCAATGCCACCGTGGAAAACGACGAGATTACGTTCGTTGACATCATGGGAGCCCAGACCAAGGTGAAGGGAACCATCGATAGCGTGGATCTTGTGGAGAACAAGATTTTTGTTGCGGCGGCCAAGTAATTCGAGTAGCCAACATCAACGATATTACGAGACATATCCAAGGGGTGTGGAATCCAGAGCCTAGATGGGTTCTCGCCTTGAGCGCAAATGTGCATGGCATGACGCCAACTGCAATCGAGTTTTGTTTGGAGTTGATAGGTCTAGTGAAGAAGTACGAGGTTGTAAGGGAAATATTTAATTCCTGCAAGGGAAACCAGATGCGCGATGTGGACATGCAGGAAGTCATGGCCGAAGACCCTGAAGAGGTTATGGCGAAGTACAGGATTGGGAAGGACATCGAAGAGAGCAAGACCGTTATGTCCAATGGCGATGTGATCTATAACATAACGATAGACGGACTCTCGCAAAGGTTTAGCTTCACGGAAATTTAGATGGAGTGTCAATCACCATTCATTTTCGTATGTTTTCGCAGATGAAGGCAGAATTGGAATAAAATAACTACTTTGTCGGATGAACTTTTTCAGCGCAGAAATTTTGGGTCCGACATGGCTTTTACGATTCGATATAAACAGGGGTAATAGCAAGATGGCTTATACCATAGCAGTGTCTGGCAAGGGCGGAACTGGAAAGACCACTCTTACCGGATTGCTCATCAAATATCTCATCGAGAACGGCAAGGGCCCGATCCTCGCTGTGGATGCAGATGCCAACTCCAATTTGAACGAGGTGCTGGGCGTCGAGATAGAGCAGACGCTGGGCGAGATCAGGGAGATAGTCGCTCATGCTGACACCGATGATGACAGCCCGATTCCTCCATCGATGAGCAAGCAGGACTACATGGAGTACAAGATGGGCTCCGTGCTTTCCGAGGGCGACGATTTCGACATGCTGGTCATGGGACGCACGCAGGGCAAGGGATGCTACTGCTTTGTCAATGGCCTTCTGCAGACAGAGCTTAGCAAGCTGGCCAAGAACTACGAGTACATCGTCGTGGATAACGAGGCTGGAATGGAGTACATCAGCCGAGGCACGCTCCCCAGCATCGATGCGTTGATCCTGGTGTCCGATTGTTCCAGGCGCGGCATCCAGGCGGTTTCGCGAATAAACGACCTCGCCAAAGACCTTGGATTCAAGCCCGAGCTCACGAAGCTGATCGTCAACAGGGCACCTGCGAGCAGGGAACTTGCCCCGGGCATTAAGGAAGAGATCGAGAAGCACGGGATCGACCTCCTTGGCGTGGTTCCAAA
>CADBOM010000059.1 GCA_902796325.1 uncultured Coriobacteriaceae bacterium
AAGGCAGCCGACGCAATGAAACACCGCTGTCTTGCCGTATCACTGTTCAAGTATTTCCGAACGGTCGAAGCGGGGTATGTGGCTTGGTGCGGTCAAGGAAGTAACGCCGCATCAGCGGATTAGCCTGCTGCACCTTATCGAATCTCGCTGCCATGCTGAGGAGATTCTTGAGCTGCTGGGTACCAGGTCCCGAACAGACCAATATTCCCGTCGCAAGATCTCCGGTAGGAATAGCACAACCCGATCCACAGGCAATGTTGACTGCCTTGCAGAGCGCTTTCGATCTTCTCGCTGAGATGGCTGCTGGTGCCGTCCCCGAGAAGGCCCGGGGTATCGTCTCGTCACAGCCAAACACATCAATGGGTCCTTCGACATCCATCACGATTGCATCTGGATCGGTTTCCCAGAGCTCCTTCAGGTTGCCAACTGTCTTTTCACGATCAAATATGTCATCGAACGCAATCTCATGAACAGACGGAATTCCTTCTCCAAGCTTCTCCAACTCTGTCATGCAACGCGTATGCATATCGGCTCCATCGGGAGCATATGCAGTCCCAGGAGCGGGGACAAAGACCCGTAGGCCAGACATATCGAAGGATTGGGAATCATCCAACGAAACAGGCGAGTTCCGCAGGTCCTGCATTGGCGCAGAGCCGAGCGAAAATACAAGGAGGTTTCGCACTGCATCGAATGATTTGCCGATAAACCCTAGGCCGGTTGAAAAACCCATGCCATCGGTAGATTGGCCAGTTCCCGCACACAATCCCGCCCCTTTGGCCATGATTGCATAGAGGTTGGTGGCCATGGCGGGAGCCAGAACACTTCCTCCGCCATCCGTACCTACGCAGGCATCGTTGATCCCTTTCAGCACATTGATGGCTCCCCCGCTTGTTGAACCTGTCATAGGCCGATATGTCAGGGGGTTCACCAGTTCGGTATCGATGCTCCTCCCAAGATCAGACATTCGATCAACCGTCAATACCAAGTGATGGGGAGACGCCATCAAAGCATCCACGAGCCACTGAGGGATTGACCCCGTATCTTTCAGTCCCACCATGAGCAGGGGGCTGTCTTTGGAGACGGCTTCCTGTTCTGCATCAAGATTGATAGATACGACACTCCGCCCAAGCGAGGCCTGAGCGACAGAGAGCCTATCCCTCAGCGACAGTGACATGACGTGCCTTTCTTGACGTGTCTAGCTACGAATTAGAGACAAGAAGCTTGTGCCGTTCTGTGGCACTTCCACGCCAAAGAAATTGGCGACGGTTGCACCGACGTCTGATTCGGTATCTCGTGTGCCTATATTGGTCGGCTTGGTTCCGGCATGGGAAATCAGCAGCGGCACATACTCTCTTGTGTGATGAGGGTGACCAATAGTCGGATCGTTGCCATGGTCAGCCATAACGATCAAATAGTCTTCGGGCTTAAGAGCGGAGCGAATCTGGCCGATATACTCCTCCGCGATGCTGAGCTTGTCCGCATATGCCTTCGAATTCTGCCTATGGCCGCAGAGGTCAGTCTCCTGCACATTCGTACAGATAAATGTATTTTCGCTTGATTTGAGAACCTCGAGCGTGCGGGCAAGCACCTCCGCCGTATCGACTATAGGCTCGCTTTCTCCAAATATGTTTGCGCAGACGTCAGCAACCTTGCCCAGAAGATGCACGTTGATTCCATGCTTGCCCAGAATGTAGGGCACCTGAACCTTTTCGTCTACGCCATATCCCATATGGATGCAGTGATAGTCATTCACATAGACACCCGACTTCGGGGCATTGACGCCAATCAAGTCTCCATGGGTCTCGATAGCAGCGAGCAGGTTGGGTAGATGCACCTGGCGTCCGCCGAAGACGATAACACGAGGTATCTTGGCAACGCTTCGGACTATACGCCCTATCTTGAGCTCCGTCTCGAAGTCCACGTCGTCGATGGCTGCCGTGACATTCCATGCCTGTCCGGGATCACATTCGACATTGTCGGCTACGGTAACGGCCTCATTCACGATGAGAAGCTTCAGGCCTGAAGCTTCATCGGTGTAGATACGGACCGAAAAACCAGCTTCCTTGAGCTTTGCAGCAAGCTCATCTATATGGGGTTGGATGGCTTCCGTCTTCGGCTGAGACGGCTTGGTCCCCATGATTTCCTGGTGTCCAAAGAATGTGTCTGCGCCCTGATGCATGAGCTTGGATCTTCCGTAGACGGCATCCTGGGAATATGGAAGCCCCGGATACTCCTTGCCCACGACATTGGCTAGCCCGAGCTTGGCAAGATTTGGCAAGGCTAGACCCGGGTTCGTATCGAAGATGTGCTCGCAGGTATTGGCGCCGATATCAGTTGGTCTTACCTCAGGTACATCAGGCATCTGGCCAACACCAAAGCCATCGAGAACGATGACGAGAAAATTACCCATAATTGCCTCCTTGAAGATTTGCTGCAATGACTTCTTGGCGATCTATCGAATCTGCCTGCCTTGCGAGTCGAAGATTCCCTCGATCTTTGGCGCACCTTCGGACAAACCGCTAACAACAGCAACTTCGCTTCTTGTCACAAAGATCTGCGTTCTGAAGCACATGAGCACAGTGTCATCGATTGCGCAGGGCTCCGAGAGTTCGAAATGATAATCGATGCTCTCGTCTGAAGGCGCCTTGACGCCTACTTTCTTTGCCGACTCAATTGATGCTCCAACCAGGGCTTTGGCAACGTGGCTCCGCCTGTAATGGCCTCCGCCATAGCAATAGGCCTTTCCTTCGAGGTTGTGGCTGATTTCTGAGACATACACATACCCTATGCCTTCGGCTGCATCATGGTCCCTATGGTAAGGAGTCGTACCGGTCAGACCATGACCCGGTTCCATATGTGTGCCACCAAGCCGGGCAACCTCGGGTATCGTCTCCGTGCAGCTCACGGAAGGCATATTCAGCTCGAGGCCACAATATCCGCGCCGCTCCAGATAGGCGGCAGCCTTCTGTACGGTTACCGCATTTGGGAGGGGCTCAACCGCGCGTGTCTCATCGGAGTAAAGCAGACAGGGAAACGAGCAGACCCCACCGATCTTTACACCGACGATCCCCTCGATTTCATCAGCTGCTTTCGGGAGCTCGTCCAGAGGGAATCCGCCATATTGTCCAGGGTACAGGTCGTCATCAGGGCCGATCATCCGCAGCATTATCTTCTGCTCGAAGCCCAGGGATTCTGCCGCCCGTCCAATCTCGCGGGCTTTTTGGATGGAATAGACCGTCATGATATCGGGATGAGCTGAAACAATTTCGTGCATTGCGGCTTTCGGCGTCTGAACAAGGTGACCGACATTCCCAAGACGTATGCCATTCCGCTTCATGGTCAAAGCCTCGCGGAAATCGACGCACACAGCACCGGAAAAACCAATGTCCTGAAGCCGATGAGCAACCAGAGGATTTCTTCCGAGCTGCTTCAGCATGAAATACAGGGATATACCCTTCCGGTCTGCCTCCCCTTTCATTGTCTCGGCATTGCGGGTTATCATGTCCAGGTCAAGGATGTACGTATCTGGCAGTAGTTCACCGCTTTGGTGCAATTCGAACGCCGCATTCACAAGTGGCCGATTGGTTGCCAAGAGTCTGTCCAAAAACATGCTGCCATCGCTCCCCGATAAAAAACGCTCATTGCTCTGTCCGAGCCATTTCTAGCCGTTGTACGTCTCATCAATCAGTTCATGGAGAATCCTGATTACCGTATCAGGGCCAGATCTCATGACATTGATGCGAACCATCCGGTGCTCCCATGTAGGGTCTTTGGCACGGAAAGTTCCGCTAATCCTGTAGAACATAGGCAGGAATTCATACTTGCTCTCACATCCCACGGGATGAGGGGCAGCACCATGAGCTGGCGCCTTCTCAAGTAAACTCTCGGCAATGTTCTCGTCAAACTCGACAAGCACCGCCTTGCTCTCCGCATTCGCAACATAGGCAGCCTTAACATGTTCGAGCTCCCCCGCATTGAGCCGCCTTGCCACCTCATGGCAGGTAGCGCCTGTGATTGAAAGCGCTACCGGTGCATATATCAGCCCCCTGAGCGCTGCCATAGCCTCGGGGCCTTGGACTTGGCTTCCACCAGAATACTGAAGCTTTCGCACCTTCTCGACATAATCATTCTTCCCCAGGACGACACCCACGCCCTCTGGGCCAAGAAGCTTAAAGCACGAGAATGTGGAGAGGTCCGCCCCCAGCTGGCACCCAATCTTCAGCACCTTTGTCGCCGCATAGTTGTCATCCGTCACGATAGGAGCAGAGCCAAGGTGCTTCCTGACGATATCGATGACATGGCCAAGATCATAGGAATCGTCCGGCTTCTGACGGGAGTGTTGAATCAGGACGCCATTCAGGTCATTGCTATGCGCTGCAAGCACCTGCTCAAGATGGGCGTCATCATTGTAGTCAGCCGCTATGGCCCTGACTCCCATCGTATCAAGCGATACTTTGGTTGTCGGATAGATGGGTGCGTCGTGCACCAGAATGGTATCGCCCGGATTGACTGCCGCAATAAGAGACCATCTGAGCGCACCGGTACCTGCGCCGCGGACAAGGCATGCGTCCTCAGCATCAAAGGCATCTGCAAACACCTTTTCAACGCGGATAGTCTGAAGAGGCCTATTCGTACCCTTCACAACACCGAGGTCGCCCAAATCGAGTGCTTCGGCTCCATTGAAATGCCTCGTAGCCGCGTCGACAACCTTGAACTGAATGTCCCGTGCCTCCTCGAAGGTACGTGAATAGAGCGGATAGGTCTCCATCAGTCGGTCTCCTCGATATCGAAAATTCGGGCAGGGTTGTCTATCAGCATGGTGTTGATTGCGGCTTCAGAGACGCCCCGCTCCCTCAGCATGGGAACGATGCGGTCCATGACATCTGTGTAGCCGTAGCCGCCATTGGCATGCATATACGACTTGCGGGAAATATCGGTCGAGAGGACAACCTGTCCGGCGTAGCCCAGGGACACAAGTTTTGCAAGATTGTCTGCTCGCACTTCATCGGCCAAGTAGCGGACCTTTCCGCACGTGTCGAATCCGATATTGACACCGTACGAGAGGACCCTCTGATAGTAATCGATGTCATTAGCAAGATCCAAGTGCCCGAGAATCACCTTTTCTGGATTCATGCCATTGCTGATGAGAAGCTCCGCCTGCTCTGGTGCCTGCTGGCCAAGCTGGCAATGTGTTGTCACGGCACAGCCACGTTCAGACGCAACATGAGCCGCAGCTTCCATGACCTTCAGCTCTCTCGGCGTAATCTGCGTCTTCTCACCTGCAACTTCACCTATGACGCCAGGCTTGATTCCTGTTCCATCAATGCCATCTCCAAACTCGCTGCGAAAAACATCCTCGATCTTGGAGACAGGGGCGTCTTTCAGCCATGCAGGGTGGAAACATTCAAGATAGAACCCCGTAGAACAGATGATATTGAGGCCGATTTCCTCCGAGTAGCTTCTGAGGTCCTCAACATTCCTGCCCATGTCGATGCAGCTGACTTCTACGACGCTCTTGACGCCAGCTTCTTTGAGTCTCCGAAGTTCGTCGAGCACGAGCTGCGAGTACGCAAAAATAGAATCTTCATCATGTCTGACACCCGCGAGATTCACTGAAAGATGCTCGTGAACCATGGTAACGCCAAGCTCAGTTGCTGGGATCTTACCCGTAACAGTCTGAATCATCAGATTGGAAACACTCCCCCTATGTGGAAAGGGGCCGCCGCATGCGGCGGCCCCTTGTATCAGATCGAGCACCGATATTCAGTACACAATTTTGAACATTCATCGGATGCTAAGCGGCAAGCGCGACCAGCCCAAGAACATAAAGGATGTTAAGGATGACGCCAACGCCGATTGCAAAGACAGGTCCGATAGCCATACGCATGATCTTGCGGCCAGTAGCTTCATTGATGAAGTAGATTGCTGCAGCGATTGCAAATGCAAGCGCCGGATTCGTGATGGAGGTACCCATAACGATGACAGCGTTGAGTGAGCCGAAGAGAAGGGCAAACTCGACCGTCGTGCCGATTGCGGAACGAATGTTATCTGCAGCGTCGCGCAGGCTCGGGAAGTGACCAAGACCCTTGCCGATTGCGCCGAGGAACATGACCTCGACAAAGATGATCGCAGCGCCAAGGAGTGCAGCGACAATGGGGTTTGGAGACAGGTAGCCAGCAACGTAGATGAAGGTAAATCCAGCGACACCGTAGACGCCAGTCGTGATAGCAGTCACGGCAATGAGCGGGATGAAGCTGATGCCGCGGAAAAGCTCATTGACAGCAGCGCCCTGGATCAGGGACTGTGCGTCGGCACCGGCACCGTAATACGCATCGCTCAGATTGAACATCGAGACGGTAGAGCCAGCGAAGACGTGCATATTGCACATGACGGCAATGCAGGCACCAGCAGCCATCAGCCAAGGAACGTTCTTGCGGATGCGCTCGACGCGCTCAGAGAAAATGTTGCCCTGCTCCGCCTCAGCGTTCTTGTCCTTGTTCTTGCGGTCAGTATGGACAGCGAAGATGACGAGCATGACGACACCGACAAGCAGCTGCCAGGCATCAGCGCTAATGGATGCACTGGTCGGGCCGAACTTCCACATTGGGCCGATGACACGAAAAATGATGCCGATGATTGCAGTCGCAATACCATATTTCCAACCAAACTGCATGACGATAGCAACTACCGGGAACAGTGCGAAGCCGGTGACGATATACGTGCCAAGCTGTCCAAGAGCGCCTGCAAGATCGATTGGAAGGAAGGTAAGCGCAGCGTTAATGCCGCCGATTCCCACAAGGCAGAGAATGCCCCAAAGAGCGCCGACAGCTGCTGCCAGCCACTTCTTCGGGCAAAACGCACCAATGATATCGGTGGCGAGGAACAGGAGCCACGGATTCAGAAGGTTGGTCGCAAGTGCGTTGGCAATGCCGACGGAGGCAATGAAGCCTATGCACATGCCGAACACTGCGACAGCATACTCGGATCGCGGCATGCGTCCTTCGAGATACTCAGGTACAAAGGGACGCACACCGTCATTGAACACTGCGACACCCATGTTGGACAAGAGTGCCGTCAATGCACAAGTAATGCCGACGAGCAGGATATTGAAAGCAGTAATTGCCATGGTCCGCCCACCTAATCCTTTCCTTAGTTTGCTGTGCCATATTTCTCAAGCGCATCAACCAGCAAGGGAACGGTCTTCTGGAGGCTGTCGACTGTCATGCCGAAGACGATCTTGCCCTGCTTGACGAAATCTTCGATCTCCTGCTGGTTCGGAGTGCTGCCGTTCTTGCACACTGTGCAGCATTTGCTGTAGCCAACAAGGCCGATCAGAATCGAGATTGCAGCTCCACCGCCACTGTTGCATGCACCGAAGTAATAATCAGCCTTTCCCTGCTTCAGGAGCGATGCTCCCTGCATGTCGTTGGTTGGAATCACCTCCGCATCTGGCGCTGCCTTGCGTACCGCCGCCTCCATTTCATTTCTGTTGAGGCCACCCACTGCGATTCTCATTGCACGTCCCCTTTCCTTGCCTTTATTGCATCGGGGTTCATGAGCATCCCCCCGACATGCACCAAAATGAAGTTCTCCTCATCCCGGGAAAGCTGGTTCGTCATGGAGGCGACTATCTTGTCCTTGATTTCCCTTGCCTCTGGATAGACCTTGCTCGATATGACGTCTTCCAAGATGTCGCCTTCAATCGGATTTATCACCTCGCCGTCGCGCTGCCGTTTCAGGGCGGCTGCCACATGAGTCACGAGTACGCCTAACAGCTCGTCAGAATGGGGGAATCCATAATCCTGCGTCAGTACCTTTACAAGCTTCTCCAGGTCTTCCCGACCGATTTCGTCGACGAAGCCGCTCTGCTGAAGAACATCGATCCGTTGATCCAGTTCGCCCATTGTTTCCTCCAAAAGCGGTTGGCTTAATAGCGCGCGGTAATCTCCCCAGCGATGACCTGCTGCTGCATGGAACGCAGAGCAGGGATGTCGATAAGAGTCCTCAATACCTGTCTTGTCAGACCATCGCCTTTCCGGACGACAATCGCAGCGTGGGTATTCTCTTCGGTACGTGAGATGTCGATTGGGCGGGCCTCAAGATCAGACATGTCGATTCTCAGGTCGTCTTCGTTCCACACGCCGGCATCCAGCGCTCCTGAACGGACCATGTCGAGGATGCTTGTGTACTGCACCGGCACGTACTCGACGTCGTAGTTCGCGAAATAGCGTTTTGTCAGCGTTGTCTGGTCCACTGAAGAAGCATCTATGCCGACTTTTGCGCCGTTCCAGTCCTCTCTCCCCTTTTCACGGGTGAAGACAGCGTGCCGGCCGACATAGCTGAGCTGGCCGCAGTCAAGCGCAAGCTCGACGGGGTAGCTGCGTGCCACGTAGCTCTCGTATGCAAGGAGGCTCATGACACAGTAGTCGGTCGCCCCATCTATGAGCGTCTGCACCCTTGCTTCGGAACCACGCTGAAAAGTGATGTAGGACTTCACCAATTCGGTATTGAGAAGAGTGAAAAGGCACGTGGCCAGGCCTTCATAACGTGGGGTATATGGCAGTGGCATGGCACCTATCATGTGGGATTTGCCGCAGATTCCCGCCAGTTTGAGGTAGTCGATGGAAATCAGTATGGTTCCATTTTGGCCATGGGGTTCCAGGGAGACGGCTCCAGCCTCACGAAGGTTGACCAGCGCTTTCTGGATATTCCCTCTCGAAGAGGAGCATTGATCGACGAGTTCCGTGACTGTCGGTATACGTTCGCCAGGAGCGACATTGCATATTCTCATTGCCACACTACGTGTCGCCATAGCCTCCCTCGTGAGAACATTGCTCATATCCATCACCCCTTTTGTATCTTGAATGTACATTATTTTGTATTTATAGATAGTATTTGTCTGAGTAGCCTGATCGATTACTATGTTTCAAATGGCTTTCAGAAAGCAAATCGACTCATACGTGCACGTATATCTAGCTTTGCGTCGTACAGTTCAAACGGCTGATATCGCTCCTTCATGTATGTACATTATTTTGTACTTTACAAGCGATATAGTAACGTCTGACTCGCAAACGCTCTGCTGTTTACTGCCAACGGCTTGTTTCACGACGTCAACGGAGAAGGAGCATGTCAACCCCAGTCATTCGATGCGCGAGTGTCTTTTCGTGATCTGATTGCTTGTCGTAATGTCCTTAAGGCAGACACGGGCAGCCAGATGTGCTTCGGTGGCCTCAAATCCCAGGGCAGAAACAGGTGCCGGGCGCAATGACGCTCGCGAGGTTTCGCCATGTCCTCGATAGAGGGCTTCGGTAAGGCCGCGCGCCCCGCGACCTTGATGCGGAGCTCGAAGGGACAGAAATCAGGACGCCGGGCAGCTCCGTCGTGGATGCGGTTTGTGTTTAATAGCTGATGGTGGCAACGTAACGGGTGGAGGCATCGGAGCCGCCCGCACCGGCTGCCGGTCCGTCGAACGACCAGGCGCCGCCAATGCCCTGCCGGGCAAGACCGGCCTCAAGGTGGAGCATGGCGATCCCCATGTCGACGAGCTGCACGTCACCGATGGGCCTGAGCGGC
>CADBOM010000060.1 GCA_902796325.1 uncultured Coriobacteriaceae bacterium
AGTTAACGGCGGAACCTTCGAGAACAACCAAGCGCGAGCGGGTGGCGCCATCTCTAGCGGCACCATGGATTCCTACAACAACCCGGCTTTGGACCAATCTACCGTGACCATCAACGGTGGTGTTTTCAAGAGCAATCACGCGATTCAGAGCAAGGCGATAACCGATGCCCAAGGTAACGTTGTTATCCCGGCTGAGCGATTCCATAACTTCTCCGGAGGCGGTGCAGTTTGGAGCAATGGCAACTTGACCGTGCGTGGCGGCACCTTCGATGGAAACGAGGCCTACTTCTGCTCTGGTGGTGCGATTTTCCTAAACGGATCGTCCAATGGCACCAAGGGAACCGTTGCTGCTGGCGAGTTCATGAACAACTGGTCCACCCAGCTAGGTGGGGCTATCTATTCCGAGGAAAACTCGGAGATGCAGTATGGCGAGTCCACGGTTTACAACAACAGGGCCGGACATTTCGGCGGCGGTGTTTGGCTGTGCCCGTCTGGTCAGGGTTCGTACAAGCCGGGTGGATCTGCGGCTATCTTCGACAACCAGGCCAGCACGGCAAACGATCTTAATGGAACCATCGACTACTTCTCCGACCGTACTGTTTACAACCAGCTTCACGGCACCACCAAAATGGATATGGACAACTACTTTGGCAGCGCAGCTGGCAACGATCTGTCGGTCATGTATCCCAACAAGGAATCTGCCTCGCAAGAGGCATCGTTCGACCTGCCCTCGGCTTCCTTCGATGGAACCAAGGTTACCTGGCGCCAGGATGGCCAGCCCACCAAGGGGGCAAGTGGCTACGAGTACAAGAAAACCTGGTCCGAGTACAACGGTGGAAATCCATATAGCGGCATGGAAGTAAGCGATTCTGTGTCCCGATATGCGGATTCCCCCGACTCGGCGGAAACCGTTCCCGCTGGCAGCTTCGTGCCAAAGGACAAGGGTTATGGCTTGGCCGTTCAATCTACCGGGTACGACGATGCCGCCAAGGAGAACGCAAAGAGCTCGGCATCTTTGGTGGTTCACGACAACACCGCATGGTGGTCTGGCGGAGGAATTGGCTCTAACGGCACCGTTAAGTTCCAGCAGTTCGGCTCCCTCAAGTGGAGCAAATCCGATTCGCAGACTGGCAATGCCCTAGGTGGAAGCACATGGACGCTCACCAACACTCAGACTGGCGAGTTCGTTACGGTGACGGATAACGACGATGCCGACATCAACAAAACCGATGGCACTGTAGAAGTGAGCAAGCTGGCAGCTGGAACCTACACCTTGCAGGAAACCAAGGCCCCAGATGGGTATCAGGCAAGCAGCGAAACCTACACGGTTGAGCTTACCGATGAGGCGATAAGCGCCGGTACCGTGGTTGCCTTCAACGACGGCAAGGCAATTGCGAACACACCCACGACCATCGACGTGACGGCAACAAAGGTGTGGAACGACTCCGACAATAAGGACGGTGCCCGTGTAGATGCCACGCTGCGCTTGACCAAGAAGGTTGGGTCGGCGGATGCGGTGACGGTTGCCGGGTCTGAGAAAACCATCAAGGCCGATGCTTCGGGCGACGACCTCACGGTAACCTGGAGCAGCCTGCCTGCCTACGAGGATGGTCAGGCAGTGACCTATCAGGTTGTGGAGGACGAGATTTCCGGCTACACCTCCAAGGTAACGGGGGATCAAACCACTGGCTTCACGGCCACCAACACGCACGAGGCCAAGATGGTCTCTGTCAAGGCCACCAAGGTTTGGGACGACTCCGACAACAAGGACGAAGCTCGTGCAGACGTTACCCTGCACCTAACCAAGAAGGTTGGCGATGGAGAGGTTCAGGTGGTTGAGGGCAAGGATCAGACCATCAAGGCCGATGCAACTGGCGACGATCTTACAGTGACTTGGACCGACCTGCCGTCGTACGAGCAGGGTAAGGCCGTTGTTTATGGAGTGTCAGAAAGCTCGATCGAAGGATACTCAACAACCATTACGGGCAGCGTTAGCGAAGGCTTCACGGTAACCAACAAGCATGAGCTAACGCTGCGTGGCGCTGTGATGTGGACCAAGACCGACGCCAATACGGGGACGATGCTGGGTGGAAGCTCATGGACGCTCACTAATACGCAGACCGGCAAGTCTGTGACCGTTGCAGACAACGGCGAGAACGATGACGAGTCGACTGCAGGCATCATGAAGGTTGGCAACCTGCTTCCAGGCACCTATACCCTTGCCGAAACCGAGGCTCCCGCGGGGTACGTCAAGGACTCTGCAACATATACGGTAGACCTCACTGCCACAGATATTGCATCAACCGGCGTTGCGACCTTCAACGATGGCAAGAGCATCGCCAACGTTCCGACCACTATCGACGTAACGGCAACCAAGGTTTGGAACGACAGCGACAACAAGGATGGCATCCGTGCCGATGTGACGCTTCACCTGATGAAGAAGGTTGGAGACTCGCAAGCCGTTGTGGTTGCCGGCCAGGACAAGACCATCAAGTCCGATGCCACGGGAGACGATCTTAAGGTAATCTGGAGCGGTCTGCCTGCCTACGAGGATGGCCAGTCAGTGACCTATGGCGTTCTCGAAGACAGCGTTAACGGATATACCACGAGCTATGAGGGCGATCAGGATGCTGGATTTACGATTACCAACACCCATGTTCCAAGCGTGCCGGTAACTCCGGGCACCGATACTCCGGGCAACACTCCCGGAAACAACAATCCTGGCGGATCTTCGAATACCTATAAGCCCAGCACGTCTAGCTACACTGCAACAACATTGCCAAAGACAAGCGACGAGAGCTTGCCGGTTGCCGCGTTTGGAATCGCAGCGCTTGCTGCAGGAGTGGGCTTCATAGTGCTGGCGCGTCGCAGGAGGGCGTAGAGCCCGTAAGGCGTAGGGTTTAGAGACGGTGCTCCTGCATCGCCAATCCCGACTTCGTGATTCCGACTTTTCTTTAAGAACGCGGGCTGTGGGGGCGCACTTCACGGCCCACGTTCCCGTTCGTTCCCATTAGCGTCGCTCTGCGCGAACTCTCCGGGTGTATCATTTACCAGACAAATTTCACAACATCACCCGGAGTGATTCTCAAATGCAGTTTTCGAAGACGCTAGACAGGTTTGGCGACGAGGTTTTCGCCGCGCTAAATGACAAGAGGCTGGAGCTGGAGGCACAGGGTCGCACCGTGTACAACCTTTCGGTTGGCACGCCCGATTTCGTACCACCTCGCCACCTGCAGGATGCTTTGGCCAAGGCGGCATACGACCCCGAGAAGTGGAAGTACTCTCTGCGCGACACTCCGGAGATGCTGGATGCAGTTTGCTCCTACTATGTGCGCCGCTACGGAGTTGAGGGCATTACCCCCGATATGGTGTGCTCTTGCCATGGCACGCAAGAGGGCATGGGGCATCTTGGTATGGCGTTACTCGATCCAGACGACACCATCCTAATTCCAGATCCTTGCTATCCCGTCTTCGCAACAGCTGGCCGCCTTGCTGGAGCCAACCTGGTTTACTATCCGCTCGAAGCCGAGCACGACTTTCTGCCCTACGTGGATGGGATCGATCCTGCGGTAGCCGACGCCGCCAAGTACATGGTGGTATCTCTCCCGGCAAACCCAGTGGGTTCCATAGCTCATCCGGGACTCTATGAGGAAATCGTGGCATTTGCCGAGGAGCACGACCTGCTAATTGTGCACGACAACGCCTACTCCGACATCATCTACGATGTGGAACAGGGCAACTCCTTCTTCAACACGCCAGGTGCCCTGGACGTGGGAGTGGAGTTTCTCTCGCTCTCGAAGTCCTTCAACGTAACGGGCATGCGCTTGTCCTTCCTGGTTGGACGTTCCGACGTTGTGGGAGCTTTCCGTAAGCTCCGCAGCCAAATTGACTTTGGCATGTGCTTGGCCGAGCAGGACGTGGCAATTGCTGCTCTAACGGGACCTCTCGATAGCGTGCGAGAGCAGCGACTGCTCTACAAGGAACGTCGCGATGCCGTGTGCGATGGCTTGGAAGACGCCGGCTGGGACAGGCCCAATGCCCATGGCTCCATGTTCGTGTGGGCGCGCATTCCGCATGGACGTATGGATTCGAAGGATTTCACGCTCGAGCTTATGGACCGAGCGGGTGTCATCGTGACCCCGGGGGCAAGCTTTGGCCCCGCAGGCGAGGGCTACGTTCGCATTGCCCTGGTGCTGCCTCCCGATGAGCTGCGTGCTGCCTGCAAGGCCATCAAGGAAGCCGGTCTGTAGGATTGGCGAGCCAGATGGATCGCGCGTCGTGTAAGTTGGTGCATCTGATGAATTGCGCGTCGTGTAAAATTGCGGCTCTGTAGGATTGCGCATCGTGTAAAATAGCTGATGTATAGGATTGCGCGTCGTGTATCGGAGGCGTTAATGCTCAGACGCAAAGCATACGATCAGCTCGTTCAATGGAAAACGCGTTCACAAGGTACGAGTGCCCTTCTCGTTGAAGGCGCTCGTCGTGTGGGCAAGAGCACCCTTGTCACGGAATTCGGCGCTCGGGAATATCGGTCATGCCTCGTTATCGATTTCTTCCAAGCCCCCGACGAGGTCAAGCAATACTTTCAAGACAATCGCAACGACTTCGACACGCTTTTCCTGCTCCTATCCGCCTACTATCGCGTTCAACTCTATAGGCGGGAGTCTCTTGTCGTATTCGATGAAATCCAGGCATTCCCGCTTGCTCGCGGCCTTATCAAGTACTTGGTTGCCGATGGGCGCTACGACTACATAGAGACGGGCAGCCTTCTCTCCATCAAACAGAACGTTCAAGATATAGTTATTCCTTCCGAGGAAGAAACGATGCGCCTCGAGCCGCTCGATTTCGAAGAATTCTGCTGGGGCATGGGCGAAGATCAGCTGGCGAATCTTATCCGCACGTGTTTTGAAAGCAAGAAGCCCCTTCCCGACAATCTGCATCGCCGTGCAATGCGTCTCCTGCGCGAGTACATGCTGGTAGGCGGTATGCCAAAGCCAGTAAGCATATATGTTGAGCAACGTTCATTCGAGCTGGTGGATCTTGAAAAGCGACGGATATTGGATCTTTATCGGAATGATGTTGCGCGCTTTGCCCACGGATATGAGTTTAAGGTGACTTCCGTTCTCGATGGCATACCCGGACAGCTTTCCAAGCATGAGAAGAAATTCACGCTCTCGTCGTTGAACAAGAACGCCCGAATGAGAGAGTACGAGGAGGCATTTTTCTGGCTTGGCGATGCACGGATAGCCAATATCTGCTATGCCGCATCGGATCCCAGCGTTGGCCTTGCTCTAAACATGGAGCAAACGTCGCTGAAATGCTACATGGCAGACACAGGGCTGTTGGTTACGCTGGCTTTTTCTGACAACCAGCAGACCAGCGAAGATGTTTATCGCGCAGTGCTTCTTGACGATATAGGAATTAACGAAGGCATGCTAGTGGAGAACGTGGTGGCTCAAATGCTGGTGGCCTCGGGGCACAAGCTGTTCTTCTTCAGCCAGTCAGGTAAAAAAGAAGGAGAGGGGCGAATGGAGATAGACTTCCTCGTTGTGCGCCCCTATGAAAACGCTGCGGGTAAGCCCCGCGTGAGTCCTATCGAGGTAAAATCCCCCAAGCAGTATGGGACAACATCGCTCAATCGGTTCCGAGACCAATTTGGCAAACGCGTGGGAACTCAATATGTCCTGCACCCTAAGCAAATGCGGATTGAGAGCGGCCGCGAGTATCTTCCGCTTTACATGGGCTTTTGCCTGTAGACCGCTTGCGGCCATTTGCGGGTCGTGGTTTTCAACTGGGCTTCAGGATTGTTGCTTAAGGTTGTGTCAACCTGAAAGAAGGACAACCAACCAAAAGGACGGACCCCATGACGTCAACCAAAAAACCAATCCGCATCGCGGCGTCGGCGCTTGTTGCCGGAACCCTCGTGTTCGCGCTTGCAGGATGCTCGGGATTGGGAACAACGGCCTCCGCTTCAGACTCCTCATCTACCACGTCGCAGGCTGCATACTCGGCATCTAGTGGATCGGCTAGTGCTATCGACACCTCCAATCTATTCTCCGACCGTGACATGGAGCAGGTAGCCGACACCTCCTCGGCCACCACCATAAATGTGAGCGACGGTCAGGACGTTACGATTGATACCGAGGGCGTGTACGTGCTAACCGGCACGGCATCCAACGTTACCGTAACTGTGGAGGCGGACGACAACGCCAAGGTTCAGCTTGTGCTAGATGGAGTATCCATAACCAACGACGACGCTCCGGCCATCTACGTTAAGTCGGCCGATAAGGTGTTCGTCACCACGGTGAAGGGCACCACCAACACTCTCAAGGTAACCGGAACCTTCGTGGCCGATGGCGATACCAACCTGGATGCAGCGATCTTTGCAAAGGACGACCTTACCCTGAACGGGGAGGGCACGCTGGTAATCGAGTCGTCCGACAACGGCATTGCCGCCAAGGACGACCTCACGATTACTGGCGGAACTTATGAGGTAACTGCCGCTTCGGACGCATTCGAGGCCAATGACTCCATCGCCATTGCCAATGGAAACTTCACAGTGACTTCGGGCAAGGATGCTTTCCAGTGCAAATACGATGAAGACGACACCGTTGGATTCATCTACGTAGCCGACGGTACCTTCAACATCAATGCTGGGGACGACGGAATGCAGGCAACCACGGTCTTGCAGATCGACGGAGGCACCTTCAACATCAGTGCCGTAGAGGGTCTTGAGGGAACCTACGTGCTGATAAACGATGGCGAGATCACGATTTCTGCCAGCGACGACGGCATCAATGCAGCGGAGAAGACCACGGCGTTCTCGCCTTCGATCGAGGTGAATGGCGGCACCATCAACGTGACGATGGGCAGTGGCGACACCGACGGATTCGATGCAAATGGGTCCATCACGATAAACGGTGGAACGATCAATGTTACGGGACAGTCGGCCTTCGACTTCGACACCACGGGCACCATCAATGGAGGCACGGTTACAGTGAATGGAGAGCAGGTGACCGAGCTCACCAACCAGATGATGGGTGGACCCGGTGGAGGCATGCAGGGCGGTGCTGCACCAAGCGGAGATATGCAAGGTGGTACCGCTCCTGATGGAGCCGCACCTGGTGGCGCCATGCAGGGCGGGCCAGGCCAGGGCGGTATGCGCCAGTAGACTGGGCTGGATGTGAATGCTAGGTCTGCAGCGCATGGGCGCACGGCGTGTGACCATGCGGCGACTTCGCGGTGACTACGCGGCGGGAAGCTGGCTCGAAAAGCCGGTATCCCGCCGCCCGAGTTTCACCTACTGGAAACTTTTGGACAGCTTGTTCTCGCTACCATGATTCATATGAAATCATCCAAAGCAAATACAGCGGCATGCGTATCTGAAGCATCCAAGCCGGTAAATTGCGAAAAAACCTCGAAGAGCCGAATGACGAAGAAGCAGAGGCTTTCCGTCATCGTCGCCGCTATCATCAGCGTTACCACGCCGTTCATGTCGTCGGCCCTCAATCTCTCGGTAACATCTATCAGCTCGGATTTCTCATGCCCGGCCACCACGGCCACCTGGGTGCTCAATATCTACACGTTGGTCTTCGCCTCTCTCTCGGCAATCATGGGACACATGGCTGACCAACGGGGAAAACGTCGCCTGATACTAGCCGGCACCGTTCTGTTCGCCATTGCGGGACTGTTCTGCGCATTCGCACCCAATGTTTACGTCCTTATTGCCGCCAGGGGAGCGATGGCGGTTGGAACTTCGGCGCTGTACACCACGAGCGTAACGTTCATGCTCATGCACTTCGACCCCGGGGTGAAGGGCCGGCTGCTCGGCATAACCTCCGCTGCGGTTTACGTGGGCCTTTCGTTAGGCCCCGTGCTGGGAGGGTTCCTCAACGACACTATAGGATGGCGAGGCATCTTCATCATCATCTCCATCGTCTGCGTACTGGTTATAGTCCTAACCCTGCAGCTAGACGACGACACGGTGGAGAAGCAACCAGATGCATCCGATCGTGTTGGCAGTACCATCTTCGTCGTAGCGATGGTGCTGGGCATGTTCGGACTAACCGAGCTGAACCAGCTTCCTTGGAGCTGGGCGTGCCTGGTTTTGGGAATTTGCATGCTGGTGATTTTTGCCGCGTATGAATGGAGAAACGAGCACCCTGTAATCAACGTGCATCTTTTCAAGACCAGCCCCACATATACGCTATCCAACCTCTCGGCACTCCTCAATTACGGGGCAACAGCCGCGATAAGCTACATCGTTGCGCTGTATCTTCAGAATGTCATGGGATTCGATTCGTGGCTTGCGGGCCTTGTCATGGTCGTGGTGCCTGCGTGCCAGGTGGTAATCGCGCCAATCTCCGGAAGGATGTCAGACCGCTTTCCTGCAACCAGGGTCTCTGCCGCAGGGCTATTGGTCACGGCCATCAGCATCATCGTGCTCGCTCAGATCAAGGTGGATTCGTCCCTCATGCTCATCATCTGCGGCCTTGTACTGGAAGGCATCGGAATGGGGTTCTTCGCTGCTCCAAACAACAACGCGATTCTCTCGTGCGTGGATCGCAGCCATTATTCCGAGGCCAATTCGATGCTGGCCACCATGCGCGGCACCGGCCAATCTACCAGCATGGCAATTGCAATCTTGATGCTGAACTTTGCAGCTGGAAGCCAGACGGTGGCCCAGATTGCCCCCGATGTTCTAACGGGGGCAATCTCGAACATATTGCTGGTGTGCTCCGTGCTTTCGGTCGTGGCTTTGCTGTTATCGCTAGTTCGTTGTGGGAGCAAGTAGGGGAGAGCGAGCAGGTGCTGGCTGGCAACTGGCTGGCCTTGATGTTGCGCGTAAACCACTTGGATGTATTTGACGTGATTATTACCCTAGCTGCTGGCCATCCAACATTCGCCCTTCTCCGTTTTTGTATTTTTGATAAATCTTTCTAGAGTGTAAATATTTGCTTCTCGAGTTCGAACCTCAGCTTTTTTCACCGATGCGGATAGATCCAGTGATGATGTTGGGCATCTGTTTTGATCTGATGGTGTATTTGACTTCGCTAATTGGAGCCTTGAGCAGAACAAGCTGGGGAAAAGCAATAGCAGTGTGTTGCATAACCTCGTCGAATACTACATCGAGCACTATATGTGAACCGTTCTCCATCATGTCGTAATCAAACAATGCAGGTACGATATTGCTGTAATCAACATCGTTATTTTGAAAGGGACTGGAATACGCTGGCAACATGATTTTTCTGCTTCTCGTGCGAGATGAATCGTAGGACAGGAAGTCTATGCCTCTTTCGATTCCGAACACTTTCTCGAAATCGCAATGGTCTGTCAGGTACTTTAGGGCTCTACGATCGAACTTCAAAATGTCATCGAAAGAGAGGATATTTTCCTTCGGGAAAGTAAGCTGTATTCGGACGTTATCGTCTGGACGAGATCCGGAGTTTTCAAGTGCTAAGGGGATGCATTGCGTCTCTGTGAAAGCCTCTCGGAAGGGAGCAAAATCGAGCATCTGGTAGATTTCATCGATGATACCGTGTATGCACCGATATTTCTCCTTCGCATCGTTAGAGCCGTCTAGGCTCGCGCTGCCCGATAGCGCAATTCCGAAATTGCTCCACTGAAGGTCTCCAAGGTCGAAGAAGTCCTCCGAAATAACCACACCGAGGCTCTTTGCGACCAGCATGACCAATCTTCGTTCTTCTTCATTTATCGTTACCGGGGTAGAGATTCCTCTCCAAGCAGGAATTAGTGGTTTCTCGATGTGAATATTTATGGCGTCTTCGAACAGGGAAATCATCTTGTTCCTGTTTCCTGGGAGCTGCAGTTTTGGTTGGGACAAAAGCCCCAGGAGATATGCAGTGTCAGAGAGCCTGTTTCCTCGTATCCCTTTCAGCACAAGGACCGGATGTCCATTTTCTGTATTTCGAGCAATCGTGGAATCTTGAATCTTAGACTTCTTCGTTTCAGTTCGGACGTCAGCCATAACTACATAAATGAAGACTTCGGCAAGGAAGGCGCCCACGGTGTCAGGTGTCGCCAATATCTGGAACTGAGCCATATGCTGCGGAGAGATTCTGTAGTCGGCCTGTAGATGTTTCATCATCTGAAAGCAGAGGTCGTCGTATTGTGGATCGAGTTCCGAGACTATGTTGTCTTCGATGTACTTCACGATCCCCGATAGTACGGCGGGTTCGTAAATGTTGTCTCGAATTAGCTTGGGAACGTTTTGCTTATTGTTCATCAGTTTGCTGACGGTGACCTTGTCCAAGATGAGAGGCTCACCGTTCTTGTTTCTCAGGTCTATCGGTAGGATTACCCCGTCGAAAAGAATTCCGCACAGCTCTTCGTTGGATACCGACTTACGAAAATGAGCCTCCAATGTGGCGATGTAATCGCTGAAGAGCAATGGCCTCTCCTCACTTTCAAAAAAGCAACTTCGTCATAACTCGGGCATAACTGCTACATAACGACTTATCGTTCCAGCTCAAATACGATTTTAACAGCTGCAGCAAAGTGTTAAGCAGGCTCTTCCTATCAAACTGGTGGCGCACGCTCAACGCCATTGGTCATGAAGCCTGCGTTCATGTTTTTTGATTTTTGAATTGAGGTAATTATGGAATCTATTTATCCTGCTTCAGATGGCGACCAGGGACAGAACTCCGGAAAACGAAAGAAGCCGCTTCACCACTCTCGAGATGTCTTCCATGCGTGGATGCTGGATGGCGCCGAGTACGCGTCTCCGCTCGGGATGCCCAAGCTTGCTCCCGTTTTTGCCGACCCTGATCGACTTGTTGCATTCTCTGATGCCATGAGCCCCAAATGGAACGACTTCGATTGCTTTGTCCACTTCTTTGAAGATGACTGCGTTATTGCCCGATTCTGGAACAACCCTCTAGCGTATCTGGATAAACTTTCAAAATTTCAGGGCGTAATTGGTCTCGATTACAGCGTGTGTTGGGACTTTCCACCTGCGCTTAAGTATTACAATCACTGGCGAAATTCTGTTTGTACATACTGGATGCAGCAGCGATTTGCCTGTGCTGTGCCGCAGGCGCGCTGCGAAGATGCAGATTTCCAACTCGTCCTCGCAGGTTTCCCAAAACGCTCTACCATTGCAATTGGCGCACGGTCGATGGTTCGAAACCCGAAAGACCGTGCAGTGCTCATAAAGTCTGTCGAGCACATAGTCGACTTCTTGGAACCTAGGAACATACTGTGGTATGGCAGCGACCAATACGGCGTCGCTGATTATCCGCGTTCAAAGGGCATTCCCGTGCATTTGTATCCTGGTAAGGGTCGCGGCAAGCTCAATCACGCTGGAGGTGCTTGCTAATGGGCGGTCATGCAAGTGCCCTTTTTCCGGGATTATTGGAATCGATTGAAGGCGCAACAGCTGAGAAACATCTTTCCAGTATCACAGAAGCCAAAGAAGTAGCATCGGAATCGCGTCAGTCAAAATTACCCAATGATGCGGACGAACTGATAAGAGAAGCTCGAGCGCAGGGTAAGAAGATTTCACCAGATGCGGTCGTGAAGATTGCGAAAGATAGAGATGGAAACATTATCTGGCTTGAGTCCGGTCTTGGTGGTAAAGGCGGAAGCGGTCTTGCGCATATAATCGAGGTACATGGCGAACAGTTCGCTCAGAAGGGGATTTCTAATGACGAATTGCCAGATTATCTTTTTAAGGCGCTGCTTGACGGCAAGGTTGTTGGCATGCAGAGAACTCGAACCATCTACGAATTTGAATATCGTGGGAGCACACAACGTGTAGCGATAAACGTGTCAAGCAACGGCTATATTGTCGGTGCGAATCCGAGGTCTACACCTAAAGAAAGGTGAACGTATGAAAAAGATTAAAATCCAGTTTGAGTATGGGTGCTACCCCGTATGGATTTACGATGAGGAGGGATTAGTCGAGGATACATCGCTTCCGCCGGAACTAGCCGATGACGTCGAACTCGACGAGAAATTCGAATCGTTGCAGAAGCGCTTCGATGAGGCTTATATCGACACACCCACTGATTTCTATTTCAAAGGTATGGAACCGAACGAGGAGGACGCGTTTAACGCCGAACTTAAGGATGCGGTTCTCGAGCTTCAAGCGAAATGTCCCAAAGGATATGAGCTTATTATTCCCTCTGACCTATCATCTTAAGATCGTTAGTTTGGAGGGAACGACTCGTTTATAGTTTCGACGGGTCTGCGGTTAATCCGCAGACCCGTTCCTTTACTGAGTAGGCTATCGGATCGACTCGAAATTAACGCTCATATCAAGAATGTTCATGTCACATTAATCATCGCTTTGACTATCAGGTGATTAAGGAGTTTGGAATAATTTTTTGAAGGAAAGAGAACATAGAGGAGATCTAGCATGCCCAACGGAAAACCAAGAGCTGGGCGTCCGTCGGGTGAGAGCCCATCAGCTGCAAGCCCAGCGGCTGCGCCTCGAGCATCTTGGACAGGCTTACTTCCTGACCCTCAACAGCACCTGCAAGCATTGGCTACACATGCGCGGCCTTGTTCTCCGGGTTCTCAGGCATCTCCGTCATGGCACTTCTATGGGTGTGCCTGTTTGGAATAAGGCCTATCGTTCGTTGTCCCAGTATTTCGCAGGATTTATTACAGGTTCCATTGGCTAAAGTCTGAGGTGGTCATTATCCTCATTGATTCCGTTCTCATAATGGGTGCGTATGAGATTCTGAACGCTGGCTTCTCTGGGGTGGACGGAGGCGGGCACGTGCTCTTCGGAATTCTGGTCCTGGTTTGGCTTGTTGGCGGTGGGATTGTGCAGTGCGTTGTGCTAAAAAGCATCCCATAACCTATATTGGGGCAAGGGGTTAATGGAATATGAGCGAATTTTAGCAGCAGCATCAACATGATCGAGACAGGTCTGGCCTATCTGACTCTCTTAAAGCCCAGATGGGGCAGGATGAGCAGAGCGAGCAGGAAGAGGCGACGAGTTGGGGAGAAGCTCCCGATCAGGGCAATGCGACCATGCAAGCTGGAGTGTACGAACGCAAGGGAACAACTGGACAAGCTGGGGCGCCGTAGCAGCGCCGAATCGAAAGCTCCGAGTCGCAATAGCAAGGAACGCGGGAGGGGTGCTCAACCCCCTACACAATCGTGGCCAGCTAGACGAAATCATCTAGTCCAGTCTAGTTTACCTGCCGATTGTCCGCCGCCTGCTATCATGAACAAGAGCGAATTCGCGAGCATGTGTTGGTGCGTGCGAGTTGTCCATGAATCTGTCAATTGGCCGATGGCGAGCCTGAACCATCGCACGCATTTCAAAACTTAGGGGGAGCTATGCCATCTGCTAAGAGCCTGCGCAAGGAATTCACCTCATACCTCAAGTCCATGGACGTCGTGTTCTCCGTGTCCAGCAGGAAGGAGAACATAATCTACGTCGGACCACTTGCCACCCAGAGCTACTACTTCAACACGGGAGTTTTCGTTTACTTCCAAGACGATGGCAGGAGTTCGTCGGCTGTGCAGTTGCGCGCTGCAGAGAATGTGAAGCTTATCTCGACATCTGTCCGCGACGACGTTATGCAAGCGATAAGCCAGCAAAACGAAATGGGGCCGTTCGAGTTCTACCTTGGGGATCTTAACGGGATTGGCGCATGGGTTTGGGAACAGGTTCAGCCAGGCTCCGTCGGAGATCAATTGTGGGGAGATATCGTTTTTTTAACCCGTGAGATGGAGAGCTTCCTGTTCGATATTGAGGATATGCTGGACCCTGACAGCTATAAGGCGGATCTTAGCTCTGCAGATCAAAAGGCGCTGGAAGATGCCGTTAACAGGATGTTCCCTTAAGGGGCGTTTCCTTAAAGCGCCATGTGGCATCGGTTATTGTATCGCATATGACTGGTGAAGCACTCAAGCTCGCATTGCAGCGCAGCGCTGTCGAAAGCTGCGTCCTTATCGTGAGAACATGTTGTCAACAATCTTCCAGCAGATCCAGATAGTTGCCCATGGCAGCATAAGGACGGCGATTAGTGCAATCAATCCCACGCTTGCTGCCGCCACACCCGCGCTTGCAAACGTTGCTGTAACGATCGGCATCGCCAGAACAAAGAGCAGGCAAATGAATGACGTCCCCCGTTCGTAGGAGAACCTGTTAACTATCAGGGCGATGATAAGGCCAAGGAACGCTGCGACATAGCAGTAAATCCCCGAGTATGCGCTTATGAATGCATTCATCATGGGATCCGACTGGCCAGCTAATGCATCGTAGGGTATCGCGTATGGGGCAATCAGCTTTCCGCATATGTATCCAGCTGCCACCATGGATATGGCAAACCAGGTCCCAGACCTATTACCGTTCTGGTTCCACTTCTGCCTGTTAATTCCAAATATCAAGGTCAATACAGTTGCAAGGCCGCCTACCAGCATGACGAGTGCGAAGAAGAAAATTCCCATTTGCATGAACGAGGAGCTGGAGTCAAGATTTGCAACCTGCGCGAGTGCTCCGAATATGCCGTACTCGTTCAGGAAATCCTGCACACCTTCTGCCGTCCATGCATATGGGTCGACTATGTTCGTATATATGAAATCCGGCATTGCGAGCCTTTCCGCAAACTTTACGTCTAAAACTTCTTCACACGTTCACATGCATATGCATCTACAAGGGATCGGATCGACAGCCTCCAGCTCTAAACCGCTTCTCTACATTTCTGTCTCTACTTGGAAAGATGCGCTGATAACAGGACCCTGGTAGCTTCTCATCTTGGCCATGACGTTGTTCACGAACGTTGTCTTGTCGAGGGCCTTGGCATCGCTTGCACCGTACTCGTTGTAGGTGAGCGCCTTTAGGTAGCGCTCGGCATCTGCCGCGCTAACCCCATCGCAGGAGCCATTTCGGATGGCGCTCCAGATTACATTGGCGCCGGCAGGCGCGAAGGTGAGCGTGGCCGTGTTATCTCCAGCCATGCCATCGAAGCGCATGACCACCGCGTCGGTACCCTTGAGGTAGCCATCAACATGGTAGGCGCCTGAGGTGTGCCCCATGGTCTCGAAGTCTACGACGCCGTACATGTCGTTAGGCAGATAGCAGGTGAAGTAGTTGCACTCGAATTCCCACATGGGCACGTCGGAGGCATCAACCCAATCATTGCTTACCAGATCCATCTCGATGCTGTCTCCAACTATGTCCGAACTATCTGCGTCATCGCTATCGGAAGCATCTGGTCCAGCACCGTAGTCGGGTGCGTATGAATCGGATCTTTCCTTCTGCGCCTCAGTGCGCTTGTCCTCGATGGTCTTGCGCACCTGCTGGGCCTGATCATCGTTATAGGTGTAGTCGTTCGACGGGTCGTCAGAGGCTTTCTTGGCGTACTCGATCGCTTTGTCTATGTCGTCGTCGGTTACGTCTATCGGGTCTTTGGTCTCGAGATTCAGCTTTACCGGCTGCGATTGCGATGAGCTGCTGCTATCGGGAGAGGGAATTTGCACGTTGGTCTCCGTGCCCTCGTCGTTGTAGACATCGCCGCTTACTAGCAAGGGGCTAGCCGCGAGGGAAATCTTGTAGTTGCCAGGATCGAGGTCGAAGGTTGGGGTTTTGAGGGTCACGAAGTGAACCTCGTCCACATTTTTGCCATCTAAGGTTGTGCCTTTAACGAGCAGGGGAATTGGGGAGTCTGTGCTGTCGTTGTAATTTGGCGCGGTGACCGTGATATTTACGGCCACTTCTTGGCTCGTTGTGGAGAAGGGCCCAATCTTGGCTGCCCACAGGATGACCACTATGAGAAACGCCACGGCGCAGATTGCCGCCACCACGATGGCGATGTGCTTCTTCTTGCCGCCATTAGAGTTGTTGCCTGGATTGGGATAAGACGCGTTCGCAGAAGGAGCAGCGGCGGCTGGAGCTCCAGCAGTTGGAGCGGCGCCGGCGGCTGGAGCAGCTGTTGGAGAGGCTCCAGCGGTTGGATCGGCTTGAGCCGCGTAGCCCGCTGGGTTTCCAGGCGCTGTGTTCGATGGATTCGGGTTATTTGGAGCAGGGGCAGGCTGCGGAGCTGGTGCGCCGCAGTTCTGGCAGAACCTGTCGCCATCTTCTAGCTTTGCTCCGCAATTTAGGCAGTACATACTCCATCCCTTCCTGCAATGCAAAATCGCATCATCGGTGTTGCGAGCGTTTACAAGTTCAAACTCAAGTTCAAGCAAGTGCCGCCAATGTACGCTGGCGCTCGGTTCTCAAGCTCGGCTCTCAACATCTGATGGCCGCAAAAGCTAACCGTAAAAATCTACAACCATTGTCAAAAAACTGAACGAATCCATTGTAGTTGCAAATGAGCATTGAAATCACGTGTTAGTAGAATACAATGTATTCACAAACATGAGAGATCGGAGTCGGTATGGCAACTATGACTGTGAGAATGTCTGATTCTGACGCTGAATTGGCGCGTAAATTCGCTGCGTTCGAGGGAAAGAGCTTCTCCGATTTCGCTCGAGATGCCATTTTCGAGAAAATCGAAGACTACGACGATTTGGAGGAGTTACGAAAGGCTGTTGCCGAGGACACTGGGGAACGCTACAGCCAAGATGAGGTTCTAAAGGAGTTGGGTCTATAAATGCCCTGGAGGGTTGAATATACGGCTCATTCACTCAGACAGCTCAAGAAAATGGATAAATTCGATGCCCGCCTCATCACTTCTTGGATTGGTAAGAACTTGGACGGTTGCGGCGATCCACGGATTCACGGAAAGGGATTGACTGCTAACAGATCGGGCGAATGGCGCTATCGAGTGGGGGATTACAGAATCTTGTGCATGCTCGATGATGGAGTGCTCGTCGTTGAAGTGTTCTCCATTGGGCATTGCAGAGAAATATAAAAGATAAGTTACTGATGGAATCCCACCTAATCTCACCATTAGCAGGACATCCCGCTTTAAATCAAATTCTCGGTAGAGTAGCGGATGCCGGACAAATCAAATACATACGCGGCGAATTCGCTTGCTGTTCCACATGGCACCTTAGCATTCCTGAACCCTCGGGCATCGCGTGTGATTATATAGTTGGCCCCCACCTTGTCTGCGCATCGGCTTACCAGGCAATTCTCTAAATCCTGCCATTTTGCCTCGAGAGCAGAGGAGATATCTTCTCCGTCTATTGAGCATACATGCAGCCAGGAGAGCGTGTTGGAAAGTATGTCTTGTGCAGCCGAGCTGCCAATTTCCTTGCGAATAACGTAGAAAAGATCCGTGTACGATTTCGCGGAAATCCAAAGTTCCACATCTCCGAAGGTTTGCATGACCTTCAGCTGCATGAGCCCGTCTTGGTCGTAGGGACGCTGGCACAGGAGATCGTAGACTATATTTGTATCAAGCAAGGCGCGCATCATGCTCATCTCTCGCCTTGCCTAGCAACTCTTTGAAGTTGCTGCCATCGTATTCTGGAGCCTGCAGTACCGAACGAGTGCACACATACATTACAATCTGGGTATGCAGAAGCTCACGTTAGAACAAGATGCCAGATTTGCCGAACTTGCCAAGCCGTATCTACGCAATGCCGATGTGCAGAGCATGGGTGCGTTCATTCAGCATGGCAATGTGACCACGTTGGAGCACGTGGTGAGGGTGGCGCGCTGCGCATATGCGTGGGCTGAGCTCCGCAATCTAGATGTGAACGAGAAAGATCTTGTGGCTGGGGCTATTCTTCACGATTTCTACCTCTACGATTGGCACGAAAGACCGCATCCGCCGCATCATGCAACGAAGCACCCGGTATATGCTGCAGAGAATGCCCAGAAGGTGTTCGATTCGAGTCCGGAGGTTCTGGCAATAGTGAGAAGCCATATGTGGCCGCTACCGCCCACTCGCGTTCCCCGTAGCCGCGAGGCTCTGCTCGTATGCGTCGCTGACAAATATTGCAGTTTGTACGAGACGCTGTTTCTGAGGTCGAAGAAACCCTGTAAGTCCATCGACTCTAGCGATTCAGGCAAGTCTTACGATTCCTTCGAGCCCGATAGCGGCTCGCCCCTCGTGCAATCCGGGAGGCAGCACAATGACATTTAGCTCGCTGGTGGTGCTGTTCACCATCTGCAGCTTTGCCGGATGGGTGTTCGAGAGCCTGCATTCGATTATCCGCAAAAGGAAATGGGAGCGCCGCGGTTTCCTGTACGGGCCCGTATGTCCGATTTACGGATTCGGCGTGGTTGGCGTTGTCCTCGTATTCATGATGATCGGACACATATTCAGCGTGGAGCTCACTTGGTGGCAGGTGTTCCTGGTGTCGTTTTTCGGGAGCATGTTGCTCGAATATCCAACGTCGTATCTGCTTGAAAGGTGGTTCCACGCTTACTGGTGGGATTACTCAAACTTGCCTCTAAACCTGCACGGGCGCATCTCGGTGCCCACGGCATGCGTTTTCGGGGCTGGCGGGTGGCTAGCCGTATACGTTATATATCCTTGGTGGCTCACGGTAGACGCAGCGTTGCCTCCACTCGCTATAGAAATCGCAGCATATGTGATCATCATTCTCTTAACCATCGACGCCACCTTGACGGTGAGCGCTCTTACGGATTTTCAGAAGATTGTGGACATGGCCGACGAAACATTCAACGAGCGAGCGGGAGAGATAACCGATAAGGTCATAAGCGGACCTGCTGCAGTAAGCGCGGCCATGGGGAAGATTGCGCAGCTAGGAGAGAGTGAAGAAGACGAGCAAACTGAGGAGAAGCGCATCGAGTTCGTGCGCAAGCGCATCTCGAGCGGCATTGGCCAGCTTGGAGTTTTCCGCGCGAGCGCGCTGCGTAGGGTTAAGGGTTTTCGCGGTACCCCGAGGTCGGAGATGCTGGACCAATTGGTCTCGCTGCTCAAGAAGCGGAAGTAGCAGGAGTGGAAGCGGCAGCCGGACCTTGCACCGTGCTATTCTCAACCGACGCAAGCGAAACATGCGAACTCGCGATATATTGCAAGGTGCGATAGTCTTTTGACTAAGCCTCTACGATTGGAATCCAATGACTGTGGATGGTCCGGACAACTTCGATTACCTGCCAGCATCCGATAATGTTTCGGAAGCGTCGCGCAAGCATTACTGGGCTGTAGCGATTGGCCTGCAAGACGTGGACGGGCTACCCGTCTCCCGCTATCTCCATGGCGTTTCGAGCGACTATATTGCTGGGAAAATACGGTTAGAAGAGGCAGGCGAGTTAATTCGAAGCTATCACCGTGACGGCAACGATATTGATTGCACCGAGGGAGACCTCGTGAGCGTTCGCATTGCCGAGTTGCTGGAAAGAGGAGCGTTTGCACTTGACCCCGAAATACTCGTCAGCATTCACAGGTATCTTTTTCAGGATCTGGACGAGACGGTTTATCGTCCCGGAGAGTTCAAGACCGAGAGAATGGTTAAGCAAGAAGAAATTCTCAATGGCGATAGCGTGCTCTATGCTGATCCAATTACTTACGAGATGTCATTGCGTGCTGCATTCTCTGCCGAGCAAGTGAAGTCTTACGGTGCTTTCGATTCGGACGACCTCGCCGGGTTCTGCCACACCATAGCCTTCCTCTGGCAAATCCATCCATTCTACGAAGGCAATACCAGATCTGTCGCAGTGTTCTCGGAACTGTATCTGAATTACTTGGGGTTCAGTGTTGCAAACGAACCATTCGAAAAGCACTCCCGTTATTACCGCGATGCGCTGGTGAGAGCCATATATCGTAACGCCCCCGCGAAAATTTTCCCCGACGAGAGTTTCTTGGTTGGGTTCTACGAGAACGTGCTGGGAGTTGGAAGTAACGAGCTCCGTCGAGAAGACCTGGTGTGTCCTGAATTGTTCGATGACCCGTCTCTGCTTCGCAACGTCGATCCCGGGAGTGCGCTCAGCAATAAAAATTGATGCGCTTGGCTCTATTGGCGTCGTTTGACAACTAGTACCATCGTTGCAACCACCAGCACCAGCCCCGCTGCGATGTATGCCCATAATAATTGTGAGGATGTTCCGGCTATCTCGAAGATTCCCTGAAGCAAGCTAGCAATCGTGAACGTGGCGATGGCGCATCCCCACGTCATGCGAGCGGAACCGGTGCGATGCTGCAGTGATTTGTCGGATTCTTCCAATCCAGCTGATCTTGCTGTCTGGTCTGTGTTGTCGGTACTTCTAGCTACGACCATGCGCTTTGTAACTCGCCGACCCATCAGGAGCGTGGCTCCAGAACCGGCTATCAAGGGAATCATGAAAGCCCAGGTCATGAATTCGCTAGATACTCCATGCGCGAACTGCGCGTAGATTGCAGCGAATGCCACGCAGGCTGCAGAAGCAACCAGATAGTGTACCGAAACCCTCTTCCACGACGGCATCCGAAGGGGTTGAGCTGTGTTTACCTGCTGGTTCCAGCGGTTTTTCGTCCGACCGACTTCTGCCTGCTGGCCTCCCGTGCGTCTGTCTTCTAATCGGTGGGCTACTGTTCTCCCTTCTGGCTGATGACCGTAGTTGCTTCTCCTGTAGCTCTCTACAGAACTCATTGTGACGTCGGCATTTGTGAATGCGTTGCCGGTATATGAGTTATCCGAAGTAGACAATGTCGCTCACTTCTCTCTCGCCGCCAGAGCGGCCATCGGTTGGATTGTTGATTATCTGGCCGTTGAACCACAGCGTGGTGGATCCGCCGCCATCCAGGTTGTATGCATAGGTGCATCCTTGCTCTTCGAACACCTGAGCCAGCTCGTATAGTGAAAGCCCTTCGCTTTCACTGGTACGTCCATCGGACACCACGATTACGTAGTGGAGAGGAGAGATCATTCCGATTGCCGTGCGCGGATTGCTGGTTTTTGCCTGGCTTACCTCTGCGTTCTCTCCTACTACCACCTGTCCGTTTTCCACAAGGGTGGGGCCGAATGAAAGCACCTGCCACGCTCCGTCTTGCAGCAGCTGGGAAGCGGACACTTCGTCCTCGTCTGCAGATGCCATGGTTCCGTCTCCATAGATCACCAGCGCGTCGGTTCCGCTGGAGGCAGTGCTGCGGTACAGCACTCCGTTGCGAATCACGTACCCGTCGTCGCGGAACCCGTAGTAGTCGCCGTTAATGGCCAGCACGGCGTTGTTGTCTTCAGCCATCTCCGACGTGGTTTCCTTGATGTTGCGCCCGTACTGGGCATTGGCAAGGGCGGTCTTGAGGTACTCCGCGCTCGATACCTGCACATCCACTATGTATATATTGGTGTCGTACTCGCGCTCGGTGGTGATGCTGATCTGCATGTTCTCGTCGGAGTACGAGTTGCTGGTAACCTTGGCAGAAGAGCTAGAGCTGCTGCTCGAGCTAGAGCTAGATGAATTGGAGGATGATCCCGATTTACCAGAAGTCGAGCTCGAAGAGGTTGCATCCGACGAGCCCTGGGTAGAGCTTGCCACTATGCTGGATGTGTTTATCTCGCTGGCCGATGCTTGCACCCGTGATAACGCGAATGTGTCGAACAGCACATACCCGGTGAAAGCCACGAGTACCACCCCATAAGTGATGGCAAAGGCTGCTCGCTTGCCAACTTTGCGGCCAGTCTGGCGGTTGGATTGGCGGCCGGTTTTGTAGTTGGACTTGCGGCCAGTTTCGCACGCGGCACCGCTGTCGTCTATACTGTTAACTCCGCTGTCATTGGCTTGGTCTGCCTTTCCGTTGGCTTCGTGGTTCGCACGATTTACAGTGCCGCTGTTTTGGCTATCGCTGCCGTTTTCTTCAGTCATTTTGGTTGGATCCCAGGGCACGGCTTCTCCTCTCGTCGCAATTGGAATTCTCGGATACGTTTGCAGGTGACGGGAGCTCCAGGTTCTTCTGTCCCCGGTTCTTGAACACCCAGTTGTGCTGCACGAAATAGCTCACGACGAATAGCGATCCATCCACCAGCATCTTCACCACAACGATTGGGATTGGCAGGAATGCAAGCATCCATACCAGTGCGGACGATGCGCACATGAGGCAGACGAATAGGATTGCGTATTTCACCGCTTCCACGCTTGCCCTGCCGTTTGACCCAAAGCTCCAGTGCCGGTTAAGCGTAAAGTTCACGCCTCCGGATATCATCCGGGCCAAAACCGTGGCCATCGGTACCGCCAACGCGTATATGGCTCCTATTTGCGCCATGATGAGCGCGAAGATCGTCAGATCGATTATGGTGCTAGCCACAGAAGCTGCCGTGAAGCGCGCAAGCGATGCGAAGATTCTAAGGGAGTCCTTCACGGTGTCGAAGTGCGACTCCGAGTTTCCGTCCTCGTAAACAGTGGCAATCGACACATATCTAACTGCAATGCCCTGCTTCACGGCTTTGAGCAGGAAGTTCATCTCGTATTCGTAGCGGGTTCCCTCAACTTCCAATGCAAAGGAGATGAGGGACGTTGGGATGCAACGCAATCCCGTCTGAGTGTCGGGGCAGTGTTTGCCGGTGTCCAGTTTGAAGTACAAAGAGCAGAAGGTGTTTCCAGCTCGGCTTCGGAGCGGAACGCCTTCGGATTTGAAGTCTCTGGTGCCAATCACGATTTCGCCCGGATGCGCGTGCTGTTCGGCGCATACACGGTAGACGTCTTGCGGAAGGTGCTGCCCATCGCCATCAACCGTGACGAATCCCTCTGAATTGGGGAACACCGTGCCAATCGCCTGAAGGGCGGTCTTTATCGCGGCGCCCTTTCCGCGATTGCAATCGTGGTGGATTACGTGCACGTTCGCATTGTGGCCACCAGTTTGCTTTAGTTGTTCGAAAATGCCATCGCATGAGGCATCGCTGCCGTCGTCTACAACGAGAATCTGCGTGAGACCAAGGCATACGAGCTGCTCGACCAACTGCGTCAACCGTTGCGTTGGGTTGAGCGTTGGGATGATTGCCGTATGGTTCATGGAACCTCCTCGCGTGGGTTTTCATAGGTTCGTTTGTGAACCAGATGATGAACCCCCACGCTTGAAGGCAACTGAACCGCGGCATTCAGCAGGTTTTCAAGAAAGATTGACGAATGTCGTTGGCTGGCAGGAGAAGAAGCCGACTACAGAAGCTCGATCTCGATATTCAGGGCCTGACCTGCGAGTTCGTGGTTGAGGTCGAGGCGCACCACAACGTCGTCGACGCTCATGACCTTGGCCTTTGCCTTGCCCTCGGTGGTCTCGAATTCCACGATTTTTCCAACCGGAAGCTCGTTTGCCCTTGGAACATCTGCGGCGCTGAGCTCGATAATTCCGTTTGGATCGTACTCGCCAAACGCCTCGGATGGCTCCAACCTGAACGATTTGCGCTCGCCGGGATTCATCGAAACAAGCTCGCGCTCGAAGCTCGGCAGGATAGAGCCGTCGCCGATGGTCATCTGTGCAGGCGATCCGCCTTTCCATGTACTGAAGTATGTGAGCTCGTTATCCAGCGTGATCGAGTAATTTACGGAAACTGCTTGGCCTTGCTGCAACATGTGGTCTCCTTATGTGTTGAGAGGCTTGAAGTGGCGTTAGTTTTTCACATCGTCGAGTATGCCGCTTTTACGTCATCTGGATGTCAAGGATTTGTGACATTACGTTGTGCATTGCGTCACGAATGTGGAGTGGTTTACGTCGCGTCCTTCTCATCCGGCGCATCTTATTCGACGGAATCGGATTCGGTTATCTGCCTGATAGGCTTGGCCGGAACTCCAACTGCAAGCGAGTTAGCGGGAATATCGCGTGTAACCACGGCTCCAGCGCCGATCACGCAACCTTCTCCAATGGTCACTCCGCCGCAGATCGTCACATTGCCAGCTATCCAGCAGTTCTTGCCTATGTGGATGGGCAAGGCCTTCTCCTTATCGCCTGGAATACCATTTGGCTTCATGAACTGGTTGCGCTCCTGCCATCTGAATGGATGCAGGGGAGTGAGCAGGCTCACGTTTGGGCCTATGAAGGCATCATCGCCTATGAACACGTCGGCGCAATCCACGCATGTGAAGTTGAAGTTGGCGTATACGCGCTTTCCCATATGGGTGTTGACGCCGTAGTCG